>JANOEH010000150.1:0-16356 GCA_031413115.1 Candidatus Eiseniibacteriota bacterium | reverse complement strand
GCCTCGGATCCGACCGGCACCAAAGTCGACTTCTTCAACATGCCGCAGGGGCGGTGGACGCTCAGGATCTTCACCATCTCGGGCGATTTGGTGGAAGAGATCACGAGCGACGAAACGCAGGTCAGCGGGAAGCTGCAGAAGGAAAATGCTGACGACGGTCAGGCGTCCTGGAACCTGATCTCGCGCAACGGCCAGGACGTGGTGAGCGGCATCTACATGTTCAGCGTCGAGTCGGACGCGGGAACGTCGCAGGGCAAGTTCGTCATCATCCGCTGAGGCGGAGTTCGGCGGAGCCTTCGACGCACCGCCCCACAGGAGGAGGAGCCAGAGTGAAGCGGACCCTGATCGCGCTGACCGTGCTGAGCCTCGCGGCCGCGGATGCGCGCGCCGCCGAGATCTTCGAGAAGGTCGGCACGTTCGACGGCCAGTTCCTCAAGATCGGAATTGGCGCTCGCGCGGCAGGCATGGGCGGCGCTTTCGTCGCCATCGCCGACGACCCCACGGCGGTGTTCTGGAATCCGGCGGGGATCGCGCGCCTGAACGAGGAAGAGACGAACGTGCAGGTCAACCACCTGACGTGGCCGGCCGACGTGGCGGTCGACCAGGCGGTGCTCGCCTTCAAGATCGGCAAGATCCCCGGCATCTGGGCGGTCAATGCCCGGTCGCTGACCATCGACGACCAGCCGGTGCGCGACTCGTTCCGCCCCGACGGTACCGGCGTGTACTTCGACGCCGGCTACACGTCGTTCGGCGCCACCTACGCGCGTTCGTTCACGGACAAGTTCTCGGCCGGCGCGAACATCAACCTGGTGCGCATGGGACTCGCCGAGTTCACACAGGAGACGATCACGTTCGACCTCGGGACCCTGTACGACGTCGGCGTCGCGGGCATGAAGATCGGCTTCGCCATCCAGAGCATCGGCGGCCAGGTCCAGTTCATCGAGCGCGAGGCGCGCGTCCCGACCGTGTTCCGCGTCGGCACGTCGGCTGACCTCATCTCCACCAGCACCAGCAAGCTGATCGGCTCGTTCGAGTTCTCGCACCCGCCCGACAACGCCGAGCGCGCAAACGTCGGCGCCGAGTACGCCTACAAGGACTTCCTGTTCCTGCGTTCGGGCATGAACCTGAACTACGACACCGAGGGCTTCGCGGCCGGCGCCGGCGTACGCTTCCCGATCTCCGCGCTCAGGACGAACGCGAACTTCGATTATGCCTACACGGACATGAAGACGCTCGGTTCCGCGCACCGCTTCTCGCTCCGGGTCCGCTTCTAGGATCGCGCGACGCGCAAGCGCCTGAACACGACCCTCGTCGCCGCCCTCCTCGTCCTCGTGGCGGGGACGGCGGGGGACGCCCCGGCCGGGATCGATCCCGATCGGGAGCGACCCCTGCCGTGGCGGAGCGAAGGTCGTTTGCTGTTCATCACCGACATCGTGACTTCGCCCGGGCACGACGGCGACGGGCGCTCCCGACTCGACGTCGCACTGCGCATTCCCGGCGACCAGCTCCGCTATCTCGATCGCGGCGACTCGATCGTCGCTGACCTCAGGCTCACCGTCGAGTTCCGCACCCGCTTTGGCCAGAAGGAGCTGGGCGAGTCACGCAGGCTGCGGGTCACGGCTCCGCCGCGCGCGCCGAGCGGCTACAGCCCGGGGCACCTGCTCGTCCAGACGTTCGCCGTCCCGCCGGGGCTGCACCAGCTGGTCGTGAAGCTCGAGGACCTGCAGAAGAACAAGACCGGCCTCGCCTACGTCGGGCGCAGAGTCCCGGAGAAGGGCTCGGCCGAGGGCCTGGTCCGCATCGCCGCGTTCCCGGCCGATTCACTGGCGCTGGGCACGCCCATGCTGGCCTGGCCGGCTGCCGCGATCGACAGCGCCGATTCTCGCGGCGCGCGCTCGTTTCGGCGCACGCCGGGCGGCACGCTCATTCTGCCCGATCCCGATCGCACCTACGGTCTGTACGCGCCGGTTGCGCGCGCCTACTTCGAGGTGCGGCCGGCGCCGCAGGCGATGGGGCCGGCGACGGTGGTCGCCCGCGTGCGCACGATCGAGGGGCGACTGCTGGCCATCGTCGATTCCGTAGTCGTCGACGAGCAGGAACCGTGGTCCGGGCGCTTCGGCTTCGATGTCTCGACGCTGCCGGCCGGCGCCTACGACCTCGAGGTCGCGGTGGCGCAGGGCGCCGCCACGGCGCGGGCCATGAACCGCTTCAATGTCGCGTGGCGGGCCGAGTCGTGGGAGCGCGATCCCCGCGAGTTCCTCGAGGAGGCGCACTTCCTGCTCGACGACGCCGACCTCGAAGAGCGGTACGCCGAGTTCACCGCCGGTGAGCAGGAGGCCTACCTCGACCGCTACTGGCGGGATCGCGACCCGACGCCGCTCTCCGCGCAGAACGAGGAGCGCGACAAGTTTTACGAGCGGGTGCGCTATGCCAACGACCACTTCGGGCTTCAGGGCGTGGTCAAGGGCATGCTGTCGGATCGCGGGCGCATCTACGTGCGCTTCGGCGAGCCGGACGAGATCCGCCAGCAGGTCATGCCCGTCGGCGGCGCCACCGTGCAGCAGGTGGCGCGCGAGATCGCCGTCGTCGACGACGATCCCTCCGCGGTCCAGCTCCGCAAGCCGCTTTCAATCGGCACGGACGAGCGGCCGTTCGAGGTGTGGACCTACATTCGCCTCTTCGAATCTCAGCAGGAGCGCGTGCAGGGTGGCTCGCAGCGCCGCATGCAGCGCAAGTTCGTCTTCGTCGACGAGCAGGGCTACGGAAACTACACGCTGGGCTATTCGAGCGAGTGATCCGCACCCCTTGACCCCCCGGTCCGGACGACCTAGAGTCCGGGCGCTGCCTTCGCGAACCGCTTCTTTTCAACCTTTCAACGAGGGATCGTTCCCATGCGGGTCGGCATCCTGACCGGCGGAGGCGACTGCCCGGGCCTCAACGCCGTGCTGCGGGGCTTCGTGCTGCGCCACGTCCAGAACGGCGGCGAGACGATCGGCTTCCTGCGGGGCTGGCGCGGCGTGCTCGACGGCCTGGTCCGGCCGCTCGCGCCCGCCGACGTCGAGGAGTTGTGGAACACCGGCGGCACGGTGCTCGGCACCTCGCGCACCAATCCGCTCAAGACCGAGGGCGGCCTCGAGGCCGTCCGCACGGCCTGGCAGGCGCAGGGGCTCGACGCGCTGGTGGCCATCGGCGGTGACGACACGCTGGGCGTGGCGACGAAGCTGGCCGCGGCCGGCCTGTCCGTCATCGGCGTGCCCAAGACGATCGACAACGACCTCTCCGGCACCGACTACACGTTCGGTTTCGACACGGCGATCAACATCTGCGCCGAGGCGCTCGATCGCCTGCACACCACGGCACGCTCGCACGGCCGGACGTTCGTGGTCGAGGTGATGGGCAGCCAGGCTGGCTGGATCGGCGGCTACGCGGGGCTTGCCGGCGGCGCGCACGTCACGCTGCTGCCCGAGTTTCCGATCGACGTGACGGCCGTGTGTGATGTGGTAACGCGGCGCAAGGCGCAAGGTTCATACACGATCATCGTCGTCTCCGAAGGTGCCACCCTCGACACCTCGGGCGAGATTACGCTCTCGACCGAGACCGACTCGTTCGGCCACGCCCGTCTCGGCGGCATCGCCGAGCGCCTCGCGGCGCGGATCGAGCAGGAGACCGGCGTCGAGGTACGCAGCACGGTGCTGGGCCACATCCAGCGGGGCGGTGCCCCCTCGGCGTACGACCGCGTGCTGGCGACACGCTTCGGCGTGCGGGCAGCAGAACTCGTGCAGGAGAAGCAGTTCGGCGTCATGGTCGCGTTGCGAGGAACGGGGATCGTGTCCGTCCCGCTGGCCGAGGCGACCGGCACGTTGAAGCAGGTTCCACGTTCGTTCTATGACATGATCCAGGGCGTTTCGGGCTGAGTCACCACGGAGGTCGCGGATGGCGGTAAAGGTGGGGATCAACGGTTTCGGGCGCATTGGTCGCCTGGTCGTGCGGGCGGCGAAGAAGCGCGGTGCGGCGATCGACTTTGTGGCCGTCAACGACGTCACCGACGCACCGACGCTGGCGCACCTGCTGCAGTACGATTCGGTGCACGGCACGTGGCCCGAGCCGGTGAAGGCCGAGGGCGAGTCGATCCGGATCGGGAACGACGTCATCCGCGTGCTCCGGGTGAAGGATCCCGCCGAGCTGCCGTGGAAGGACCTGGGCGTCGACGTCGACGTCGTGCTCGAGGCCACCGGGCTGTTCACCGATCGCGACAAGGCGATCGCGCACCGCACGGCCGGCGCGCGCGTCGTCGCCGTCTCGGCGCCGGCCAAGGGTGCCGACTCGACGATCGTGCTGGGCGTCAACGACGCGGCCTACGTGAAGGGCAAGCACGAGGTCGTCTCGGTCGCCTCGTGCACCACGAATTGTCTCGCGCCCGTGGCCAAGGTGCTGCACGAACATTTCGGCATCGAGCGCGGGTTCATGACCACGACCCACGCCTACACCAACGACCAGAAGATCCTCGATCTTCCGCACAAGGACCTGCGCCGCGCCCGTGCGGCGGCGTGCAACATGATCCCCACCTCGACCGGCGCGGCGAAGGCGATCGGCCTGGTGCTGCCTGAACTGGCCGGCCGCCTCGACGGCGTGGCCATGCGCGTCCCGGTGCCCGACGGTTCGGTCGTCGACCTCACCTGCATCGTCAAGCAGCCGACCGACGCGAAGGCCGTCAATGCCGCGTTCGCGGCGGCCGCCGCAGCGGGCCCGCTGGCCGGTATCCTGCGCTACACCGAGGCGCCGATCGTCTCGAGCGATATCATCGGCGATCCGCACTCGTCGATCGTCGACGGGCTGCTCACCGCGGTGCTCGACGGCACGATGGTGAAGGTGTTTTCCTGGTACGACAACGAGTGGGGCTTCTCCAACCGCGTCGTCGACCTGATCGGGCGCCTCTAGGCGTCGTTCTCCTTCCCGGAGGCTCCATGGGATCGCCGCTCGATCGCATGACGCTGCGCGACCTCGATGTCGACGGTCGCCGCGTCCTCGTACGCGTGGACTACAACGTGCCGCTCGACTCCGAGGGCGCCGTGGCCGACGACACGCGCCTGACGGCGACGCTGCCCACGCTGCGCTACTTGATCGAGAAGGGCGCGGCCGTGATCCTCATGTCGCACCTGGGTCGGCCGAAGGGAGGGCCGGATCCGAAGGCGTCGCTGGCACCGGTCGCGGCGCGCCTGTCGCGCCTGCTGCGCCAGCCCGTGCCGCTGGCACCCGATTGCATCGGCGAGGCGACCGCGGCCCTGGCGCTGGCGCTCAAGCCGGGGCAGTGCCTGATGCTCGAGAACCTGCGCTTCCACGCCGGCGAGGAGGCGAACGATCCCGCCTTCGCCGAAGCGCTGGCGCGCCTGGGCGAGGTCTACGTCAACGACGCGTTCGGCACCGCGCACCGCGCGCACGCCTCGACCGTCGGGGTGCCCGAGCGCCTCAAGCCGGCCGCGGCCGGATTCCTCATGCAGAAGGAACTGGAGTACCTGGGCCGCGCGCTGCTCGAGCCGGCGCGGCCGTTCGCGGCGATCCTGGGTGGAGCCAAGATCTCGACCAAGATGCCGGTGCTCGAGCACCTGGTCGACATCTGCGACCGCGTGCTCGTCGGCGGCGCCATGACGTTCACCTTCCTGCGCGCGCAGGGGCTGCGCACGGGGCAGTCGCTGGTCGAGGATGCATTCGTTCCCATGGCGAAGACGTTTCTCGATCGCGCCCGCGCCGCCGACGTCGACGTCGTGCTGCCGGTCGACATGCGCTGGTCGGCGAGCCTCGACGGCGACCAGCCGGTGAGCGTGCACACCGTGCAGGCGCTGCCCGAGAAGGGCTACGGCGTCGACATCGGACCCGAGACCGAGTCGCTGTTCGCCGGCGTGCTCGGCGACTGCCGCACCGTCGTGTGGAACGGGCCGATGGGCATCTTCGAGAAACCCGCGTTCGCCCACGGTACGCTGGCCGTGGCGCGCGCGCTGGCCGCGCTGACGCGCGAGCGCGACGCGATCACCGTCGTCGGCGGGGGGGACTCGGCGGCGGCCCTCGAGCAGAGCGGGCTCGCCGATCGCGTGAGCCACGTGTCGACCGGCGGCGGCGCGTCGCTCGAGTTCCTCGAGGGCAAGGTGCTGCCCGGGGTCGCTGCGCTGTCGAAGCGGGTGACCGCGGTCGAGTCGTGAGCTCGTTGCGCCGGCGGCTGGTCGCCGGCAACTGGAAACTCCACAAGACCAACGACGAGGCGCCGCGGCTCGTGCGCGCGCTGCTCGCCGAGTTGCTGCCCGCGCCCGGCTGCGACGTCGTGCTGTGCCCGCCGTTCACCGCGCTCAGCGAGGTGTCGTACCTGCTCGCCGGCACGCCGATCCGGCTCGGCGCGCAGGACGTGTTCTGGGAGAGCACGGGTGCATGGACCGGCGAGGTCTCGGCGCCGATGCTCGTCTCGGCCGGCTGTCGCTGCGTGATCGTCGGGCACTCCGAGCGGCGCCAGTTCTTCGCCGAGACCGATGCGACCGTGGCGAAGAAGGCGCGCGCCGCGGTCGACGCCGGCCTCACCGCCATCGTCTGCGTCGGCGAGTCGCTGGCCGAGCGCGACGCCGGGAAGACGATCGACGTGCTCCTCACCCAGTTCGAGGCCGGGCCGGGCGTGCTGACGGCAGGCGACCTGCCGCGGCTCGTGCTGGCCTACGAGCCCGTGTGGGCGATCGGCACCGGGCGCAACGCGACGCCGGGCCAGGCCGTCGAGGCGCACGCAGCGCTGCGCGATCGAGCCCGGGCCCGCTGGGGCGCCGCGGCCGAGACGCTGCGCATCCTCTACGGGGGATCGGTCAAGGGCGACAACGCGGCGGCCCTGTTCGCCGAGGACGAGATCGACGGTGCCCTGGTGGGGGGCGCCTCGCTCGAACCCGCGTCGTTCCTGCCCATCGTGCGGGCCGCCGGGGACAGCCGGGGGGGGCATTGAAGCGGTTGACGCCGGGGGCGGGCGCATGCGATGTTTTGAGGCGTGTTCGGGGCCTTCTTCGAGGGCCCCCCGTCGTTTTGGCCCCGAGGTTCGCATGTTCGGATTCGTTCTCTCGATTCACGTGCTCGTCTGCTTCCTGATGATCGTCGTCATCCTTCTCCAGTCGGGGAAGGGCGGCGGGCTGGCCGGTGCCTTCGGTGGCGGCGGCGCCACGACCGTTTTCGGCGGCCGCGGTGCGGCCACCGTGCTCACGCGCGCGACCATGGTGCTTGGCTTCCTGTTCTTCGTCACGTCGCTCACGCTCGCCCTCACCGGCGGTGTGACGCGTCCGGCCACGCGGAGCCTCCTGCAGGAAGAGGCGCGTCGCGCCGCTCCGGCCGGGGCACCGTCCGGCGCACCGATAGGAGCACCCTCGGGTGCCGGTGGCCTTGGCACGCCGGCTTCGCCGCAGGCCCTGCCGACTTCGCCGCCGGCGACCCCGCAGCAGACTGCGCCCGCGCCCGTACCGACCGACGTAGTGCCGGCTCCCGCCCCAGGCGGGGGCCGCTGATCCGTTGTTCCGCGCGCAAGCGCGGGGTCGCCCTCCTCGAGACGTCTTCGGCGATCGCAGGACGAGTGCCCGGGTGGTGGAACTGGTAGACACGTACGTTTGAGGGGCGTATGGGTAACCCCGTGCGAGTTCAAATCTCGCCCCGGGCACCACACTTCGGAGACCCCGCCCGTGCGCGCCTCGGCGCTGCACGGTTGCGGGGTCGTTCCGTTTCTGGCAACGGTGGAGCGAACGCATGAGTGACTGCATCTTCTGCCGCATCGCGATGGGGGAGGTCCCGGCGACGATAGTGCACGCCGACGACCGTGTGATCGCGTTCCGCGACCTCGACCCGCAGGCGCCCGTGCATGTGCTGGTCGTGCCGCGGCGCCACGTCGGCTCGCTGGCCGAGCTGGCGGCCGACGACGGGGGCGAGGACGCCGCGCTCGCGGCGGCGCTGCTCGCAACCGCCCGGCGGGTCGCGCGGGCCGAGGGTCTGGATGAGCCCGGACGCGGCTTCCGGCTCGTGGCGAACACGGGGCCCGAGGGAGGGCAATCGGTCGGCCATCTCCACTTTCACCTGCTGGGCGGACGCCGCCTGGCCTGGCCGCCTGGCTGAGGGCTTGTGAAGTGATCTCAAATGAATGTGGTACCCGGATGAGTCAAATAGAGTTGCGATCCGCCTTCAGCGGACCACAATTCATGCCGATCACCCCCGGATGATGCCGCCCACCCCGCTGCCTGACCCTGATTCCACGCCCGGCCTTGATCTCGAGGCCCTTCGGGAACGCCTGCGTTCCGCACGAGCCGAACGCGGCGCCTGCCCGCCGTGGCCGGAGCTGCGCGCCGACCTGCTGCCGGGCGGCGGCGCTCGTGCCGGGCGCGAGGCGCGCCGAGCGCATCGCGAGCTCTGTCCCTACTGTGACGCGCACGTGCGCGAGTGGGAGCGCAGCACCGATCGCACCGCCGACACGCTCGAGGCGGTCGAGCAGCACGTGGCGCGCGGTGTCGTCGAGGGCGCGCGGCGCCTGATCGCTCTCGGCAGCCCGCGCATGCCGGGTGCCGCGACACCGGCGACGGACCCCGCGTTCCCCCCCGCGCCGGAGCGTCCTGCCGAGACCCCGCTCCCGATCGTACCGCCGCCAACGTACACGCCGCCACCGGTGCGCCCGGCGACGCCTCCGGAGCCGGTCGTGGCGGTCGCACCCGTTGCCTCGCCCGGGTTGCGCCTGCTGGTGGTGGAAGCCACGGCCGTGGAGCGGATTCCGCCGAGTGTCTTCCTGTGCGCGCAGGTGCTCGGGGCCGAGGTCGCGCAGGTGGCGTCGGTCGACGAGCTGGCGGGTGATCCGGACCTCGACGCGGTGTGCGCAATCGTGTTTGCGGGAGCACGGCCGTCGTCCGAGTGGCCCGAAGCCCTGCGCCGGGGCCGCGACTTCGCGCCGGGGCGGCCGGTCCTCATCCTCGCGGGTGGGGGCGCCCAGCCCACGGGGGGTGCCCGCCGCGCGCTGCGCGGGGCGCTCCTGTCGGTCGATGATCCGGCGGAGCTCCTGCTCCTCGCGCTCGATCCGCGCCTGCGCTAGGCTCCGTCTGAAAACTCCTCGCGACCGTGCGGAAATTTCAGACGGAGCCTAGTGCAGCACGACCACTTTGAGCGTGGCCGACGAGCGAGTGTCGCGCGCCGCACCCCACAGCACTCGAGCGAAGTAGACCCCCGCCGTCACGCGTCTCCCGTCGCCGCCCGTGGTCGACCAGTCGAGCGCCCCGGAATTGCCGCCCGCTTCGCCCACCCACACGCGTCGCCCCCGCACATCGCTGACCTCGACGCGAAAGGCTCCGAAGTGTGCGCCCGCAGCGCGCACGAAGCGGATGACTCCGGGGTGCTGAAACACCGCGCGCACGGGGGTCGGGACCGGGTCGGACAACGGCGGCGCCGTCGGCGTGTCCTCGACGGGCACAAAGGTGATCGTGTCGCGCACCGTGCTGCCGAGCGTCGCCTGGGCCTCGAGCAGGAACGGGCGACCGTCGACAGCCGTCGGCAGGACGCAGGCGAATGATGTCGTGTCGTTGGTCAGGTCCAGCGTATCGGGCAGCGCGAGCTCGGCGGCCAGGACAGGGGCCGACCAACCGCTCTCGAGGCGGACGAAGCGCGGCGCCAGCCGGCGCCCGGCGCCGTTCACCGCATGGACGATGAAGCGCACCGTGTCGCCAGGCGACGCGCGATCCGGATCGAAACGCACGGAGATCAGCTGCAGGGGATCAGGCGGGGCAAGGCGGAAGGTGTCGACCGCAGTCCACTTCGCGTCCCACAGGTCGATCCACTCGTTGTGCACGTTTCCGAAGTACCAGCGCTCCCCGTCGCGCACCATCTCCGAGCCCCACCAGCCGGCGGTCGAGTAGCCCAGCATGCTGCGCAGCCGGCGGCTCGTGTTCCAGCCGTTCACCGAGTCGGTCGAGCGACCGTAGGTGAGCGACTGTCCCGCGTCGGTCGTCCACAGGATGAGCAGGAGCGAATCGTCGCGGCTGAACACGTGTGGGGACTCGGCGACGTCCGAGAAGGCGACCTGCGGCAGCGCCAGCGGCATCTGGCCGCGGTCGCTCCAGGTCTCGAGGTCGGTCGAGCCGGCGATCCCGATCGTCATGCTCAGCGGCTGGGCCGCCGGGCGCACGGCCACGTACATCAGCCACTCGCCGTGCAGCGCATCCCACCAGAGGAAGGGATCGCGGCAGTCGCTTCCCGTTCCCGAGGTCGGATCGACGTGAGCCCACGGAAAGATCGTGTTGTCGAACAGCGGTGTGCCGCGCCGCGTCCACGTGTACAGGTCGGGCGAGGTCGCGGACGTGATCGTCTGGGCGAGTTCGTAGGCGGGCGGCTCGTGCCGCATGCCGGGATAGAACAGGTACCAGAGAGCGCCGATCCGGTGCAGCGACGGTGCCCAGACCTGCGTTCCCTCGAACGTGCCGGGGACGACCGGGAGAATCGTGTCCTGCTCGGCCCACAGGTAGAGGTCGCGCGAGATCGCATGCCCGAACGACTGCTGCGTCGGGGCGTTGGGGATGTTGTTCTCGCGGAGGTAGAACAGGTGGAACCACCCGCCCTCGCGGACAAGCGTGAACTCCTTGGGGCGGTAGCCGGGGGGAGGAAAGTACCGGGCCGGGGAGGTCGGGCCCTCCTGCGCCAGGGCGACCGCGGGAGCGAACCCGCCGCGCAGGCCGACCGGGGCCGCGGCGATGATCAGCGCGGCGACTATGCAGGGCAGGATGCGGGCGCAAGACCGGGGCATGACCCCTCCGGAATCCGGATGATGCGGTGGGCGTTCGGGGGAGAGACTACAGCAGCGGGCGGATCGCCGCTTCAAGCTTTTCTTCGGCTACCAGTCCCTGGTAGCGCTCGACGATCCGGCCATCCTTGTCGATCAGGAACGCCGTGGGGACGAAGCGGATCTCGCCGAACGCATCCATGGTCTTCTCGTCGGCCAGGGCGGTGGTCCAGGGAATCGCGTTCTTGCGCACGAAGTCGCGCACCACGCCCGCACCCTCGTGGTCGACCGAGAGACCGAGGATGACCAAGCCCTTCTTCCCGTAGCGGGCATGCAGGTTCTTGAGGTGCGGGATGGCACGCCGGCAGGGGCCGCACCACGTCGCCCAGAAATCGACGAACACAACCTTACCACGGTAGGCCGACAGGCGCACCGCCTTGCCGTCCAGATCGCGCAGCGTGAACTCGGGGGCGGCCGGGCGGGGTTTGCCCGCTGTGGGCGGCGCGGCCGCGGTGGCAGCCGGGCCTGTGGGCGCGCCCACCGTGATTGCCGTCGCGAACATGAGGAGGAGCGCCAAGAGTCGGAGGAGGTCCATCCCGTGAGGATCGCACGCAGGCGGCGCCGGGACAAGGAATGCGGTCGGTCGCGCGGTCAACTCGGCGCAAACGGACCGCGTCCCGCGCGGCCGATCGCGGTTGTGACCGCGCGCGATCCCGTGCTACCGTCCCGTTGAAGCCCGCCATCGAGAGAAGGATCGCGCGCGGCAGACGGCACCGCGCATCACATGGAGGGACGGCATGCTTCCAGGTCTCATCGCGCCACTGCAGGGCGGGGTTCGCGCCAGTGTTCCCTCGCTCATCATGCAGTCCGGCGGCTTCAACAAGTTCCTCCTGCTTCTGCTCATCGTGCTCTCGGTGGCGACCTGGGCGATCCTGGTCGATCGCTGGCGCCTGCTGAGCGTCGCCCAGGCCGCCGATCGGCGCTTTCGCGTTGCATTCCGCGGGGCCTCCGGCCTCGCCGAGACGCGCCTCATGGCCTCGCAGCACCCGCTCTCCCTGCAGGCCAGACTCGCCCAGGAGGGCCTCGGCCTGCTGGCGCCCCGCGGCGAGTCGGCGGATCTCTCCACCGAATCGCTCGAGCTGGCCGCCCGCGCCATGGAGCGCGCCCGCTCCGACGAGCTCGATCGCATGGAGAAGAACGTCGGCTTCCTCGCCACCGTCGGCTCGGTCGCTCCGTTCGTCGGCCTGATGGGAACGGTGTGGGGGATCATGAGTGCGTTCCTCAACATCGGTGTCCAGGGATCGGCCAGCCTCATCGTCGTCGCGCCGGGCATCGCCGAGGCACTCATCGCCACCGTCGCCGGGCTCGCCGCGGCGATCCCCGCCGTCGTCGCCTACAACATCCTGGCCGGCCGCCTGCGCTCGCTGGGCAACGACGCTTCGACCTTCGTCTCCGAGTTCGTCGACTCGGCGATGCGCGAAGCGCGCAGCCGCAAGCGGCCCGTCCCTGCCGGCGCGCGCGTGACCGAGGCGCCGAGCGCGCCGCTGTTCGAGGCCGCGCCGCGATGATGGCCACCCCGCGCGACGATCGGCGCGCCCCGATCGCGGAGATCAACGTCACGCCCCTGGTCGACGTGATGCTCGTGCTGCTCATCATCTTCATGGTGACGGCACCGTTCCTGCAGGGAGGGCTCGACATCGACCTGCCCAAGGTCTCGGCCCAGGGGCTCGACATGCGCGAGGGGATCACCCTGACGATCGATCCGAGCGGTGCGATCTACATGGACAAGGAGCCGGTCAAGCTCGCCGAGCTGGGGCGCGTGCTCGAGGCGAAGGATGCCGCGTCTCGCCCGGTCTTCCTGCGCGCCGATCAGAAGGTGCCGTACGGCGTCGTCGCGCAGGTGATCGGCCGGGTGCGCGCCGCGGGGGTGACCGACCTGGGGCTCGTCACCGAGCCAGACGCGGTCGAGCGACGGCGCTAGGGCCGATGAGTCGCCAATCGATCGCGGCATCGGCGCTCGGGCACGCGCTCGTCGTGTGGGTGCTGTTCATCTTCGTGCCGCTGTCGCCGGCGCGCGTGCTGCCGAACACGATCCAGGTTGCGCTGGTCAACCTGCCGGCAGGGCGCTCGATGCCTGCGCGCGGCGTGCCGTCCGACGCACCGGCGCCCAAGAAGGCGCCCGAACCGAAGGCGGAGGACAAGGAAGCGGCGGCGCCCGAGAAGAACGCCGTCCGGCCGCCGGACACGAAGAAGGCGACGCCGCGCCGACCGACGCCCGGTCTGCCGCAGGGCGCAACCGGGCTGCCGAGCGTCGCGATGGGCGTGGCCGGGCTGTCGGGATCGGTTGCCGTCGACGGCGACTTTCGCTGGACGTACTGGCTGCTTGCGGTGCGCTCGACGGTCGACCGGAATTGGGGCGGTTCGCCGGGCATCGTCACCGGCGGCAAGCCGGTTCGCTGCACGGTCTACTTCCGGGTGGATCGCGGCGGCCGCGTGAGCAATGTGAAGTTGACCGAGTCCTCGGGCGTGGCGTTCTTCGACCAGAAGGCGCTGCGCGCCGTGACCGTCTCGGACCCGCTCGTGCGGTTGCCCGAGGATTACGCCAACGACTGGGTGGGAGTGCACTTTGGTTTCGAATACTCGGATCAGTAAATCGGGCCGCCGTGAAGTTTCACTCCTCGCGCTCGTCGCGCTCGTCGTGTGCATGGCGGCGCCCGCTGCGCGGGCGCAGGATGAGGTGCGCATCGACCTCGAGGCCGGCAGCGACCGCAAGATCGGCATCCTGGTCGAGAGCTTCGTCCCCGCCGGCGACCGTGCCACCGCGCGCCCGAAGGCGGTCGAGGCCGATCCGATCCTGGCCAACGACCTCGAGAACTCGACCGTCTTCGCCGTGGCCCGCGCGTGGGACGCAACGGGTGCGTCGCCGCCGGGCGTGACCGCGGTGGTCAGCGCCACCCTCACCGTGAAGGGCACCACGCTGACGCTGAGCGGCCGGCTCTCCGACTTCCCGGCCCGGCGCCTGATCGCAAAGAGCGAGTACAAGGGCACGACCGGTGAGTTGCGGCGCCTGGTGCACCGCTTTGCCGACGACGTGATCCTCCAGCTCACCGGCGAGGCGGGCGTGTGCCAGACGCAGATCGCCTTCGTCTCCAAGGCGGCCAAGAGCTCCGAGCTGTGGGTCGTCGACGTCGACGGCTACGGGGCTCGCGCGCTCACCGCGTTCAAGGCGCCGATCACCTCGCCGACGTGGTCGCCGAACCGCTCGGACGTCGCGTTTTCCTCGTTGCGTGGCGCCGGCTGGAACATCTATGCCGTGCCGTACCGCGGCGGGGCCTCGCGCCAGCTCACCCGCGCGGGGACGCTCAACATCGCGCCCGCGTGGTCGCCGGACGGTGGCAGCGTCGCCTACGTGTCGAACAAGGATGGCAACAGCGAGATCTACGTCGCGGCCGCCGACGGCTCGGGACCGCGACGGCTCACCTCGAACCGGGCGATCGACACGTCGCCGGCGTGGGCGCCGCACGGGCAGCAGCTGGCCTTCGCCTCGGATCGCGGCGGCAGCGTGCAGGTGTACGTGATGGACCGCGACGGCGGAAACCAACACCGGCTGATCCAGGGTTTCTCGTATGCGGATTCGCCCGACTGGTCGCCGCGCGGCGACCGCATCGCCTTCGTGGTGCGCACCGGCGGCGGATTCGATCTCTATACTGCAAATGCCGACGGCTCGAACGCTCGCGCGGTGGTGACCGGCGGTGCGAACGAGAACCCACGCTGGGCGCCCGACGGGCGGCAGATCGTTTTCAGTTCCAACCGCGGGGGCGGACGGGGCCTGTGGATCACGGACCTTCGGGGCCGTTCGATCCGCAAGCTCGCCGTGCCCGGGGCCGTGGCGGCGAACCCCGCATGGTCGCCGCGCCCGGTGCAGTCGCCGGGATCGACTCTGGGCAGCGCCGCTGCCCCGAACCCAGGGAGAAAGAATCCATGAACCACAACGCTCGCTTCATCTCGCGCGCCGCACTGGCGCTGCCGCTGTTCGCCGTCCTCGTCCTCGCCGGCTGCTCGAAGAACAAGGACGTCGCCGAGGCCACTCCGCCGCCGCCTCCCCCGGTCGAGGCCGCCCCGGCCCCGGCGCCGCCGCCGACGTCGACCGAACCCGCCCCGACGGAGACCGCGCCGACGGTGCAGGACCAGTTGAAGGACGTGTTCTTCGACTACGACGCCGCCGCTCTGTCCTCCGAGTCGCAGGCCGCGCTCGACGGCAACGGCCGCCTTCTGCTCGACAACGCCTCGGTGTCGGTGGAGGTTCAGGGTCACTGCGACGAACGCGGCACCGTCGAGTACAACCTGTCGCTCGGCGATCGCCGCGCCCAGTCGGCGCGCGACTACCTGGTGCGCTACGGCGTGCCGGCGGCGCGCGTGACGACCGTGTCCTACGGCGAGGAGCGTCCGTTCTCCACCGGCGCCGACGAGGCCGCCTGGGCGCAGAATCGCCGCGCCCACTTCGTGGTCCGGTGAGGCTCGCCGCCCCGCGCGGCCTGGTCGCGGCGAGTGCGATCCTCGCGCTCGCGCTCGTCGCCGGCCCGGGCTGCTACTCCAAGCGCTTTCGCACCCTCGAGGAGTCGGTCACGTCGTTGTCGCGGCAGGCCGATTCCCTGCAGGTCGAGCACGATCGCACCCGCGACGAGCTCGACGCGACGCGCGCCGAACTCGGACAGACCACGCGCTCGCTGCGCGCAGGCAGCGAGACCTCGGTGCAGGAGATGGCGGCCCGCGTCGAGCAGATCGAGGCGCGCCTCGACGAGCAGTCGCAGCTCCTGAACGAGATCCAGCAGCGCGCCCGCACGCGCAGCCTCGGCCTCGACTCGACGAGCGTCGGGGGTGCCAGCACGGCGCCGCACGCGGGCGCCGCCGTCGCAGCGGGGGCGGGTGCCGCGAAGCTGGCGAAGCCGGCCGCCGCGAAACCCGGCGACGTGCGCGTCGATCCGACCGCGGCCTACGACCAGGCCGTGGCCGACTTCACGCAGGGGCGCTTCCCGCTCGCGCAACGCGAGTTCCGCGAGTTCGTTGACACGTACGGCTCGAGCGAGCTGGCCGACAACGCGCAGTACGGCGTCGGTGAGTCGTTCTACGCGCAGGGCCAGTACGACTCGGCTGCCGTCGAGTACCGGCAGGTCGTCGAGGCCTGGCCGTCGGGGGACAAGGTGCCCGCGGCGCTGTACAAACTCGGCGTCACCTACCAGAAGATGAACCTGCCCGCCGAGGCGAAGACCACGTACAGCACGCTGGTCGAGAAGCATCCGCGATCCGGCGAGGCGAAGCTCGCCACCGAACGGCTCCGCGAGCTGGAGAGCCGCTGATCGTGCACACCGGGGGCTGGGCGGCGAACGCCCGCGCCTGGGTGCGCTACGTGGATCTCGATCCCCACCGGACCGCGTTGCTCGACGACGCGGTCCGTCGTGTCACGCCGGGCGTGCGCAGCGAGGCGTGGCTCGATGCCGGCTGTGGCGAGGGCCGCGTGGCGCGCGCGCTGGCCGTCCGGGGCGCGCGCGTGCTCGGCGTCGACGTGGCGCCCGGGCTGATCGCCGCGGCGCGACGGCGCG
>JANOEH010000149.1:0-9716 GCA_031413115.1 Candidatus Eiseniibacteriota bacterium | reverse complement strand
CGGGCCGCGGGCGGCGGGCTCGTTCGACGTGCGCTGGGCGGCGGATCGCGTTGCCGCCGGCGTGTATTTCGCGCGGGCCCGGGTCGACGGCGTGGCGGCCGGCGCGCGGATCGTGATCGTCGAGTAGGCGGCGGTCGGGCTCCTACCGGTAGTTCGCCTTCACCCGGCCCCACGTTGCCGGGGTGGCGGGCGTGCCGGGCACGATCCAGCCGAGCAGTTCGCCCAGGCGCACCGAGACCGTGTGCACGACGACGAAGAAGTATCCGCCGACCAGCGCATCGCGCATCTGCAGGGACGTGATGTCCATGACGCCGACCCTGTGCCGTCCCTCGGGAAGATCGTGGAGGATCGCCTCGGAGCCCCCGCCCCCGATCGAGTCCACGTGGATGTGCGCGAACACCTCGTCGTCGACCCACGGATCGAACGCGATGTCGTACGAAAGCGCCGTTTGCTCGGCGTTGAGCGTGAAGTGGCGGACCCCACGCGCCGCGGGTCCGTTCGGTGGGCGGCCAGCGCCAGCGCGGCGGAAGTGCACCGGCGGCTGGATCGGACGGGGGCGCGCATGGCGACGAGGATGCCTCTCGGGTCGGGCGGAGCGAAGCAGAGATCGCGAGCGGGATCGGTATCGGGATGCAAAGCCCGGGATCGGGTTCGTCCCCTGGAGTCTGCGTACGATTTGTACACGGCGTACGGAATGTGCATCCCCCCGGAAGGGACCCCGGCCATCTCCGGCCTGACAACTCGACGCCCGGCTCGTGGCGTCCTGCGCCCTAGTGCCCCGCCGTCAGCCCCTCGATCGCCCGCACCAGCAGCACGTCCTCGGGCGCCCGCCCGGTCTTCCACGCGCGTTCGCAGCGGTAGAGCAGGTCGATCCCGCGTGCGATCTCGTCGGTGCGCCAGCGGGCGGCCACGCGCTGGGAGCGCATGCGGTCGCGCACCCAGCCGCTGCCGCCACCGCGCAGGCGGAGCGCACCGCTCAACAGGGTGGTGAGTTGGAACAGCACGCCCCCCGCCGATTCGCCGCCCTCGAGCGCGCGCAGCAGGCAATCCATCGCGCGGTCGCCGCGGCGCTCGACGACGGCGTCGGCCAGCGCGCCGAGCGTGGCACCGCCGGCCGGGTGGACGATCGCCTCGACCTCGGCGCGCGTGGCACGACCGCCGGGGCCGGCCCACGCGGCGAGCTTGTCGAGCTCGTTGAAGACCTCGCCGGTGTCGAGGCGCGGCAACTCGAACAGCGCCTCCCACGCGTCGGGTGCGAGCGTGAGGCCGTGGCGTGCGGCGTGGCGCTCGGCCCACGGCCTGAGCTCGGTCGTGGCCAGGCCGTCGAGCGCGAAGATCCGCGCGCAGGCGCCGCGCAGTGGGTTCAGGTGCTTGCGCTCGCTGTCCCCCGCCCCTTCGACGAAGACGAGCAGGTTCTCCGGCGGCACGGTGCCGATGCCTTGCGCCACGGCGGCGGGCACGCTTGCCGAGCGGGCCCAGTCCTCGACGCGCAGCACGATGACGAGGGCGCGCGAGGCGAACAGCGAGCCGCCCTGCACGGCGTTCAGCACGCCGGCGGGTCCGGACTCGCCGGCGCGCAACACGGTCGGCGGAGCGTCGGGCACGGCGGCGATCCAGGCTTCCTTGAGCGCGGTCAGGATCTCGGCCTTCAGCGCCTCGTCGTGTCCCTGGAGATATGTCGTGCCGGGCGAGGTCGCCGCCTGGGCGAGCCACGCGGCGCACGCGGCCGGTCCGCCGGCGCGCGGGGCGAGGCCAGATCGCCCGGAGGGCAGCTTCTTGGCTGCCGCCTTCCTCGGAGCGGCCTTCGGCTTCACAACGGCCTTCGGCCTTGCTGTCGCCGCCTTCTTCTCCACCATCACCAGCCCTCCACCGTCTTGTTGAGCACGGCGTCGGCGATCTTCGAGATGGCAGCCTTGCGCGACGAGTACTGATCCTGCGGGGTCTGGCCCGCAGGCGCGATCACGAAGTAGTTGGTCGTGTGCACGAGGTTGTCGTCGCGCCACATCTCGCGATTCTTCACGCGATCACGGGCGGTCAGGCGCACGGCGACGGCGACCTGGTACTCCTCGGCCTGCTCGCGCGCGTTGAAGCCGAACACCGAGTTCGTGTAGCGCACGACGCTGCCGGAGATCACGAGATCGGCGTCGGCCTCGGCGACGACGCGCAGCTTGTTGTCCTGCACGAAGCGGTCGACGATCGCCTGCGTCACCTCCTGCTCGAGGTTCGGCTCGGTCGTCTCGTTCTTGAGGATCGGCACGGCCAGCGTCTTCAGATGCGTCGGGAACAGCGACGGGCTCGGCGAGTAGCTGCAGCCGCCGACCGTGATCGCGAACGCGAGCGCCAACGCGGCCGGGCCGCCGCCGACGGCTCTACACATTCCCGACCCGCGGTCCATCATCGTCCTTCATGCCGAACTGCTTCATGCGGTAGCGCAGCTTGTCGCGCTTGACGTTGAGCACCTCGGCGGTGCGGCTCTGGTTTTCCTCGGTCAGGTGGTACGCCTTGGTGATCAGCGCCCGCTCGACGTCCTCGATCAGCTTCTCGAAGTCGATGCCGCCGTCCGGGAAGGCGGACGCCGTGAGCAACGCATCGATCTGGGCGCCGATCGAGTGGGCCTCACGCCGCGCACGCGACTGCCCGCCGAGCTGCAGCATGTCGGGCTTCACCTCGTGATCCTTGTGCAGGAGGACGGCGCGTTCCATCACGTTGCGCAGCTCGCGCACGTTGCCCGGCCACCCGTAGTCCTGGATCAGCTCCTCGGCCTCGCGCGAGAACGCGGCGAAGGCCTTCTTGAATGCCAGGTTGAAGCGTTCGCGGAAGTGATTGGCCAGCGGCATGATATCGGCCCCGCGCTCGCGCAGCGGCGGCACGCGCAGGGAAACGACGTTCAAGCGATAATACAGGTCCTCGCGGAAGCCGCCGGTCTCGACCAGGCGCATCAGGTCCTGGTTCGTCGCCGAGACGATGCGCACGGAGACCGAGATGTCCTTGATGCCCCCGACGCGCTTGAACGTCATGCGCTCGAGCACCCGCAGCAGCTTGACCTGCAACTGGACGGGCATTTCACCGATCTCGTCGAGGAACAGGGTGCCCCCGTTGGCCAGCTCGAGCAGCCCCTGCTTCTGGGCGCGGGCGTCGGTGAAGGCCCCCTTCTCGTGGCCGAACAGCTCGCTCTCGAGAAGATCCTTGGGGATCGCGGCACAGTTGACCTCGACGAACGGCTTGCTGGCGCGCTCGGACTGCTGGTGGATGAGTCGTGCGATCATCTCCTTGCCGCTGCCCGACTCGCCCTCGACGAGGACACTCGTCGTCTCGCCGGTGGCGACCATGCCGACCTGCTCGTAGAGGCGCGTCATCGCCGGCGAGACGCACTCGACGTAGCCCTCGGAGTCCATCGCCGCCTGGCGCAGGTGGTGCACTTCGCGGGAGAGCCGCTGCTGCTCGATGCCGCGGCCGACGATGGTGTTGAGCTCGTCGAGCTGGAGCGGCTTCTTGAGGAAGTAGAACGCGCCCAGGCTCATGGCCCGCACGGCGGTCTCGGTTTCTCCGAACGCCGTGATGACGATCACGACCGTCTCGGGCGCCTGGCGCTTGAACGCGGTCAGCAGTTCGAGCCCGTCGTCCTGGCCCAGCTTCATGTCGAGGATGACCAGGTCGGGTGTCTCGTCGCCGAACGCGGCGCGGGCATCCTCGGCCGTGCCGGCCGCGCGCACGTGGTAGCCGTCGTCCTTCAGGCTGCGGCTGACGAAGTGCCGGATGGAATCCTCGTCGTCGACCACCAGGATGTTCGCGTCAGGCATCCTCGACTCCTGTCAGAGGC
This sequence comes from Candidatus Eiseniibacteriota bacterium, assembly GCA_031413115.1. GTDB lineage: Bacteria > Eisenbacteria > RBG-16-71-46 > RBG-16-71-46 > DASYSL01 > JANPEF01. The sequence continues at coordinate 5,896 of JANOEH010000149.1, read as the reverse complement.
TCCACGGGGAGCTCCATGGTGAACGTGGTGCCGCGGCTCGGCTCGCTCGTGACGCGCAGCGCGCCGCCGTGGCGCTTGACGATGTCGTGCGTGATGTACAGGCCCAGTCCGGTGCCGCCCTTCTTGGTGGTGAAGAACGGGTCGAAGATGCGCTCCACGTGATCCGGCGGGATGCCCATGCCGTCGTCGACCACGCTGGCGACGATGAGCAATGTCCCCGGTGGATGCGGGAAGGCGTCAGCCTCGGCCAGTTTCTTCATGAAGCGCAGCAGCACGGTGGACTTGGTGGGCGACGCCTCGATCGCGTTCTTGATCAGATTGATGAACACCTGCTGCATCTGGTCGGGGTCGACGCGCACGTGCGGCAGGCCGAACGGCACGTCCCACTTGACCGTGACCTTCTTGTCCTTGATCAGCGGCCGGAGCGACAGCAGCGCGCGGTCGGCGATCTCGGGCAGCACCGCGTCGCTGGGCTGCAGCGACTTGGGGTGCGTGATGTGGAACAGGTCCTCGACGATGCGGTCGAGCCGGGCGATCTCGGAGAGGATGAACTTGAAATTCTCGTGATCCGAGTGCCCCGGCGGGATCGACTTCTTGAGGTACTGCGCCCCCGCGGCGATCCCGGCCAGCGGATTGCGGATCTCGTGCGCGACGCTCGAGGTGAAGCGGCCGAGCGCGGCCAGGCGGTCGAGCTGGCGGATGCGCTCCTCCATCACCTTGACCCGCGACTGGTCGACGAACGTCGCGATCACGCCATACACCGAGCGCCGCTCGTTGCGCAGGAGCGAGGTCGACAGGATGACCTGGACGGTCGGCGCCTGCACGCCCACGCCACCGGCGGCCCACAGCGCGCCCTCGACCGGCGTGGGCGACGTGCGAGTGCCGGTGATGCGGCGCGGCAGCGTGGTCTCGACGCGCTGGTGCTCGCGGCCGCCGGCCAGCGTCTGGCGCAGCAGGCGTGTGGCTTCGACGCCGAGCACCTGCTCGATCGGGCGGGTGCGCGCCTCCTCCTCGTTGACGCCCAGGAGCTCGACGGCCGAGCGGTTGAACGTGAGGATGCGGCCCTCAAGGTTGACGACCGCGAGCGGGTTCGACATCGAGTTGAGCACGTGGTCGCGGAAGCGCTCGGAGCGACGCAACTCGTGATACAGCCGCGCGTTCTCGACCACCGGTGCGACCGACAGCGCGATCGACTCGAGCAACGCGGTCTCGACCGAGGCGAGGTCGACCGCGCGGCGGCAGCCCACGCCGAGCACGCCGAGGATGGGGAACTGCGGGCAATCGAGGCAGCGGCGCCGCGCGCGCTCGCGCTCCTCGTGCCACGCACCGTTGGCACCGGGTGGTGGGTACCAGGTGCCCTTGCCGGCGGCGCCGAAGGGGCAATCGCGATCGCAGGTGTCGGAAACTCCCGGCGCGCCCACCAGCGCGCGCGAGCGCTGCAGCGGGACGACCGTGAAGCCGTCGACCAGCTCGAGCACGTCGGACAGCGTCGAGTCGGTCAGGGCGGCGAACGGCGGGTGGAGCCGCGCGTCGTGGATGACGAACGGCCGATGTTGCCAGACGCTCTTCATGACCACGGACTCGGCGGCGCCGAGGAGCGGCACGCGGAACGGCAGCGTGGCGTGGCTGCCGCCGGTCTTGCGCGTCCACATGCCCTCGAGCACGCCTTCCTCGCGATGGACGAGCCCGAGGAACACGTCCTCGAAGCCGAACGCCTTGTGCAGATAGGTGGTGACGGTCTGCGTTGCCTCCTCGGACTCGGTCGAGGAGACCATGGAGTGCGCCACTTCGCGCAGCGAAACGAGCTGCACGTTGGTCTCGATCAGCCGGCGGCGCGAACGCTCGAGCTCGTCGACCAGGCTCTCGGCGGTGCGCAGGAGAAGGTCGGTCTCCTCCCCCGTCGCGTCTTCGCCGACGGCCGGGACGATCTCGAGACCGCGCACCTCGTCCACGCGGCGCAGCAGGCGACGCAGGGCTTCGCGCTGCTTGTCGTCCATGGGCGGGCTCCGGTTGCGGTCGCGTGCGTGCGGCGGCGGGTCAGCGGCTCCCGACGAATGCGTGGATCCTGGCGCTCACGTAGGCGATCTGCTCGCCTGTGAGTTCGGGATAGATGGGCAGCGCCAGCGTCTCCGCCGCGGCGGCCTCGGACACCGGAAAGTCCCCGATCTTGTGCCCCAGCGCGGAGAAACACTCCTGCAGGTGGAGCGGCCGCGGGTAGTAGATCTCGGTGCCGATGCCCGCATCGGTCAGCGCCTGCTTGAGCGCGTCGCGCTTCGCCGTGCGCACCACGAACTGGTTGTAGATGTGGCGCGCCTCGGGCCGGGCGAACGGCAGGGCGACGTTCGTGTCCGCCAGCAGCTCGCGGTACAGCAGCGCGTTCCTCTGACGCCCCGTGTGCCACGCCTCGAGGTGGCGCAGCTTGACCCGCAGCACCGCGGCCTGCAGCGCGTCGAGTCGGCTGTTCTGCCCGAGGATGTGATGATGGTACTTGGGGCGTGCCCCGTGCTCGCGCAGCAGGCGCACCTTGTCGATGAACGCATCGTCGTCGGAGACGACCATGCCGCCGTCGCCGATGCCGCCCAGGTTCTTCGAGGGGAAGAACGAGAAGCACGCACCAACGCCCATGGCACCCGCCCGCTTGCCGTTCCACTCGGCGCCGATCGCTTGTGCCGCGTCCTCGAGCACCGGAATCCCGCGCGGGTCGCACAGCGCGCGGATCGCCGGCATGTCGGCGCACTGGCCGAACAGGTGGACGGGGACGACGGCCTTGGTCTTCGCGGTCAGGCACGCGGCGAGCTTCACGGGATCGATGTTATAGGTCGACGGCTCGATGTCGCAGAACACCGGCGTGGCGCCGGTGAGCGCGATGGTCGAGGCCGAGGCGAAGAACGAGTACGCCGTGGTGACGACCTCGTCGCCCTCGCCCACGCCGAGCGCCTTCAGGGCGAGCAGCAGCGCGTCGGTGCCCGAGGCCACGCCCGCGCCGTGCTTCGCCTGCGAGTACGCGGCGATCTCGGCCTCGAGGCCGGTGATCTCGGGGCCGCCGATGAAACGGGCGCTGTCGAGCACGGCGTGGACGGCGGCGTCCAGGTCGGGCTTGATCGTGGCGTACTGCGCCTTCAAGTCGAGGAGCGGTACGGTCATCGTCTTCGGGGCGTCGGCCAACGTCACTCGGTCGCTCATACGTCGTCGCTCCAACCCTGCTGCTCGAGCAGCTGTTCCGCCGGCACCTCGCGCACGACGCGGGCCGGACTCCCGTACACCACCATGCGAGCGGGCACGTCGCCCGTCACCAGGGACCCGGCGCCGACGAGGGCGTCCTCCCCGATCGTCTTGCCGGGGAGGATCACCGAGCCCGCGCCGATGCGCGCGCCCTGCTTCACCGTGATGCCCTTGAAGTGCTTCTTCCGTTCTTCGGTGCGGCCCACGAAGTTGTCGTTCGAGGTGATCACCCCGGGGGCGATGAACACGCGGTCCTCGATCGTCGAATAGGCCGTGATGTAGCACTCGGTCTCGAGCTTGACGAAGCGGCCGATCGTGCACTCGTTCTCGATGGTCACACCGCGCCCAACGATCGTGCGGTCGCCGACGGTGACTTCCTCGCGCACCGTCGCCTGGTCGGCGATCAGGACGCGGCGGCCGATGGTGGCCCCGCGGTAGAGCACGACGTGCGTGCCGATGATGCCGCCGTCGCCCACGGTGAGCGGCGCGAACGTGGCGTCCTTCGTCGTCGCCGACGAGGCGGCGCGCATGGGCAGCTTCCCGAGCACGGCGCCGTCGTCGATGCGCACCGAGTCGCCGACGCGGACGTCGTCGTGGAACACGACGTGGCTGCCGATGCGGCAGCCCGTGCCGATCACGACGTTGGCGCCGAACACGCAATGCTCCCCCCAGATGGTGCCGGCGCCGATGCGCGCATCCAGCGCCGGGGGCTGCTTCGTCGAATCGGTCACGAACGGGTCCCTTCGAGCGCGTCGAGCCGCACGGGTCCGCCGCGCGCCTCGAGCGAGGCCTGGGCCGCGGCGAGCACCTTGACCACGCGGAGCCCGTCCCGGCCGTCGGTGCGCGGCGTCTTCCGCGTGCGCACGCATTCAACGAAGTGACGGCACTCGAGCCGCAGGGGCTCTCCGCCGTCGAGCTTGGGAATCCACACGTCGCCCTGGCGCACGGTCAGCGAGCGCGCGAAGTCGACGAACTCCCCCGCCGCGGGATCGACGCCGCGGTCGTAGATCTTGAGCTTCTCGGACGGCTCCATGTCGTCGAACAGAGCCATCTTCTTCGAGCCGACGACGGTGAAGCGCCTGAGCTTGTGCGGGTCGAGCCACGACACGTGCGCGTGCGCCATGCGACCGTCGGCCCACGACAGCGAGGCGAAGACGACGTCCTCGATTCCCTTCTGCAGGAATGCCGAGCCCCGCGCGCTCACGTCGACCGGCTCGCCGCCCAGGAAGTGCAGCATCACCGACAGGTCGTGCGGGGCGAACGACCACAGCGCGTTCTCGTCCTTGCGCACCTTGCCCAGGTTCACGCGCTGAGAATAGACGTAGTGCACCGTGCCCAGCTCTCCGGCGTCGATCATTGCCTTGAGCCGGACGACCGCCGGGTGGTGGATGAGCAGGTGTCCGACCATGAGGATGCGGCTCTTCGCCGCGGCCAGGGCGACCAGCGCCTCGGCGTCCGCCACGTCGAGCGTGAACGGCTTCTCGACGTAGACGTCCTTCCCGGCCGCGAGGAACAGCTTCGCCAGCGGTGCATGGGCCGGGGCCGGGGCGGCGATCACGACCGCCTCGAGCCCGGGCACCTCCAGCAGCTCCTCGGCGCGGGCCACCGCGCGGGCCCCCGGCACCGTCGCCTGCGCTCTGGCCAGCCGGCCGGGGTCCGCGTCGCACACGGCGACGACCCGGGCCTCGGGCAGCGCCGCGAAGTTCCGCAGGAGGTTCGCGCCCCAATCGCCGGTGCCGACGAGGGCGAGCTGAACGGGTTCCACGGGGGCCTCCGACAGGGGTGCACAGGGACGAGGGTCAGGAGGCCCAAATGTAGCTGCCGCAAGCGAATCTGTCAAAAAGATGAACCCCCGTGGCAGGCCGGGGAAGATTCCCCATGCCGGCCGCGGGGGCCCGCTCGCCCCATCCGTGGGAAGCGCGGGCTAGGCCGTCTTGCGCTCGCCCGGCAGGCTTGCCGGCAGGCTCGCGGGCGCGCTCGCCGGCAGCACGAGGCCCGTCGCCTCGATCACCTTGTTCCGCCCCGCCTGCTTCGCCGCGTAGAGCGCCGCATCGGCCGCGCCGATCAGGCTGCCCGGCTGGATCCCGTCCTCGGGGAACATGGCGAGCCCGCACGAGATCGTGACCTCGCCGGTCTTCACGTGCGGGAACTGGTGCTCGGCGATCGCCGCGCGCAGCCGCTCGGCGACGGCCCGCGAGCCGACGCGCGGCGTCTGCGGCAGGATCGCGGTGAACTCGTCGCCGCCGTACTTGGCGATCAGGTCCATGCCGCGCACCTGCTTGGAGAGGATCTGCGCCAACTCCCGCAGCAGGTGACTGCCGCGCAGGTGGCCGAAGCGGTCGTTGTAGCCCTTCAGTCCGTCGACGTCGCACATGATGAGCGCGAACGGCTGGCGGAAGCGCTTGGCGCGCTGCATCTCGCGGCGCAACGCGGTCTTCAGGAAGCGGTAGTTGTACACCTGCGTCAGCTCGTCGGTGACCGCGATGCGTTCGAGCGTCGACGACAGGCGCGCGTTCTCGAGCACGAGGCCGAGCGACGCGGCGAGCACGGACAGCAGCTTCCCGTCCTGCGCCGCGAATCCCGAGCGGCCCTGATGGTTGAACGCGGTGAGCACGCCCAGGTTCTGCGCGCGCACGCGCACCGGCGCGGCGCAGACGTTGCGCACATCGATGCC
>JANOEH010000148.1:0-11072 GCA_031413115.1 Candidatus Eiseniibacteriota bacterium | reverse complement strand
GTTGGCATTTTACCTCTGCCTGCTCATTTTTCATCCCATACAAATGCTGGCGCTAAAGTTTGGCGGCTACACAGCACACAAAAAATCAGTTGAATTTTTAAATTGGTGCACGACCCGCTCGGCGGCACTCGGCATCGCACCCGGAACGGTGGTCACGCTGCCCGCGCCCCCGCCGCGGTGGTTCGCGCGCGCGGCGAGCTGCAGCCTGTCCGAGGGCACGCTGCGCTTCGTGCCCGGCCCGGCGTTCCGCGGGGCGAGCCTGACCGTGCACACGCCCGCTCGCACGTTTACCGGCGGCGGCAGCGACGCCTTCGCGATCTCGCACGATCCTGCCACCGGCCGCACGCAACTGGTGACGACCGGACCCATGATCGCGGAATTCGAGCGCCTCAAGCGCACGCAGCTCGAACGCTAGCGCCGAGCGCGGCGAAGCTCGTTGCCCTCGGCGTTCCGATTCGAGACAATGCGGCCGCTCGACGCTGCACTCCTCCCCATCGAAAGCGCGCATGATCGATCGCAAGCTGGGCCCCTACAAGATCTCCGAGGAAATCGGCGCCGGCGGCATGGCCACCGTCTACCGGGCCTACCAGCCGAGCATGGATCGCCACGTCGCGATCAAGGTCATCCGCACCAGCGCGCTGTCCGACGCCACGCTGCGCGATCGCTTCCGCCGCGAAGCGCGCCTGATCGCCCGGCTCGAGCACCCGCATCTCCTGCCGGTCTACGACTTCGACGGCGACCACGAGCCGCCGTACATCGTCATGCGCTACCTCGAAGGCGGCACGCTGCGCCAGGTGCAGGCCAAGGGAGCGCTTCCCCACGGCGAGATCCTGTACACGCTGGGCCAGGTCGCCTCCGCACTCGACTACGCGCATCGCCAGGGCGTCGTGCACCGCGACTTGAAGCCCTCGAACATCATGATCGACCGTGAAGGCAACGCGTTCGTCACCGATTTCGGGATCGCCCGCATCGCCGACGCATCCGAAAACCTCACCGGCACCGGCCACCTGATCGGCACGCCCGCGTACATGTCGCCGGAGCAGGCGAAGGGCCAGGCCGACGTCGACGCGGCATCGGATCGCTACGCGCTGGGCGTCATCGTCTACGAACTGCTGACCGGCGCGCAGCCATTCGCCGACGAGAGCAGCCTCGCCGTGCTCATGAGTCACCTCAACGACCCGATCCCCAGCGCGCGGGCGCTCAATCCCCTCCTGCCCGAGGCGGTCGACGAGGTAATCCGGACCGCCATGGCCAAGGACCGCACGGCGCGCTACCCGAGTGCGAGCGCACTGGTCGCCGACCTCGCGCGGGCGCTCGAGACGCGGTCGAGCGAGGCGCCGGCTCACCTGCAGTCGGTGACGCAGGTCCTCTCGGTCGATCAGTTGAAGGCGTTCGAGTCGCGCGGCAAGGGAGCTCCGGCCGAACGCATGAACACGCCCACCCCGTCGGACCAGCAACGCCAGATGACCGCCGTCCACTTCGACAACGCCGGGCTCTCCGAAGCGCTGTACGAGTCGGGCCTCGACGCCGAGACGGTGCGCGGGCGGCTCGATGCCCTGTGGGCGCGCTTCGACGAGATCGCGCGCGAGGGCGGCGGCGTCATCCAGAGCCGCAACGACGAAACGGGTCTCGCACTGTGGGGGCGCGCACGCATCAGCGAGGACGACCCGGAGCGGGCCATCCGCGCCGCACTCGCCATGCGCGAGGCGACGCTCGACGAGGCGCGGCGACTGTTCGGCCCCGCCTGGGAGCCCAGCGAGACCGAGCCGCTGCCGTTCGCCGCCGGGATCACCACCGGCCCGATCCTGCTCGAGCGGGCGGCCGACAGCGGCACCTACTCGGCCAGCGGCGTAGCGATCACGGTCGCCGGACGGGTGCGCGAGGCCGCGCTGCCGGGCGAGATCCTGCTCGCCCACGACACGTTCACGCAGGTGCGCGGCGTGTTCACGCTGCACCCGCATGATCCCATCCGCCTGCGCGGGCGCAAGGAGCCGCTCGAGGTCTACATCGTGACCGCCGCCAAGCCCCGTGCATTCCGGCTCAAGGCACGCGGGATCGAGGGCATCGAGACGAAGATGGTCGGCCGCGAGATCGAGCTGCGCTTGCTGCAGGAGGCGCCCACCCTGACGCTCGAGGACGGCGAGACCCAGGTCGTCACCGTCGTCGGCGAGGCGGGCGTGGGCAAGTCGCGCCTGCTCTACGAGTTCTCGAACTGGACCGAGCTGATCGACGAGACGGTGTGGCTGTTCGAGGCGCGCGCGACGCAGCCGTCGATGCTCCAGCCGTTCTCGATGACGCGCGACCTGTTCTCCTCGCGCTTCCAGATCCTCGATTCGGACTCGATCGAGACCGTGCACAAGAAGTTCATCGCCGGCGTTGCGGGCTTCCTCGGGGAGGACAGCACCGAGAAGGCCCAGGTCATCGGCCAGCTCGTGGGCTTCGACTTCTCCGCCGCCCCGGCGGTCGCCGAGGCGCTCAAGGACGGCGATGCGGTTCGCCGCCAGGGGCTCGAGCCCCTGGGCGAGTTCTTCACCGCCGCCTGCAAGCTCAACCCGGCCGTCCTCTACATCGAGGACATCCACTGGGCCGACGACCGCTCGCTCGACCTGGTCAACGTGCTCGTGCGCGACAACGCGAAGCTGCCCCTGTTCGTCATGTGCATGGCGCGGCCCTCGCTGTACGAGCGCCGCCCGCAATGGGGCGAGGGCCAGCACTTCCACGAGAAGATCGCCCTCGAGCCGCTGTCGCAGCTGTCGAGCCGGCGACTCGTCCGCGAGCTCCTGAAGAAGGTGCCCGACGTGCCGGCGCCCTTGCGCGACCTCGTCGTCGAACGGGCCGACGGCAATCCGTTCTACATCGAGGAGCTGATCCGCGCGCTCATCGACGACGGCGTCGTGCTCAAGGGTGATCCCGACTGGTCGGTCGACGAGACGAAGCTTTCGGGCGTGCGCATTCCGCCGACGCTGACCGGCGTCCTGCAGTCGCGCCTCGACACACTGGCGCCGGGACTGCACCAGATCCTGCAGCGCGCCTCGGTCCTGGGGCGCGTGTTCTGGGACTCAGCCGCGGTGTTCCTGAGCCGCAGCGCCGGTCTCGACGAGGACGAGGTCCAGGCCATGCTCGAGGACCTGCGCCGCCGCGAGATGATCCTTCGCCGCGAGGAATCGGGCTTTGCCGGCACCGTCGAGTACGTCTTCCGCCACGCCATCCTGCGCGACGTGACGTACGAGACGATCGTCCCGCGCCAGCGCCGCGCGCTGCACCGCCTGGTCGGCGACTGGCTGCTCGAGATGGGCGGCGAACGCGCCCGCGAGCACACCTCGCTCGTCGCCGAGCACTACGAGCGCGCCGGGGAGCCCCTCCTGGCTGCGGCGCAGCTCGAGCAGGCAGCGCGGGCCGCGCTGCAGGTCGGCGCCTACGACGAGGCGCTCGCGACGCTGGCCAAGGCCCGCGTCCTGGTCCACGACAAGGCGGACGACCCGGTGCGCATCGCGGTCGAGCTCGCCATGGGCGAGGTGCTGTCGATGCACGGCGATCGGGTGCAGGCCCAGCAGGTGCTCGAGGCGATCCTGCCCGCGGCCCGGCGAGGCGACGATCGCATGGCGCTGGTGGGCCTGCTCGGCAACCTGGTGCGTAACACCATCTGGCTCGATCGCATCGACGAGGCGCGTGCCTATCTCGCCGAGGTACTGCCGCTGACACGCGAGAGCGGAGACGAGCGCGGGTTGATGTTCATCCTCCGCCAGGCCGGGAACTTCGCCGTTCACAACCCGGTCGAGGCCGCACCGCTGTTCGAGGAGAGCCTGGCGTTGGCCCGCAAGCTGGGCGATCGCGCCGGCGAGAGTTCGGTCCTCAACTCGATCGGCAACATGCATCAGCACCAGGGGGACTGGGCTGCCGCCCGCGCGTCCTACGAAACCGGGCTGACGGCTGTCGCCGCGGCGGGCAATCCGTACGTCGAGGAGATGCTGCGTGAGAACCTGGGCGTGAACTTCGCATGGGAAGGGCGTTACGACGAGGCCCAGACCCTGCTTGATGAGGCGCTCCAGATGGCGCGCAAGCTCGGGCTCGTCCTCGACGAAGCGAGCACGACCGAGAACATCGTGTTCCTCGAGTTGCGCCGCGGCAACCTGGAAGCAGCGGCGGCCCGACTCAAGCACGCACTCGGCCTGTACCGGTCGCAGAGTGTCGTGCAGCCCGCGACCCTGGTGCTGGCAGCCATTCTCGAGGCGCATCGTGGGGATCGGCGCCGGGCCCAGTCGTGGGCGGGCCTTGCGCTGTCCCGCGGATCGACGTCCCAGCGGCAGATGCGGAACCTGCTCGACCTGTTCGACTCGGTTCTGCGCGGCGACCTCACCGCTGCCGAGATCGCCGCGGCCCGCACGGAGGGAGAGAGCCTCGACCTTGCGTCGGTGCTCATAGCCGTCGAGAAGGAGCTCTAGGCCCGCGTGACGATCGACTCCAGGTAGACTGCTTCGCCGGCGAACGTGCCGTCCTTGGCGCGGTTGTACCGGGCGTAGAGCTTCAGCAACTCGGCGGACAGTTCGGCCTCGCCGGCCGCCCCCACCACCTCGTAGGCGCGCACCGTCGGGCCGAAGTACTTCCGGAAGACCTCGAGGGCGTGCTGCGACGAGAGGAACTGCTGGTGGAACGTGCGGCGCTGCATCTTCAGGTCGCGCAGGGCGGAGCCGAACAGTTCGCGCAGGCCCTGTTCCGTGCCCCAGCGGGAAGACGGCGGCACGCCGGGCGGCGGCGGCGCCAGCCGCGACTGCACGGCGAAGAACTCGGCGACCATGCCCTCGGGCATCCAGCAGGACAGGCCGATCTTCCCGCCGGGCTTGGTCACGCGCACGAGCTCGGCGGCGGCCTTCGCCTGATCCGGTGCGAACATCACGCCGAACACCGAGGTCACCACGTCGAACGTCGCATCCGGGTACGGCAACGCCTGTGCATCCGCGACCCGGAAGTCGATCGGCGTGTTCTCGGCCGCGGCGCGCAGCTTCGCTCGCTCGATCAGCGCCGGGACGTAGTCGATGCCGCTCACCTCGCAATATCGACGCGCCGCGGCGAGTGCGGCGTTGCCGCTGCCGCAAGCCACGTCGAGCACCCGCTGCCCGGGCCGCGGATCGAGCGTCGTGACCAGCAGGTCGCTGACGCCGATCACCTGCCGCGCGACCTCGTGGAAGTCGCCCTTGGCCCACGTCTCCTGCTGACGCGCCGTGATGGCGCCGAAATCGACTGCCGGTGTCGTCCCGCTCATGCTCCGCCTCCTGCGAGTTTCAGCCTGCGTGCTTCGCCGCCTGCGCCGCTTCCTGCGCGATCGCGGCCGCGATCAGGTCGTCCTGGTTGAACACGCCCGCTTCGAGCCACGTCAGCTCGCCCGCGAAGACGCGCTTGGCCAGTGCGTAGCCCGCGACGTCGTCGTTGTCGCCGACGGCGCGGAACGACTGCTCGACGCGCCGACGCGCGCCTTTGCAGAAGTGGTCCGCCAGTTCGACGGGAGTGGTGTCGAGGGGAGTCTTCGCCCGCATCGCCTCGGCGGTGACGACCGCGGCCGACATCGCGTACAACTCGGCGGCCACGTCGACGAAGCGGAACAGCACCATCTGCCGCCGCTCGAGCCCACCCTGGTAGCGCACCATGGCGTGGAACTGTGCGCGCGCCAGGCGCCGCGCCGTGCGATCGACGAAGCGCAGGTGCCCGGCCAGCCGGCCGAACCCGCCGTACTGCGGCCAGGCGCCCCAGCCGATCCAGCGCGCCGGGTACCACAGCGCATAGAACAGGCCCGCCTTGACCATCGCCGACAGCTTCTTCCCGGCCGAGGCCTTCGGGTCGATCAGGTCCCCGGCGACCTTGAGGTGCGTATCGACCGCCTCGCGGGCGATGAACAGGTGGAGGATCTCGTTGCTGCCCTCGAAGATGCGGTTGATGCGCAGGTCGCGCACCAGGCGCTCGACGGGCACCGGCGTCTCGCCACGCGAGGCCAGCGACGCCGCGGTCTCGTAGGCGCGGCCACCGCGGATCGCCACCGTCTTGTCGGCGAGTTCCCACGCGGTGTCCGAGTTCCAGAACTTGGCGATCGCCGCTTCGAGACGAATGTCCGACGCGTGACGGTCGGCGAGCATCGCGCCCAGTTCGCTGATCGCTTCCATGGCGAACGTCTTCGCCGCCATGTCGGCCGTCATCTGCGCGACCGAGTCGTGCTTGCCCACGGCCTTGCCCCACTGCACGCGGTCGTTGCCCCAGTGGCGCACGACGTTGAGGCACCACTTGCCGGCCGCGGCACACGACGCCGGCAAAGTGAGCCGCCCGGTGTTGAGCGTCACCAGCGCGAGCTTGAGGCCCTTGCCCTCGTCCCACAGCAGGTTCGCGCGCGGCACCTTCACGCCGTTGAAGCGGATGACCGCGTTCTCGATGCCCTTGAGCCCCATGAAGTCGAGGCGGTGCGCCATCTCGACGCCAGGCCAGCTGGTCTCGACGATGAACGCCGAGATCGGACCGGGCTTGCCGGCCTTGCCCGGCGTGCGCGCCATGACGACGAGCAACTCGGCGATCGGCCCGTTCGTGCACCACAGCTTCTCGCCCGAGAGGGACCAGCCCGAGCCGTCCTCGAGCGGCGTGGCGAGCGTCGTCATGCGTGCGGGATCCGACCCGACGTCCACCTCGGTGAGCGCGAACGCGGAGATGGCGCCCTTGGCGCAGCGCGTCAGGTACTCCTTCTTCTGCGCCTCGGTGCCGAACAGCTTGACCGGCTGCGGCACGCCGATCGACTGGTGCGCCGACAGCAGCGTCACCAGCGCGGCCGACTCGGAGCCGGCCAGCGCGACCGCGCGGCCATAGGTGCGCTGCGAGAAGCCGAGTCCGCCGTATTCGCGCGGGATCTTGATCCCGAACGCGCCCAACTCACGCAGGCCCTGGATCACCTCGGCGGGGATCTTCGCGTCACGCTCGATCTGCTCGCCGTCGACACGCTCGCGCAGGAACGACTCGAAGCGCGCCATCCACTCGGCGGCGCGCGTCTCTTCCTCGGGATCGGGGGCGGGGAACGGATGGATGAGCGAGAGGTCGAGCTTTCCGTCGAACAACTGGCGGACGAAGCTCGGCTTCTCCCACTCGGTCTCGCGCGAGGCTTCGGCGACGGCCCGAGCCTCCTGCTCCGAGACGTGGGCGCCGCGCAGGACAGGCGACGGGGACGCGGGACCGCTCATGGACGCTCCGGGATGGGGTCGAGGGAAGGGCTCTCCGGCAGGATAGCCCGTCCCCCGGGCGGTCACAAGACCGCGCCGGGGCGGGGTGGTCGCGGCGTCTGGAGCGCCGGGTGTCAGCCCTTGGGTCCGGCCGTCAGCGTCGCGTTGACCGCGTTCGTGGCCTTGTCCGCCGCTTCGTTGAAGGCCGTGCGGGTATCGCTGCTCGCTTCACGGGCGCGGTTGTAACCGTCCCGTGCCGCCTCGACGGAGTGACGCAGGGCTCCCGCGCCGCTCTCGACCGCGCCACGCACCGACGTCTTTCCGTCCTCGTACGCGTCGTGCGCGCGATCCAGCTGGTCTTCCGCTCCATCGCGCAGCTTGCGGGCGCCGTCCTTCAGCCAGGCCCGCGACCTGCGTCCCGACGTCGGGGCGACGAGCAGCGCGACGGCGGCGCCGGCCGCGGCGCCGATGAGGAAGGTGGAGAGCCACGAGGTGTTGCGATCCATGGCCGAGGTCTCGATCGGGTCCATCATGCGATCACGAATCATGTCCGGTCCTCCTGCGGGGGTGCGTTGCGGAAGTTGCAGTATCGATCCCCCAAAGGAGCAAGATCGATGCCGCACCGCACAAGATGTCCCGTCGGGGCGAAGTGCCGTCCGGGGCGTAGGGATCCGGCCTGTCGCAGGCCCTCGCGTCGGTCGATCCCGCGCCCCCCGCAGCAAGATTGTCGTGCCGAATCTACAAACGGGCAGGGGCGAGGATCGGCCTTGCGGTCCGACTCATCCGCTCTGCCAACGCGTTGTGTCGGCACGTTCGATGGCACGAGTGATGCTCAGTCATGGCAGTACACCAGGCCCCGACCGGGTCGAGAAGGAGGAAAGCCCATGCCAAGGTCCAGACGCAGGACCGAGTTGTCGGATGACTGCGAGTCGAATCCCCGCCTGTTCGCGGACGCCGAGACCACGCGCGAGATTGCTTGCGCCGATCCCGACCCGAACCTCGCGCGTGCCGCGGAACTGGACGTCGTCGACCGCGCGTGGACCTGGCGGGAGCAGGATGAGGATTGAGCCTCAGCGCTTCGCCAGCAGGTCGCGGATTTCCTTGAGGTAGGTCTCGGCGGCAGGCGGCGGAGGGGGCGGGCCGGGAGCGGCGGCCATCTTGGTCGAGAAGCGGTTGAACGGGATGATGATCATGAAATAGAGGCCCGCCGCCTTGATGATGAAGCTGACGATCGCATTGATGAAGCTCCCCAGGCCGATCGAGCCGATCTTGAGCCCGGAGAAGTCGGGCTCCCCGCCCAGCATGCCGATCAGGGGCGTGATGATGTCCTTGACCAGCGAGTCGACGATGGCGCCGAACGCCGCACCGATGATCACGGCGGCGGCGAGGTCGATCACGTTGCCGCGCATCAGGAACTTCTTGAATCCGTCCAGCATCGAAGCCTCCACGTTGAATGGCGAAGCGCGGGCTCAACCGGCCGCGAGCTGACGCACCACGGTCTGCAGGATTCCACCGTTCCTGTAGTACGCCACCTCGACCGGTGTATCGAGGCGCAGGATCACGTCGAACGTGAACTTCGTGCCGTCCGGGCGCATCGCCTGCACGGTCAGCCCGCGGCGCGGCGCGAGGCTCGCGGCCAGGCCCGCGATCGCCAGCGTCTCCTCGCCCGTCAGGCCCAGCGAGTCGGCCGTCTCCCCCGCCGCGTACTGCAGCGGCAGGATCCCCATGCCCGCCAGGTTCGAGCGATGGATGCGCTCGAACGACTCGGCGATCACCGCGCGCACACCCAGCAGCAGCGGGCCCTTCGCCGCCCAGTCGCGCGAGCTGCCGGTGCCGTACTCCTTGCCGGCCAGCACGAACAGCGGCGTGCCGACGGCGCGGTAGCGCTCGCTGGCGTCGAAGATCGACATCGTCTCGCCGGTCGGAAGATGCCGCGTGACGTTGCCCTCGCTGCCGGGCACGAGCAGGTTCTTGAGGCGGATGTTGGCGAACGTGCCGCGCATCATCACCTCGTGGTTGCCGCGGCGCGCGCCGTACGAGTTGAAGTCCTGCTTGGTCAGCCCGTGCGCCTCGAGGTAGCGCGCCGCCGGACTGCCGGCGGCGATGTCCCCCGCCGGCGAGATGTGGTCGGTCGTCACCGAGTCCCCGACCATCACGAGGACGCGGGCGTTCGCGATGTCCGCAACCGGCACCGGGTCCTTCGTCAGGCCGCGGAAGTACGGCGGGTTCTGCACGTACGTCGAATCACCGTCCCACGCGAACGAGGTGCCGCCGGCCACCGGGATCGCGTTCCACTCCGGGTTGCCATCGAACACGTTTCCATACGAACGGGCGAAACTGCCGGGATCGAGCGCCGCGTTCAGCGCGGCGGCGACCTCGGCCTGCGTCGGCCACACGTCCTTGAGGTAGACCGACGCGCCGTCGGTGCCCTTGCCCAGCGGCTCGGTCGCGAGGTCGATGTCGGTCGTGCCGGCGAGCGCGTAGGCGACGACGAGCGGCGGTGACGCGAGCCAGTTGGCGCGCGTGAGCGGGTGCACCCGCCCCTCGAAGTTTCGATTGCCCGACAGCACGGCCGCGGCCACGATGCCCGACTCGGTGACTGCCTTCGCCGTCTCCTCGGGCAGCGGACCCGAGTTGCCGATGCACGTCGTGCAGCCATACCCCACGACGTCGAAGCCCAGCGCCGACAGATCGCCCATCACGCCGGCCCTGGTCAGGTAGTCGGTCACCACCTGCGAGCCGGGCGCGAGGCTGGTCTTCACCCACGGCTTCGCGTCGAGGCCCTTGGCCCGCGCCTTCTTCGCCAGCAGGCCTGCCGCCATCATCACCGAAGGGTTCGACGTGTTGGTGCACGAGGTGATCGCGGCGATGACGACCGTGCCATGCCCCAGCGTCGCGGTGGCGCCGCAGTCGGACCACGCGCCGGTCTTCCCCAGCTCCACGTCGGACAGGCCGAAGCCGCGGTCCTTGACCGGTGCGACGAGCGCGGCGCGGAACGTCGACTTCATGTCGGCGAGAGCAACCCTGTCCTGCGGCCGCTTGGGCCCGGCGAGCGACGGGACGACGTCGCCCAGGTCGAGCTCGATCGTGTCGCTGTAGCTCGGCGGGGTGGCGCCGGCGACGCGGAACAGGCCCTGCGCGCGGCAGTAGGCCTCGGTCAGCGCGGCGGCTTCGGCGCGGTTGGTCGCCCGGAGATAGCGCAGCGTCTCGTCATCGACCGGAAAGTAGCCGCAGGTGGCGCCGTACTCGGGCGCCATGTTGGCGACGGTCGCGCGATCGGCCAATGACAGCGTCGAGAGGCCGTCGCCGAAGAACTCGACGAATTGGTCGACGACCCCCTTCCTGCGCAGCATCTGCGTGACGGTGAGCACCAGGTCGGTCGCGGTGACGCCCTCGCGCAGCGCGCCGTGGAGGCGAAAGCCGACGACCCGCGGCGCAACCATGGTCAGCGGCTGACCCAGCATTGCCGCCTCGGCCTCGATGCCGCCCACGCCCCAGCCCAGCACGCCGAGGCCGTTGATCATCGTCGTGTGCGAGTCGGTGCCGACCAGCGTGTCGGGGAACGCGATCGCCTTGCCGCCGACCGTGTCCTGCCGCACGACGCTGGCCAGGAACTCGAGGTTCACCTGGTGGACGATGCCCGTGGCCGGCGGCACGACGCGGAAGTTGCGGAACGCCTGCTGGCCCCAGCGCAGGAACTCGTAGCGCTCGCGGTTACGCGTGAACTCGATCTCCGCGTTGCGCTCGAGTGCGGTAAGCGTGCCGAACACGTCGACCTGCACCGAGTGATCGATCACCAGATCGACGGGCACCAGCGGATTGATGCGCGAGGCATCGCCGCCCAGACGCGCGACGGCATCCCGCATGGCGGCGAGATCGACGACG
>JANOEH010000147.1:0-2460 GCA_031413115.1 Candidatus Eiseniibacteriota bacterium | reverse complement strand
CGGGTTCGTGGGCACCGAGGGCACCCCGGGCACCGAGTCACGCGGCACCAGGACGATCAGCGCGTCGCCGCCGTAATAGGCACCACAGCGGAAACGTGTCGTTGTCGCCGTTGGTGAACACGAACGCATTGGGGTCCAGAGGGGCGATCATGTTGTTGGCATAGTCACGCCCCACGTCGTAACCCGTGCGATCGTGGGTGTACCAGTAGGTGTTCGCCGGCAGCCAGGACAGCCCGACGCAGGCAACTGAAGCCAGGACGAGCCCCGGGTGGACGCGCGCCACGGCCGGGGCCGCTCCGGCCGCAGGCGCAGGCTCGGTGGCCTTGCTGCCGGCCAGCGCGTCACGCACCAGCTCGAGCACGAAACCCGCCCCCATGCCGATCCAGATCGCGAAGAACTGGAACGCCGAGGTGAAGAAGTAGTCGCGGTCGCGGACCTCGCGGTCGGTGAAGTTGAGGTACATGACCAGCCCGAAGCTGGTAATGCCGAAGAGGACGAACATGGTGAGGAACGTCTTCTTCTCGCGCACGAACTGCATTGCCGCCCCGTACAGGCCGAGCGCCAGCGGCAGCACCGCGGGGAACGCATGCTCGGCCTTCCACAGGCGGTACTGGTCCATGAAGTAGCCCCAGAACATGGGGATCTGGAACGTCCACAGGTCGGCCGACCGCGGGAACATGGGGCGTGATCCGTACTGCTTGCGCTGCAGCAGGTACATCATCGCATCCCAGGTCTCGGGATCCCCTTCGTTGATCCCCGGGTTCAGCGACGCGCGGATCATCAGGTAGAAGTGCACCGAGATGCCGACCGCCAGCAGCGCCGCCGCGCCGGTCAGGAACTTCCAGTGGAACAGCGAGCGGGGGTTCACCAGCAGCGCGAGCAGGATCACGGCTGGAGCCACGAGGAACGTGCCCAGATGGATGCCGATGCAGAGGCACATCAGGTACCAGGCGAGCAGCAGACGCCCGTCGCCGCCGTCGTTCGCCAGTTCCTCCCACCAGCGCAGCGCCAGGTAGACACAGGCGATCTGCACCATCGAGGAGAGCGCGTAGACCTCGGCCTCGACCGCGGACAGCCAGAACGTGTTCGAGAACGCCATGAAGAACGCCGCGGTCGCGCCGGCCGCCCAGGCGATGACCTCGTCCGAGACGGTGCGTTCATCCTGCAGGTGGGCGCGCGCCTGCGCCAGGCGGACGAAGCGCACGGTGACGAGGAAGGTGAACAGCACCGCGAGCGCCGAGGCGAAGGCGGAGAGCCAGTTCACCATCAGGTGCACGTTGCCGAACGGCAGCATCGAGAACAAACGCCCGATGAGCACGTACAGCGGCGTGCCGGGAGGATGCGGGACGCCCAGGATGAACGAGGTGGCGATGTACTCGCCCGAATCCCAGAACGGGATCGAGCTCGTCACCGTGAGCGTGTACACGGCGAGCGTGGAGAGGAACACGAACCACGCCACCGCGAGATACCCCTTGCGCATCCCCGACATCGATCCTCCTCCGGTGGTCAGAATGCGCCGACGGCGCCGCGCACGGCGGCCCGCGGCGCAGGCGAGGGCACGGCCCCCACGGCGCGTTCGAGCACGGCGTGCGCCTCGTCGGCGCAGCGATCCCAGGTGAACGTCGCCGCCCAGCTGCGGGCCTCGGCCTCGAGCCGGGCGCGTAACGCTTGGTCGGTGAGCACGGTCGTCACCGCCGTGGCGAGCGCGTGCGCGTCGCCGTGCGGAACGAGCAATCCGGTCTTCCCGTCGCGCACCGAGTCGACCAGGCCGGGGCTCCGGCTGGCGACGACGGCGGTGCCGCAGGCGTTCGACTCGATGACGGTGAGGCCCCAGCCTTCCTTCGGCGAGGGACAGACCGCCACGTGCGCGGCCGACAGCAGCTCGACCTTGCGCGCGGCGGGCACGAACCCGTGGAAGCGGGCGCACTCCGGACCGAGACCCAGCCCGCGGGCGCGCGCCTCGAGCGCGGCGCGATGCGGCCCGTCCCCGATCACGTCGAGAAGGGCGTCGGGCACCTCGCGACGGACGCGCGCGAACGCGTCGAGCAGCACGTCGACGCCCTTGTAGCGGCGCAGGCGCCCGACGAACGCGACCGTCGGCCGCGCGGCCTTCGCCGCCGACGGGCGGTAGCGCTCGTGATCGAGCCCGCAGTGGACGACGCTCACGTGCTCCGCGGGAATCCCGCGGGCGACGAGGTCGTCGCGCGTGCTCTCGGAGATCGCCAGGAACGGGACGTCGCGGTAGACCAGCGGGATGAGCGCCTCGTGGGCGAGGACATAGAGCCCCTGCGGCCACGCCGTCTCGGCGAACACGGTCGAGCCGAACAGGTGCGGCACGACCGCGAGAACCGGCGCCTTCGCCCAGCGCGGCGCGAGGAACGGCAGCTTGTTGATGTCCTCGATGACGGCGTCGAAGCGCTCGCCGGCGAGCCGGCGGCGGTAGGCTGCGGGCAGCGTGTG
>JANOEH010000146.1:0-9059 GCA_031413115.1 Candidatus Eiseniibacteriota bacterium | reverse complement strand
GGAGGAACACTTCGCGCAGCGCCGCCGAACCACCCGCCTGCGTCGAGGGCATCGAACCGATCTGTCGTCGCAATTCATTCACCCGCGACTCGAGGCGGGCGACTTCCTCGCTGCCCGGGCTGGCATAGCGGCGAACCAGCTCCAGCTCGATCTCGGCTTGAGCCTTCTGGCCCATGAGACTCGCCGCGGACTCGAGGGCGCCACGGGCCTCCGGGGGAAGCACCAACGACCCGCGCTTGCGCTGGTACTCGACCAGCAGCGCCTCCGCCGTGCGGAGCGCGGAGTCCGTCTCCGCCACACGCACCTCGAGAAACATCCGGCTTCGGCGGGCGCGGAAGGATCGATTGCGCTTGTTGAAGACGTCCAGCTCGTCGAGAAAGTGGTTCGCGATCTCCGCCGCGAGCTTCGGATCGGAGTTCTCCGCCGCGACGGAAATCGTCCCGTCCGCCGCCATGCGAATGTCGACGCTCTCGCCGAGCCTGCGCACGGCGTCGTCGCGACGCTTCGTCCCGTACTGGCGGTCGAGATGGAAGTGATCGACGACCGACTCGGCCATCGTACGGCTGCGCAGCACGGCCAGCGCGATGTCGGCCTGCGTGAAGTAGGAGCTGAGCCGGCCCAGCCCGCCGAGCGCGGGCAGGTTGCGGCGCGCCATCTGCAGCGAGCTCGCCATCTCGTCTTCTTCGGGGGGCAGGATGCTGGCCTGGGCCCGGTACGTCGGCGGAATGACGAACGCCAGTCCGTACCCTGCGAGCGCGCAGAAGAGGACCCACGGGATCAATCGAACCCAGTGGGCCTGCAGCGCGCGCAGAAGTTCGAGCAGGTTGAGAGGTCGCAAGCGGTCGCCGAACGGATCGGTCGAGCGCTAGCTCGACGCCGTCTCGGTGGTCACGACCTTCTTTTCGCGGATCTTCGCCGCCTTGCCGGTCTTGTCGCGCAGGTAGAACAGCTTCGCGCGCTTCACCGCGCCATGGCGGGCGACCACGATCTTGGAGATGTTCGGCGAGTGGATCGGGAAGATGCGCTCGACGCCGATGCCGTCGGAGACCTTGCGCACCGTGAACGTGCGGTTGGTGCTGCTGCCGCGCAGGTTCAGGATCACGCCCTGGAACATCTGGGCGCGTTCCTTGTCGCCTTCGATGACGCGCACGTAGACCTTGACCGTGTCGCCGGGGCGGAACTCGGGGTGCTCGGCCTTGGCGAACTTCGCTTCGAACTTCTGCATCAGGCTCATTACTTCTCCTTCTTGCCGGTCAGGGCCTTCAGGTGCTTCCGGGCGGCCTCGTCGAGCGTGGCCGTGGACAACAGATCCGGACGCCGTTCGTGCGTTCGGGCGAGTGCGTCTTCCCGACGCCAGCGGGCGATCTTCGCGTGGTCTCCCGAAACGAGGACGTCGGGGACGGACCACCCCCGGAACACGGCCGGACGGGTGTAGTACGCGCAATCGAGGAGGCCGGAGTGGAACGAGTCGCTTTCGGCGGAGTCGAAGTCGCCCAGGACTCCGGGGAGCAACCGGGCGACGGCATCGACGACGCAAAGGGCAGCGGGCTCCCCCCCCGAGAGGACGAAATCCCCGAGGGAAAGTTCCTCGTCAACGAGGTTTTCGGCAACCCGTTCGTCGACACCCTTGTACCGCCCGGACAATAGCACAACGTGACTTAGCCCTGCCAGCCGCAGGGCGTCCGCCTGCTGGAACGGCTTTCCCTGGGGGGTCAGGAGGACGACGTGGCGGGCCGGCGGGGGCTCGGGAGCGGCCGTCTCGACGGCCCGGAAGATCGGCTCGGCCTTCATGACCATGCCCACCCCGCCACCGAAGGGGGTGTCGTCGGTCGTCTTGTGACGATCCTCGGTAAAGTCTCGCAGGTTAATGACTTGGATGTCCAGGAGTCCCTTTTCGCGGGCCACCCGGATCATCCCCTCGGCGAGGGCCCCGGCGAAGAAGTCCGGAAAGATGGTGATCAGCGAGATCCGCACGTGCCCCCCTCCGCCCCGGTTCCAACTCCGAATCCCGCCTGATCGACGGCCCCTATCCCTTTTGCCTTTACGGGTTTACGGGACCCGGTCTATCGTCTGGCATGGATCCGTACACGGCTGACACTCAAGCTTGGCTCGATCGCCGCTTTCGCGAAGTCGACGAGGAGGGCGTCTACTACGCTCACCAACCCGTCTACGGCTTTCGTCAGGGTCCTTGCGAGGGTTGGCCGACCCCCCGCTACATCATCACCTACCAGATCATGCGTGCCCTGTCGCACCTGCGCTTCTCCTCGCTGCTCGATATCGGCGGTGCGGAGGGCTACAAGTCGGCGCTGGCCCGCAAGGTCTTCGGCGCGGACGTGACCTCCTGCGACCTGTCCGAGGAGGCCTGCCACCGGGCGATGGCTCTCTACGGAGTCCCCGGCCGATCCGTCGACATCCACGCGTTGCCCTTTGCGGACGGGGAGTTCGACGTGGTCCTCTGCAGCGAGACGCTGGAGCACGTGTCGCGGATCCAGGAAGCGACGATGGAACTCCTGCGCGTCGCGCGCCGGGCCGTGATCATTACCGTGCCGCGCGAGCCGATCGAGGTCGTCGAACGGAACATCCGCGAGAAGGTTCCGCACGGACACATCCACGCCCTCGATCCGACGAGTTTCGACTTCACGCGACCGACCGCTCGCCGCATACACGTCCGCCGCCTGCTCACCGCGGCCCTGACCAAGGCCTTTTCGATCGCCGATGCGCTGCCCAAGCCGCAAGCAGCGGGGCTCCGGGGACGGATCGTGGCCGCTTTCAACCACTCGTTGCCGTTGCTCCAGCGCGTGATCAGCAAGGGCGCGGTCGGCCGACTGATCGAGCTCGACGACCGGCTCGCCAACACCGGGCTGCCCTACCTCGACATGATCTTCACTCTGATCAAGGATGAATCGGCTTACTCCGCCACGCCTCTCGTCGAAGTCTCACCCGCAGACGTCCTCGATTTCAGCGTGCCCCTGCATCGCCCGACGAATGGAGTGCCCCGCGCGGAATAGCGTCGACCCCGCCGACGCGGGTGGCCCTCACAACTCCTCCATCCCCGGCAGCAGGTGGACGGTGACGGTTCCGGCAGCGGTGTCGACCCTCTTGAGGACCTCGGGGCTCATCGGGAGCATCCGCTCGCGGGGCTTCTCGCCCTCGGCGGCCGGCGGCCCGTGGACGATGAGAATGGGCGTCGCTCCGGTCTGCAGCACTTCGCTCACGCGGCCGAGCGCCTGCCCGTCCTCGGTCGCGACGGCGAGCCCCACCAGTTGGAACAGGTAGACCGTGCCGTCGGCGTTGACCGGCAACTGCGCGGGGTCGACCTCGAGCACGAC
The DNA here is from genome assembly GCA_031413115.1 of Candidatus Eiseniibacteriota bacterium. GTDB lineage: Bacteria > Eisenbacteria > RBG-16-71-46 > RBG-16-71-46 > DASYSL01 > JANPEF01. The sequence goes on along the minus strand of JANOEH010000146.1, from coordinate 5,730 downwards.
ACCGTGCAACTCGTCGGCCTCCTCGCGGCGGTCGAAGCCCTCGAAGCGCACGATCATGCTCTGCTGGAATGGCTTCGCATCGGTGATCTCGAGTCGTTGCGTGGCGGCCTTCTCGCCCGTCGTGCCGGCGACGCCGCGCGCGTACACGTGGCCCAGGCCGACGAACTCCTCGAGGGTCAGGCGCACGCCGCCGACCACGACCTGCCCGCGCAGTCCGTGCGCCTTGATCACGCGACCGACATCGACGCGGGTCATCGCGCGGGGTGAAGCGTGCTCAAGCGCGGGGCTCGGCGATCTCAAACGTCGCGCGCTCGCCGCGCTTCTCCGCCGCGGTGGAGATGAGCGTGCGCAGCGCCTTCACGATGCGCCCCTCGCGGCCGACGATCTGGCCCACGTCGTCGGCGGCGACGCTCGCCTCGTACAACGTGGTCGGACCGGGATCGACGCGGATGGAGACCGCCTCGGGGTGATCGACGAGGCGGACCAGCAGGTCGTGCACGAAGGCGGCGACCGGCGAGTCGGGATGCGCGGCGGAACCGGTGATGGCGTCGGATTCGGTCATGGATTCCTCACAGTTGCGGCACGCGCGCGAGGCGGCGGCCAAGGACGACGAGCACGATCGCCCACACCGTGACGATCGCAGCCCCGAACCGCCACCCGGGGGTGACCCCGAGGAAGATGCCGGAGAGCGCGAGCGCGATCGTGGTGGCGTAGACGGAGACGGCGGTGCGGCGCGGCCCGCGCACGACGCGATTCATGCGATGCGTGGTGTGGTCGCGCCCGCCGATGTAGACCTTGCGACCTTCGGCCATGCGGGTCAGCACGACGAACGTCGTGTCGAACAGCGGGAAGCCGAGCACCAGGAGCGTGGACAGGATGCCCGACACGCCGGGCCCCGCGGTGGCGGCGATCAGCCCCAGCGCCCCGAGCGTGTAGCCGAGGAACAGGCTTCCGGTGTCGCCGAGGAAGATGCGCGCCGGTGCGAAGTTGTAGCGCAGGAAGCCGAGCGTCGCGCCGGCCAGCCCGAGTGCGAACAGCGCCTCGTGCGGCCAGCCCCAGATGGCGAGCAGGGCGGCGAAGGCGAGCGCGCAGATCGCTGCGACCCCGCCGACGATGCCGTCCATGTTGTCGAGGAAGTTGATCGCGTTCATCAGGCCGACCATCCAGAAGATGGCGATCGCCTGGCCCCAGAACGGCCCGAAGTACGCCTGCGGATAGACGCCACCCTGGAGGAAGAGCCACGCCGCCAGCGCCTGGATGAACATCTTGGGGGCCGGCCCCATCCCCCACTTGTCGTCGATGAGCCCCAGCCCGACCGCCACGACCGCGCCGGCCATCCACCACAGCGCGCGCGACGGCAGCACCATGTCGAGCGACCAGAAGCCGAGGTTGGCACCGATCGCGGTGCCCACGGCGACGGCGACGCCGCCGAGCAACGGCGTGGCTGCGATGTGGAGCTTGCGCGCTTCGGGGTGGTCGAGGTAGCCGGTCGCCCACGCCACCTTCCGCACCAGCGGGGTGACGAGCAGGACGGCGGCGAGCCCGGCGGCCCAGGCGGCGAGTCCGGCCCAGGCGTCGGGAGAAGGCGTGAGGTCGCGAATCATGGCCCCGGGACGATAGCCGGTCCCGCGGGGCTCGGCAACAGGGCGATCAGCGCGCGGCGGTCGAGGAGTGCGTCGCGGTCACCGGCGCGCTGGCCCTGGCCCGCACGTGCTCGACCGTGTCGCGGAGCAGCTGATCGAGCGTGACCTGCGGCTCGTAGCCGACCATCGCCTTGATCTTGTCGAGCGACGGGACCCGGCGCTGCATGTCCTCGAACTTGCTGCCGTAGATCGCCTCGTACTCGACCGCCTCGATCGGGGAGGTGCTGCCGGTGATCGCCTTGACGCGACGGGCGAGCTCGGTGACCGAGACCTCTTCCTTGGTGCCGATGTTGAACACCTCGCCGATGGCCTTGGGCTCCTTCGCCAGCATCAGGACGCCGCGGACGACGTCGTGCACGGACGAGAAGCAGCGGCTCTGCAGGCCGTCACCATAGACGAGAATCGGCTCGTTGCGCAGCGCGCGCTCGACGAACCGGGGAATGACCATGCCATAGTGAGGGCTCTGCCGCGGGCCGCACGTATTGAAGCAGCGCACGACGATGACCGGCAACCGACGTTCGTGGTGATAGCCGAGCGCCAGGAACTCGTCGACCGCCTTGGAGGCGGCGTACGACCAGCGCAGGACCGACGTGGGGCCGAGCAGGCGATCGTCGTCCTCGTGGAACGGGATCGAGGCGCCCTTGCCGTAGACCTCGCTCGAGGAGAAGAGGATGACCTTCTTCTTGCCCTGCTTGTCGGCGGCCTCGAGAACCTCCTCGCTGCCGCGGATGTTCGTCAGCAGCGAGCGCAGGGGGTTGTCGAGGACGAACTTGACGCCGACGGCGGCGGCCAGATGATAGACCTCATCGACCTTGGCGACCTGTGCGTTGACGATCTTCGAATCGAGGATGGAGCCCTCGACGAAGTGGAAGCTCGGGTTGGCGGAGGCGTCCTTGAGATTGTCGAGCGAGCCCGTCGAAAGGTCGTCGAGCGCCCAGACTTCATGGCCCTGTGCGAGGAGCGCATCGACCAGATGCGACCCGATGAAGCCGGCACCTCCTGTGACCAGAACTCGCATGGTCCTCCCTCGGTGTCCCATGACAGGGGCGAATCGGAATGCGGGCGGACGACTTCACCGCCCTTGCAGGTGCCTCAGCAGGTTAGGAGAACGTCCGGTCGGGTGTCAAACGGTTTTCTGCCGGTCCCGACCAGCAAAACCCATATGGTTCAGCAAGTTGTGGCGATCGAGTCCTCCCGTCGAGCCCTCCGGGCGCCGTTTGGGGGGACGATCCCCGCACCCACCCCGCAAGCACCATGCCTGCCGGAGCCGGCTCCCCACCGGGCGTGCGCCAGAACTGAATTCCTTCCCGCGAAAGCACTTAGCGTCTCGCGACAGCCGCCGGACGCGGGGCCCAGTCGGTCGGCGCCGCCGGGTTCTCGGTCAGATGACCGAACTCTGGCCTATGGAGTGGACCACCGGCGCCTCCGACTCCGCGCGCTCGAGGGCCGTCAGGATGTTCGACCAGCGGAAGCCACGCGAAGCGAACGCGCGGCCACGACGGCCCAGGTCCGCACGAAGTCCCTCGTCGGCGAGCAGGCGGACGACGCGATCGGCAATTGCGGCGGAATCATCGGCGATGAGCAGGTCCCGTTCCCCGGTCGCGCCAAGGCCGGCGGCGGCGATGCTCGAGGTGATGACCGGCACGCCCGCGGCCAGGCTCTCGATGATCTTGTTCTGGGCTCCCGAGGCAAAGCGCAGCGGGGCCACGAAGGCGTGGGCCGCGGCAAACTCGGCCGCGAGGTCCGGCACGAATCCGGTGACGATCACCCCAGGTGGTGCGTGCAATGCGCGGACCACCGGCGAGGGATCCGCGCCGACCAGGCGGAGGGTCGCATCCGGCCGACGCGCCCGGATCGCAGGCAGCACCTCGCGCGCCAGCACTTGCGCGGAATCCACGTTATGCGGAACGCCCAGGTGGCCGACGAAGAGCAACCGTGCCCCCGGCTCGCGGTCGATCGGGCACTGCAGCAGCCGATCGGGAAAGCCGAGCGGAACGATGTCGATCCGCGGCCACGACGTGCGCGGAAACCCCGCGAGGTCCGCCGGCGACACCAGCCACGTCCGGTCATAGCGGATCGCGATATCCTGCTCGTACGGCGCGATCCGCGAGGCCTCCAGCCGCGTGACGGCCGCCCGCAGGCCATGCTCCACCGCCGCGCGCCGCCCCATGGCCAATCCGTACGAATCGGCGAGGAACGCGATTCTCCGACCGGTCGGAACCCGCAGGCCGTAGGGCGTCATGCGGATCATCTGCACGATCGTCGCATCGAACGGACAAGATGCCGAGAGCCGGTCGACCAGTCGATTCATCCGGCCGCTGCGGTAGTAGGCCAACTGCAAGGGAGTGGCGGTCGGAAGGGCCATCGCGGTTCGTGCGAGGGACAAGAACGGTGGAAGCACGACCACGTGCACGTCGACGCCCAGCCCGCGAATGTGATCGCGTCCCTCTTCCGGCTCGCGTCCGGTGACGAAGGAGGCAAGCGTCACCCGGTGACGGGATGCGAGCAGCTCGAGCATGCGAAGTCCCAGCAGGCGATCACCGCGATCGGGAGGATACGGAAGCCGCGAAGTGAGAACGAGGACGTTCACGCCGGACCGTCCCGCTCGATCGCGGCGCAGAGTTGGTTCGTGCGGTCCGCCACCGCGGGAAGGGAGTACCGCTCGAGGGCGGCCGAACGCATGCGACCTCCCATCTGGCGCGCCCGCGCCGGGTCGAGGACGAGCGCAGCGACTGCGCGGGCGAGGTCGAGCGGAGCCTCGGCGAGAAGGATCTCGCTCCCGGCGGCGAAACCCAGACCCTCGGCGCCGAGCGGCGTCGAGACCACGGGCACTCCGGCCGCGGCGGCTTCGACGACCTTGACCCGCGCGCCGGCGCCGAACCACACGGGGACGAGAAGGACAGTCGCCGCCGCGAACTCCGGGGCCATGTCCACAACGGCGCCGACGACCTCGACCCCGGCCGCCTCCAGTTCGCGGGCCAGCCCCGGGTCGAGCCCGCGCCCGGCGACGCGCAGGCGCGCCGTGGGGGCGAGACGACGCAGCTCACCGGCGCCCTCCGCGACGAATCGGCTCAGGCCCTCGGCGTTCGGGGCGTAGGCGAAGGCTCCGACGATCAGGACGATTGGCGGGTCGACCGGGTCTGGTGCCGGGAAGCGGGCGAAGTCGATCGCGATCGGAACGACTTCGACGCGCGCCTCCGGCGCCAGCGCACGGAGCAGCCGCGCCTCCTCCTCGTGCAGGGCCAGGACCAGGGCGGCACGGCGGATACTCTCGCGCTCGAAAACGCGCAGTCGGCCGGCCTGGAATCGCGCATACGTGCGCGTGACGGGATTCTTCCGCGTCGCCGCATAGCGGCTCATCCAGAGGTGCTCGACATTGTGTTCCCGCAGCACCCATGGAGTCTCGCCGATGGCATCGGCATAGACCGCGAGATGGAGATGGTTGACGAGGACGAAGGCCGGCCGATACTCCCGCACGGCGTCCCGCACCGCGGTATCGAATGCGGGAGAGTGAAATCGAACCATCGTGTGCGGCCATCGCCCGAACGATCCGCGCAGGGCGGCACGGAGCACACCCGGCGGGCGAAGAGGGACGCGCACGACGGCGTGGCACGCGGCGCGGACGAAATCCGGCTCAAGCAGGTGGATCTCCCCGGGTGTGTCGAAGGTCACGAGAACGACGGCGTGCGCACGAGCCGCCGATTCCACGGACTGCCAGGCGACGATCCTTCCCCCGTCGTCGAGCGGCCACGGCGTCCGCGGAGTCAGGACGAGCACGGTCGACCGCGCGCTCAAGCCGTCTCTCCCCGATGGATGGCCTGCAAGATCCCCTCGAGTCGATCGGTCGCGCGTTCCCAGGTAAATCCCGCAATGTGATCCCGTCCACGATCCGCCAGAGCCCGACCGAACTTGCGATCGCTCGCGAGGCGAACGAGCTGTTCCGCGAGGATTTCCGGGGCGTGGGGCGGCCCGGTGAGCACGGTTTCCCCGGGAATCGCATAGTCGGGGATCCCGCCGACCTCGGTGGCGACCACGGCACAGCCTGAGGCCATGGCTTCCATGGGCGGAAGCTGGCAGCCCTCGGACC
>JANOEH010000145.1:0-7423 GCA_031413115.1 Candidatus Eiseniibacteriota bacterium | reverse complement strand
GACGACTTCGTGCGCGGCCTCGACTACGCATTCCCGAAGAGCGCCAAGGTGGGCGGTCTCGCCAGCGCCTCCGCCGAGCCGGGCGGCAACGTGCTGCTCGTCGACGGCGACGTGTTGCGCGCCGGCGCCGTGGGCGTGGCGCTGACCGGTGCGATCCACGTGGACACGATCGTCGCCCAGGGCTGCCGCGCGATCGGCGCGCCGATGCGCGTCACTCGCGCGCGCGAAAACCTCATCCTCGAGCTCGACGGCCAGCCGCCGCTCGAAGTGCTGCGTGGGTTGCTGCCGCGGCTGTCGGACCGCGACCAGCGCCTCGCGCGCTCGGCGCTGTTTCTCGGCGTGAGCGTCGATCCGCTCGACGACGTGCCCAGCGATGGCACGTACCTGATCCGCAACATCCTGGGCGTCAGCCCCGACAACGGCGCGCTGGCGGTGGGCGACAAGCCGCGCGCGGGGCAATCGGTGTGCTTCCACCTGCGCGACGCGCTGGCCTCGGCCGAGGACCTCGACGTCCATCTCGACCGCTACACCACCGACGTGCTGGCCGTCCCCGGCGCGGCGCATCCGGCCGGGGCGCTGGTCTTCTCGTGCCTGGGGCGGGGCAAGAACCTGTACGGGCGGCCCGATCACGACACCGACGCGTTCCGCGAGAAGCTGGGAGCGGTCGCGCTGGGCGGCTTCTTCGCCAACGGCGAGATCGGCATGGTGCGCGGGACCACCCACCTGCACGGGTTCACCAGTTCGTTCGCGCTGTTTCGGGGGCCGGCGGGGGCGGGGGGCTGAGGAAGAGCGCGACTACGAGCGACCGAGCACGAGTTCGATCCCGAGCAGGACCGCCTCGAGGCGCGGACGGTGGAGCAGGCGAACGCGTTCGGTGAGAGAGCCCCGATCGATCGTCGTGATCTGCGACACGTTGGCAACGGAGTCCTTCGGCAGGCCGGTCGTGCGTGCCGGGAGCAACACATTTCCAGCCGCCTCGGCCCACGCGAGGTTGCTGGTCAGCGGCACGCAGATCGTCGTGCGCAGGCGCGTGCGATTGAACTCGTCCGACTGGACGACCAGGACCGGGCGTCGGCAGCCCGGCTCCGAATCCACCGGCGCAGGCAGGTCCGCCCACCAGATCTCGCCCTGGGCGATCACCACTCGGTGTTCTCGAGGATGCGCCGCGCAGCCTCGTCCACGAACCGGGTGTCGTCCTCGCCGAGGCGATCCATCAAGCGATCGATCGAGGCGGCGATCTCCTCGGGCGAGTGACGCGCGACGAACTCCGCGAGGGCGAGGCTGTAGAGGCGACTCCGGGATGCCTTGAGCCGGCGGGCCAGGCGCTCCGCATCCGCGAAGACCTGGTCCGGAATTGAGACGGCGACTTTCATACTTCTAGTATGACCAGTGGCCGAATCGAGAGTCAAGCGTGCTCGCAGGGACACATGCCAGCCGATCGCTCGAGCCATTATGTCTTAAGCAGTTGGTAAATAGTCACTTACAAGTTAGGCACCTTCCTTGCGCTCCCTGGATTCGAGCCGCCCGGCCCGGAGCGGCACGGAGGAGATCGCCATGAAGACTCGCCCCTGGATCCTCGCGCTGAGCCTTGTCCTGCTTGCCGCCCCGCTGGCCGCGCCCCGCGCACATGCCTGCGAGGAGGAGGGCGGCGACACCGACCTCGTTCTCGCCCACCCCGACCCCGACCCCAACTCCGACGAATCCCGCCTCATCGTCCGCGAAGGCGCCTGGCTCGACTCGGAACTCGACTCGTCGTGGACCGCGCTCGAGCCCCGGGGCCTTCCTGATGCGGCTCCACCGTCCGACCGGCGCGTGGGTCGTCGAGACGTGGTACTACCGCCTGCCGTCGGACCCGACTCGCGTGCTCACCCACGACGAGCTGGTCGAACGGCGTGCCGGGCGCGGCGTCGAGCCGTGGGATGAGCCGACGATGGTCGTCGACCAGGTGCTCGTCTACGCCCAGGGCGAGGCGCAGGCGCTGCGGCTCGCCCGCGCCATGCGACCGGCGCGGGTGCCCGCCCGCGTGGTCGAGGCGGTCATGGAGCGTGCGCTTCTCGAGGCCGACGAAGCAGGCTGCTGACGGGCCGCCCAAACGTGCAAGCCGCCACGCCTGCCCGCGCAGCCTGCGCGATCCCTGGAGGAGTCGCGCGTTGCCCCCGCCCTGCGCCGCCCCGGACTCGGGAGTTGCGCATTGCCCGGCGGCGGCCATCCCCCAGGGCCGCCGCGCGAGGAAGTCGTGGAAACCACGTCCCGCGCGCCACATCGGAGCGCCATGCACGATGCGACACGATTGCGGATCGCGTCCCGTGGCCGCTCCGCCGCCGCGATCGCGGTCGCCGCGATGCAGCACGCCGGTCACCCCGAATCCGGCACGTCCGATGCACACTCCTTGATCGTTCCGGCTGCCCCTCGACGCGCTGCGGGCCGACCGGGAGGATCAGGAGGACGTGCCCCATGGAACGGATTCGCAAAGCTGCTCGTCGTCGGTTCACGCCGACACTCACCGCGCTCGCCGCCACGACCGCAATCCTCACCGCAATGGCTCCGCCGGTTGCGCAGGCGCAGTTCGGCGGCGCGCCGGCGAGCTACACGTTCCGCGTCGTCGACCAGAACGGCCGTCCGCTCGACGGTTCGATGGTTCGCGTCGAAGGAACGACCGGCGACATGACCACGCCCGCCACGGTCGACCTGGTGGCCGGTCCGCAGCTGGTGACCATCGAGCCCGCAGTCCTCGGTGCGATGCTGCCCGGCGGAGCTCTGCGCCCGGGTGGGGCGAACGGCCTGTCGCGGAACGAGTTCCTGTTCCTCAACCCGGGTGGCGGCGACGTCCTCATCGTCTGGCGCACCGCCGATGTCGCGGTCTCCGTCGTCGACCAGAACGGCGGGGCGATCGCAGGTGCGAGGTGGGGCTTTGCTGGAGATGGTGCGATGTACGCGCCCGGCATGCTCACGCTGCCGCTGACCGACGAGGCGGTGCACACGGGAATGAGCGGGCCGTCGCTGGCGGGCTGGGTGTTCGACGTGCGTGCCGCGTTCGACGGTGCGCCGGTGGACCTGGTGCGCAGCGAAGTGCGCGAGGCGACCGATGGCCTGACCGGACTCGACTTCGAGTGGCGCCAGACCGCCTGTACCATGGGTGTGGTCGATGCGAACGGAGCCGCGATCCGCGGCGCGACGTGGACGATGCTGGGCCACACGTTCGAGGCCGGCGACGCGATCGCGCTGCCCACGACGGATGAGGCGTTGTATGGCAACCTGGCTGGCACCCTCACATCCGGCTTCACCGTACATCTGTTCACCAACTCGAGCTTCGGCAGCGGCGACGTGATGTTCGAAGCGGACGCGTCTGGCCTGCTGTCCCCCGACTTCGCGGACGTCAACGGCGGAGCCTTCGGCCTGCGTTGCGGCATCACCGCGTTCCCGCCCCTGACGACCGGCTCGCTCGCCGTCTCCGTCACCGCGGATGGCGCGGCGTTCGCCGGCGCGCAGGTCGCGGTGGTGGACGCGAACAACGCGGGCAGCACGCAGGTGACCGGCGCCGGGGGTTCGTTCGAGCTCGCCGACGTGCCGCAGGGACCGCTCGCGCTCACGCTGACCGTGCCCGCCGGCTACCATGCGGTGGATCCGGCGAGCGCGTCGATCGCGACCTCGATCGTCGCGGGTGAGACGCGCAGCGTCGCGTTCGCGATCGCACACGACATCGTGACCCCGCCGCCGCCGTCGCCCGTCGTGAACAACCCGGAGTCGTACAACTACTGGCGGCGTGAGGTCGCCGCCGCACTGCGCGGCAGCGGTCGCCGCGACGAGAATCCGCAGGACATGGCGTCGAGCTTCCCGCAGGCGATCTTCGCCCACTTTGCACAGCATGCGACCGATCCGGTTTGCGTCGAGGGCGTCACGCAGGTCGATCCCGACGGCACGGGCCCGACGGCGGCGCGACGCCTGACGCTGGCGGACATGGATTCGACTCTCGACCCGGGCGGCAACAATGCACTCCGCCAGGCGAAGCGCGAGCTGCTGGTCGTGCTGCTGAACGTGGTGAGCGGCCGCCTGTCGCTGAACCTGGTCGTCGACGCCTCGGGCCGCACGCTTGCCGAGGAGATCCGCCGGCTCGCCGTGATGATCAACGATGGCCTGCCGGCAAACGACGCGATCGCCCGGGGCGAGGCCGAGCACATCAACAGCGGCAAGGCCGGCTGGCGCATTCCGGTCCGGACGCTCGGGCCCCATGTCGAGGACGTGGCCGAGGAGGTCGGTGCGAGCGACGCCGCAAGCTCGAGCGACACGATCGCCCTGGCGACGAGGCCCGCGGCCGGCAGCCTGCGCATCGCCTTCACACTGGCCGACGCGCAGCGCGTGACGCTCGACGTGTACGACGCGAGCGGCCGCCGTCAGGCGCGTCTGTACGCGGGCGACGCGCCGGCGGGCACGACCGAGCTGACGTGGAACGCGGGCGGGCGGCGCGGAGTCTTCTTCGCGCGCCTGATCACGCTGCAGGGAGTGAAGACGGTGAAGCTGGTGGCGGCCCGGTAGGCGGATCGCTCCGAGAAGAGGTTCCCCCCAAAGGAGCGGTCGGCAAGGGGGCCCGATGTCCGGGCCCCCTTCGCTATTTCAGTTCAGCGGGATCGGAGCGGCGGACTCGTCGGCGCCGCGGGCGTCGGCTGTCAGCTCGGGGGCGTCGGTCACGACTGCTGCGTGCACGGCCGGCGTGGCCGCCCAGCGGTCGATCAGGCGTCGCGTCTCCGAGAAGCGCACCGAGTTCGACGGAGCGCCCAGGACGACCGAGATCACGTCGCGCGAGCGGGTCGAGACCCAGGTCGCGAGGCAGTAGCCCGCCTCGCTGATGAAGCCGGTCTTGCCACCGCGCACGTCGAACACGCCGTAGCGGCACAGGCGGTTCGTGTTCACCAGGTGGTAATCCTTCTTCGAGCTGCGGAACGTGTAGTCGGGCAGCGTCGTGATGTGCGAGATCATCTGCTCACCGCTGGCGCGCTTGAGGATCTGCGCGTACTCGGTCGCGGTCGAGACGTTCTGCTCGGAGAGCCCCGTGAACTCGACGAAGCGCGTCTGGTGCAGACCCATCACCTGCGCCTTGCGGTTCATCCGGGCGAGAAACTCCTCGGGCGGCAGGTCCGAGTTGCGCACCAGCGAGCGCGTCGCCGCGTTGTCCGACGACAACAGGGCCAGGTGAAGCAGGTCGCGCATGGTGACGATCTCGCCGGAGCGCAGCCGCGTGTGCCCGGAGCCGGCCAGGTCCTCGCGCGAGACCATCGCCCGGCGCGTCAGATCCGGCTTCATCTCGAGGTACACCATCATCGTCATGAGCTTGGTGAGGCTCGCGATCGGCATCGCCTGGCCCGAGTTCTTGTCGAACAGGACCTCGCCGGTCTTCGCATCGAGGATGATCGCTGCGCGGGCGTTGACGCCGCCGCCGTAGGTGACCGGGCGCCGGCCCTTCTTGAGCACGCGCTTCTTCGACTTGAGCTTCGACTTCTTGACCGGCTTCTTGACCGACTTCTTGCTGGCCGTCGACTTCTTGAGGGTGCTCTTGCGGGCAGAAGACTTCTTCGCCGGGGTCTTCTTCTTGGCGGTGGTCTTCTTGGCCGGGGTCTTCTTCGCCGTGGTCGCAGCGGAGTTCGTTCCCGCCGCCGCGGCGACGGGGGCGAACTCGGCCGGAAGAAGCAGCGCGGCGGACAGGATCAGGCCGGCCAGCGTCCGGAAATGGCGCGAGGCGCCTGCCGGTCGAGCAAGTGACGCTGAGGTGGCCTGGACAGCAACCGGGGCCGAATGGAGCACGGGACCTCCCTCCAGGGGGTCGAGGTACGTCGTCAATCGCCACACGGACAAGGGGATCGGGCGTCGGCGCAAGAACGCCGCGGTCACCCCTCCTCAGAATGCGAGGCGAGCTCCTCTCACGAGACATCTCTTCCGTGAGCAATCCCCGGGCCACAGCAAGGCTCCGCAGCCGTCGTCGGGAACTTCCGACGGGTGGCCGGAGATCGATCTCGTTTCCGGGCGGGCAGCCGATCCATCCACCGCTGGAGGATTGCCCGGGCGCGATGGAGCAAGCTTGCACCCCGGAGTGCCCCTCGGTCAACCCAGGTTGTGCCCGCACGATTGTGGGCGAGGCAATTCCTGAGGCTCTTCCCGTGGATCGACCCCGTAACCCCTTGCGTGGCAAGGGGCGTTTCTCGCCAAATGCCTCGCACACAGTCGTGCGGTCACGACCAAAACGAAAAAGGGAGCCATCGTGGCTCCCTCTCGTCGTTCTGCGTTGCGTCACGGCCCCACGCCTGTTGCCGAGCGTATCAGCCTGTGCTGCGTTGCGACCCCCGTCGCGCCTGTTGCTGGTAAAGCTGGTGCTGCTTGCGCTGCGTCACGGCCCCCTTGCTGCCGCCGGTCTCTCGGGTCAGGACTCCCTCGAGTCGACGTCGTCCGGATCCAGGACGATCCGAACCTGCTCGAGACGTTCGGCCAGTCCGGACGACCAGCCTCGATCTCGCACTGCCCGCCGGAGCGAGGACTCGCTGCCGGCGATCAACACACCTTTCCAGAGCTGGCTCGTGCCAGCGGACGCACCCTCTGCATCGTCCGTGACCCTCGAAGTCCGGGTCAGGAGGTCGAGCAGGAGAGCCTGCGTCTCGACACCCAGCGTCTCGATCTCGTCGAGAAAGAGACTTCCGCCTTCGAGCCGGTTCAGGAGTTGCGGGGAGTCGCCTCCTGAAGTCCCGACGAGCCAGCCTTGGAGCGCTCGCTGGAGAAGGCCCTCGTCGGTCGAGCAATCGATCCGAAGGAAGGGACCGTCCGGTCCGCGCTGCTCCCGGTGCAGTGCGCGGGCGACGCTCTCGCGTTCGCTCTCGCTCTTTCCGATCACCAGGGCTGCAGCCGAAGCCGCCCTGCCTGCGATCGGGTCGATCGCACCCATCCCGTCGTCTCCGCCCGAACGGCTCGACTCTCGACGTTCTCTCACCGGAGAACCTCTCGACGTCATCCCTCTCCGACCCCGCGTCGGAAGGTGGGGCCGCGTCCTAGAACGCTGCCTGGGCGATCTGGAGGCTCCACTGAGCCGCCGTGATCATGTCGTCGAAGTTCATGTCAGGTGGGCCCATGTCACCGCCCGGATCCTCCCATCCAGCATTGGACGGGCTTGCGTTCAGCAGGGCCAGAACGGCGAGAACTGCGACGACATTGCGACGAGACTTCATGGGCTACCTCCCTGTTGCTTTTCCCGAGGTGCATCGGCCGGACGGCCGGGCACTTCGGTGGAGGTAGCGCCTCTCGTGCCAATCTCTATTGCGAGGAGAGTGCCAATCGGGGGCTCGGAACAATCTGATCTTCTAATCGTTTGAAATACAATAAGTTAAGTGCTTAGTCCTTGACGCGATCAACTGGTCTTGAGGCGAGTTGGTTGCGCAGGTTTCTG
>JANOEH010000144.1:0-8291 GCA_031413115.1 Candidatus Eiseniibacteriota bacterium | reverse complement strand
TCGTTGGTGAAGTAGCGCGTGAGCCCGACGGTGGTGAACGCCTGGGATGCATAGTCGTCCTTGCCCTCGCTGTAGCGCTGGCCGACTTCGATCGTCCCCAGATACTTCTCGACTTCGGGGACTTCCTGCGACAATTGCCGGGCCAGCATCTGCGAGCCGGCCGCGACCAGCGCGGTCCCCCCGCTGTTCTTGATCTGGCCGTAGGTGAGCAGGCGGACGATCTCCCCCTGCGCCAGGGCGCTCGGGCTGGAGGTCAGCGTGACCTTCGGCGACTGGGCGCGACCGGTGACGGTGAGCGTGATGGTCTCGCGCGTGCTGTTCGACTGGCTGGTGTCGAGCACCTTCTCGGTGGTCAGGACCGCGTCGACGGTGGGATCCATCTCCTGCGCGGCGTCGAAGAACAGGCTGCCCGTCTGCAGGTCGAAGCCGTTGCCAAGGAAGTAGTAGCGACCGCGCAAGGCTTCGACCTCGCCCAGCATACGGAAGCGATCGGCGTCCTGGATCACGCGAAAGTCGGTGAGGCGGCCCTCGATGTTCGCGTCGGTGGGCCGGTACCAGACGTTCTTGTCGGCGTCGACGTCGATCGCGTAGGTCCACGGCGGCAGGACGAGCGGACCCTGGGTCATCTGTTGCCGCGTCGGGTCGGCGAAGTTGTAGAGAAACAGCGCCTCGTCGACGCGCGCGGCTCCGGTGATGTGCGGCAGCGGCAGCGGCCCGCCCGCGTCGATCCCGTCGGTGACCTTCAGCGCGGCGTCGAGCACGATCACGTACTCGCCGCTGGAGAACCCGGTGATCTTCTCCAGCTGCACGTCGAGTGCGTAGTCGACGATCCGCAGGTCCTCGATCGTTCCCGAGCCCCCCGGCTTCACCACCAGGCGCCCACGCTTGCCCTGGCGGGCGGTCAGGCTCTCGACGATGAGTTTGTCCCCCATCAGCACAACCCGGCCGTCGACGTCGGTGAGCACCTCCTCACGCGAGGAAGGGCGCACGATTCCGTCGCGGATGGTGATGCTGCCGGCCAGTTCAGGCTTGCGCGGCGTCCCCGTCAAGCGCGCGTCGAAATCGAACTTCCCTCCCGCCGCCGCGATCTGGGGCAGGAGCAGCGGCACGATCGACAGGTCGACGCCGTGGGCAAGGGCGTCAATCTCCATGGGACGGTCGGGCAGGCGCTCTTCGTTCTTCACGCCCCAGCCGAGGCGCAGCGGCATCGAGCCCGTCACCGACGGGCCCAGACTGTCCGGGCCCGCCATGGCCAGGCGGTGCACCGTGACCAGGTCGTCGTGGTAGCGCACGTCCACGTCGAAGTCCTCGAGTGTGGCCTGCCCCCACCCCGGCCGGTGGATCGCGCCGGTGACGCGCACGACCGGCGAGGCCGGGCGGCCGTCGAGGCGGCAGGTGAGGTCGAGGACGCCACGCCAGCCACCGAGCTGCGGGAACCAATCGGCGAGTTGGTCCATGGCCAGGCTGTCGGCGACGAGCGCGCCTTGCCAGCGCGGCGCGGCGGTGAGCGCGCGGTTCCATTCCGCCGCGTCGGCGTCGAAGGTCGGCGGCTCGGCCCAGGCAAGGTCGCCGGTGAAGCCCAAACGTCCGCGGCCCGTGTCGAGATCGAGCTGCTCAACCCGCCAGGTCGACTGGGTGAGACGCCCCCGGGCGACGATGTGCCTTGCATCGAGGCGTCGCCAGCGGAGGTCGCGTCCCTCGAGATCGATCGTGTAGACCGCGGCCTTGCCCGCGCCCTCGATGCGCGCCTGCCCCGTGACAATGCCCCGCGCGTCGGCCGCGGGCATGAACGGCGCGAGCATCGACTCGAGATCGAGCGTCTCGAGCTCGAGCACCAGGTCGTTCTCCCCGCTCGCCCCACCCCACGTGCCGGACGCGGAGACGGCACCCGCGTTCGAGAGGACGTGGGCGCGCAGAACCTCGACGCGGCCACCGGGCTCGAGCCGGACCCGCAGCGACCCCTCGGTCTCGAGGGCGAGCGCCTCGCCGACATCCCAGGTCGCCCGATCGACCGTCACGTCCCAGGCGTCGCCGTCACGCACGACACGCCCCCCCAGCGCCAGCACGGAGTCGCCCCGCGTGGCGCGGAAGTCCTCGATCCCGATCGCGCTGCCGCTGAACGACGCGCGCGCCGTCACGGTGTCCGCGCGGGCCGGGCCGATGCGCGCGTCTCGCCCGGCCAGCGTGATGTCGCCGGCGGGCGCCGCGCCGAGGACGGCGTCGAAGTCGAGGTCGGCCGCCCCCATCGTCGCGCCCTCGATGGCGAGGTCCGCGAGGCGCGCCTGACCGGTCGCGCGCGGCGTCGCGCGCGGACCGACCAGCCGCGCCGACACCGCCTCGACGCGCACCGCGGGCGGCGTGGTGACCCCGAGGGCCGTCCACGTCGCCAAGGGAATCGTCGCGGCATCGATGTCGGCGGCGGCGACGACCAGGTCGATCCCGGCGGGGCCGATCGTCCCCCGGCTGCTCATGCTCCCGCCGCCCAGCTGGGTGCGCGCATCGATCGTCTGCAACTTGCCCACCATGGCCCACGTGCCGCGCAGGTCGCGCACGGGCAGGTCGCGCCAGACGCCATCGGCGTCGCGCACGAGGCCGGTGTAGCCGCGCGCGTCGTGCGCGAGCCGCACGTCGCCGTCGAGCTGCGAGGCGTCGAGTTCCGGCATGGGCCACAGGCGCGGCAACTCGGCGAGGTCGAGACCCTCCAGGCGACCGTCGATCGCCCACGCCCCGTCGTTCTTCGTGTCCAGGTCGAAGCGCCCGCGAAACGCAGTCTCGCGCCACGCCACCGCCGCGTCGTCGAGCGCGACGCGCCCTTGCACCCAGCTGCCGTCGAAGCCCACCGTCATCGGCTCGTCACGCCACAACACGTCGTAGCGCCCCCCGCCGAGCGCGAGGGAATCGCCATGTGCGCCCCACGTGCTCGTGCCGGCGAGGCCACCCGGCAGGTCGAGCGCCTCCTGCCCCGTCCAGCGGGCGAGGCGGCTCCACGTCAGTTCGCCGACGGCGAGACGGCCCACCATGTCGAGCCCGGGCGAGACGCGCCCCTTTCCGGTCCCGGTGATCCACCCACCATCGGTGTCGAGCCGCAGCCGCGTGATCTCGAGCGCGCCGCCATCGTAACGGGCATGCCCGTCCAGCTTTGCGCGGGCCAGCCCGGCCACCGGCGCGCGCCCGCGCAGCGCGAGCGCCTCGACCTCCCAGCGCGAACCGCGCTGCTGCGCCCGGATGCCGCCCCCGGCGCCGGCGACGAGAGTCTCGGCGTGCGCGCCCGGGCCCAGTCCGTCGAGCGCGACGACAGCGAGGTTGTTGATGCGCAGCTCGAGGTCGAGGCGCCCGCCCGGCGAGGGCGGCCGCCCGGTCCCGCGGAATGCCGGCAGCAGGTACGAGCCGTCGGGGCGGCGACGGAGGAAGAGGCGCGCGTCCCGCAGGTCGAGGTGGAAGGCATCCCCGCCGCCGAACACCAGGCCGCCCCACGTCGTGACGATGGCCAGCTCGCGCGCGGTGAGCAACGGGTAGGCCTTCCCCGTCGAGTCGACCACCGAGAGGACCGGCCGCAGGATTCGCGCCCCGTTCTCGGACAGCAGGGTGCGCTCGGCGGTGAGCCGGAGGTCGGTGGCGCCGGTGAGAGCCTGGTTGACGAACTGGACGGCGAAGCGCGCCGACTCGGGCCGCCGCGAGAGCGCGATGAGCCCGAGGACCGTCCCCGCCACGACGACCACGGCGATGCCCAGGAACCAGACCGCGCCGCCGCCGAGCCGGCGCAGCAGGCGGCCGAGTCCACCGGGGACCGGGGTCGTCGGGGTCACGCGCAGGTCGTCCATGGCTCCATCAGAACATGAACCCGATGGCGAAGTGGAAGCCATCGCGTTCGAGGGCGCGCCCGGCGAGGAGGTCGCTCTCGTCAGCCGCGAAGCGGTGGGCGTAGTCGAGCCGCAGCGGGCCGATCGGCGTGACCAGGTGCACGCCCACACCGCCGGCCCAGTGCATGTCGTCGAGGCCGTACGTGTGGTCGACTCCGGTCGGGGTGAAAAAGCCCGCCAGCCGGACGTGCGACGGATCACGCCAGACGTTTCCTCCGTCGACGAAGAAGGTGAGGCCGACCGCGCCCCGGACGCGACGGCGGTACTCGAGGTTGACCACGGACAGCAGGATGCCGCCGCCGCCGTCGTCGCCGCCGCCGTCGATGCCGTTCTCGTGGTAGCCGCGCACGTTCGAGGTTCCGCCGACGCGGTAGCGATCCGTCACCGGCACACGCGCCAGCGTGCCTTCGGGGCCGCCGGGACCATGGCCGATCGGGCGGATGATGCCGGCGCGCAGGCCGAGGGCGATCGTCGAACCATTCCCGACCGGGAAGTGGCGCCCGGTCGAGGCCTCGAGCTTGGCGTACCAGCCCGCCTCGGCCTTGGGGTCCCCCGCTAGCTGGGCGCTCAGGTGATTGAGGGCGCCCTTCGTCGGCAGGAGCGGCTGGTCGCGGTGGTCCTGATCGAATGCGATCGTCAGTCGCGGAAGGTACGGCGCGAGGAAGAACCTGCTCGTGTCCCCCGGCGCCTGGTCGATGATCTTGGTCATCGTGGTCCACGTGTTGTCGAACGTCAGGGTGAGACGCGAGTCGGCGGCAAAGTAGTCGCGGGCGAGCCCGAACGAGAGGCCGTAACCCTCCTGGATGTAGGTGCCCGCCGCGTACTCGTCGAACTCGCGTGCGGCCGAGACCGCGACACGCCCGCGGGTACGCGTGCGCAGCAGCCACGGCTCGACGAAGGCGAGCTCGGCCCGCGAGCGCACCTTCTGCCCGCCGTTCCAACCGAAGGTCCCGGTCGCCGTGAGCGTCTTGCCGTCCCCCGACAGGTTGCGATGTCCCCACTGGCCGCCCAGGCGCACGATCTCGTCCGTGCCGGTACCGACGCCGCCCTCGAGCCAGCGCGGCTTGCGTTCGCGGACGGAGACATGCAAGTCGACCTGGGCGCCACTCGTATCGGGCCGCGCGGGCTCGATCTCGACGGACGTGAAGAGGCCGCTGCCGGACAGTCGCTCGGTGCTCTCGACCAGGCGGTCCCGTCGATAGAGGTCGTCGGGCTCGAGCAGGAGTTCGCGCACCACGGCCGTCGTGTCGACCCTCGCGACACCGGCCACCGTCACGCGGCCGACGTGGTACGGTGGCCCGTCGATGATGATGAAGCGAATGTCGACGCGGTCGCCGTCCTGTTCGACCGTCGTCTCGATCGACGGGAAGTGTCCGCGCTCGGCGTAGCGATTGGCCAGCAGGCCGCGGTCGAGTGGAACCTGCACCGGGTCGAACGGGCGCCCGGCCTCCACCCTGACGATCGACAGCAGTTCCTTGCGCGTGAACAGCGTCGTCGAGTCGATGGTCACCGAGCGCACGAGGACGAGCGCTCCCTCGACCACCTGGAACGTCACGACAACGCGGTCCGGTCGCGATCCCGAGTCGGCGGCGGCCGTCGCGACGGCGTCGAGGAAGCCGTGGCGCCGATAGTAGGTCTGGAGGGCGGTGACGTCGGCGCGCAGGAAATCGGGGCGGAACAGCGGCAGGCCGCGCAGCCCCAGGAAGTCGCGGTCGCCGGTCTTGAGCACTTTCCTGAGGTCGCCGGCGCCGATCGCCTCGTTCCCGACGATGCTCACCTTCTCCACCCGCTTGAGCGCGCCGAGGAGTTCGTCGTCGGCCGCGCGCGCCACGTCCGCGGGCCCGAGCGATGCGACGAGGATCGCAACGGCGACGAGGCCGCGGCGCAGGGCGCGACCGCACAGGGTCGTCAGGCGGAGCCTAGCGCGTGGGGGCGACTTCACCCGGGGGCGCCTGGTTGTTCCGTTGCACGGCGGCCCGATGCTGAATGGAGCGAGAGAGGTCGTTGTACAGCACGAACACGATGAAGCTGCCCATCACGACCAGTCCCACGCGCTGGTAGGCATTGGTGAACCACGCGGCGGGCGGACGACGACGGACGGCCTCGACCAGGGCGAGGAACAGGTGCCCACCGTCGAGGATCGGCATGGGGATCAGGTTGAACGCCATGATGGCGAAGCTGATCGCGGCGAGAACGTAGATGAAGTCGCCGAGCCCGCGCTGGGCGCTCTGGCCGGCGATCTGGACGATCATCTGCGGCCCCCCGAGCGACCCGGCCGAGGCGAACGGCCGCAGCAGCAAGCCCTGGATGCCGGCGAACGTCTGCGTCACCAGCGCCTTCGTCGCCGGCCACGCATTCGCCAGCGCCTCGGGAAAACTCGATCGCTCGAGGTAGGTGCGTACCCGCGGCGCCTCGATGCCGATGCGACCACCCTCCCAGGCTCCCGGCGTGGGTGGACCCAGCGGCGTGATCGACACATCGAACGTGCGCGTCGCCCGCTCGACGGTGAAGCGCAAGGGAACACCCGGGCTGGCGGTGATCGCCGTCGTCAGTTCGCGCCAGCGCGTCACCGGCTTCCCGTCGATGGCGACGATCCGGTCGCCCGCGGCAAGCCCTGCCGCGTATGCCGGGTTGCCGAGCACGACACTGCCGACGGTGCTGGGTGCCTCCGGCGGGGCAAGCGAGCCAAGGAACGCAGCACGTTCCGTCGGTGGCACGGCGATCGTGCGGGTGACGCCGTCCGGAGCCTCGATCGTGAGGGCGAGCGCGCGGTCCGCCGGGGCGTCCGCCAGTTTCCTCGCCAGGTCCTGGAATGACGCGACTGGCTGATCCCCCACGCGGGCGATCCGCGTTCCCTCGACGAGCCCGGCGTGCGCAGCCGGCGATTCGGCCGCGATCGGCCCGAGCACGGCGTCGTAGTCGGGCAACTGGACGCCGACCAGCGCCATCAGGATGAGCGCGACGTACCCGGTGATGAAGTTCGCGCCCGGCCCGGCGAGCGCGATCACAAAGCGCTTCCACCACGGCTGTTCGCTGAAACGGTCGACGAGGTCGTCCTTGCCCTCGGCATCCTTCGTCTCCTCGGCCATCGAGACGTAGCCGCCGAGCGGGAGCGCCGAGATCTGGTACTGCGTCTCGCCCCGGGTAAAGCGCAGGAGCGCCGGCCCGAAGCCCAGCGAGAACTTGAAGACGGGGACGCGCAGCCACTTGGCCACGAGGAAGTGTCCGAGTTCATGCAGGAAGACGAGGATACCGAGGAGGAAAAGTCCCGGCAGGATGATGTTCCAGTTCACGTGGGTCCCTCGGGCGCCGGGGTCGGATGGCGGGTACAGCTGGAACCTAGCAGAGCGTTCGACGCCCGGTCAACGCAACCGCAGGATGGGAGCCGCCCGGTTTGCCAGCGCCGCCGCGTACGCCGAGTCCGTGCGCTCCGCGATCGTCGCCACGTCGTAGGCGACGACCGCCTCGCGCGCCGCCGCGGCCCGGGCGCGGGCCGCTGCCGGCTCGGTGTGGACGCGATCAAGCGCGGCGGCGAGCGCCTCGGGGTCCCCCGGCGGGACCAGGAGGCCGGTCCGTCCGTCGTGCACGATCTCGGGCAGGCCGCCGATCGCCGCGGCGATCACGGGCACGCCGGCCGCCTGCGCGGCGAGGGCGATCGATCCCAAGCCTTCGGCGCGCGACGGTACGACGAGGACGTCGAGCGCCGCCAGGGTCACGAACGGCTCGTCATCGGCGACGAAGACCACGCCGACCGGGCGCGGGGCGCGGGTGGCGAACGCGCGCAACGTCGCTTCTTCGGGCCCGGCGCCATGCAGGATCACGTACGGGCGCGCGGCAGACCGACCTGCCGCCGCAATGAGCACGTCCTGGCCCTTTTCACGCGTGAGCGCCGCGATCGTGCCAATGACGAACGCACCCTCGCCCGCGCCCGTGGCCGCGCGCCGGGTCGCCGCCGAGCCGTCGCCGCGCGCCGCGACCACCGCGCGCCCGACCGCAGCCACGTCGACGGCGTCGGGCAGGAGTTCGATCCGCTCCACGGGTACGCCGAGCGCGACGAGTTCAGCCCGTACTGGACCGGACAACGCAAGGAAGCGATCGATCGGCAGGCGCGTGTACTTGAACGCATGCGGCAGGCGTGCCGTCGCGCCGAAGGCGACCCGGCGCGAGACGACGCACGCCGCACCGGCGACCTTGGCCGCGAACCAGCCCAGCGTGTGCGCGCGCGCATCGTGCAGGTGGACCACATCCGGAGCGAAGGCCCGGGCGCGCGCCGCGAGGGAGAGCGCAGCCGGCCAATCGAGATCGCCGTGCGGGGCGAAGCGCGCGACCGCGACGCCGCGCGCGGCGAGGCGCGCCGCCAGCGGGCCGGCCGGCACGGCGACGAGTTGCGTGTGCCCACGCGCTGCGAGGCCGCCGACCAGGAGGTCGACC
>JANOEH010000143.1:0-39510 GCA_031413115.1 Candidatus Eiseniibacteriota bacterium | reverse complement strand
GAACGCGCTGTCGGTCTCGGTAAACGACAGCCAGCCGTTGGTGCAGATGTTCAGCGTGGTGTGGCTCGCGCCGTAGAACGGGAACGCGAAGCCGATCGGCACGCCGATCTTCGTGCGATCGTCCGCCGCGAAGCCCGCGAGCTGCGAGCCCACGCCGGTGATGTCGAGCCACGCGAACGCGGGGCCGCCCGGCTCGTCGCTGTCCATCCACTTGTAGCCGAACGCGTCCGGCCCGCCCGCGGCGTCGATGCCGGCGCGCGGGTCGACTTCACCCTTGCCCAGCGCGAGGGCCGCGTACGAGACGAAGCTCTCGGCGGCCGCGTCGACGCTGGCGCCGAACGACCAATTGAGATCGCTCCCGCCGTCATTGGACAGCGACAGCGTCTGCGCCGAGCTCGTGTTCGGTGCGAGGTAGGTGCCCATCGACGCCGCCGACAGCGCCTGGTCGGGCGCCGCCAGGCCCGAGCCCGTCAGCGCGATGACACGAAACTGCGTGTCGGGATCGTTGCTCTTGATCGTCAGCGTCGCCGGGTAGGCCTGCTCGGCCGCGGGGTTGAAGCTCACGTTGACGATCGCCGAGCCCAGCGGCGGAATCACCAGCTGGTTCGCGTTCGGCGTGTACGCCGCGTTGTCCGAAGTGACCTCGTCGACGATCAGGGCGTCGGTGCCGGCGTTCTGGATCGAGACCTGGCGGATCTGCGGGAAGCCCAGGAACACCGGCCCGAAGTCGATCGGATCGGGAGTGGCCACGATGTCCGGCACCCCGACGACGTGCAGCAGGCACTCGACGTCGTACTCGGAGACGACCGGGTCGTTCGACGAGATTCGCACCACGCCCTCGTAGTCTCCGCCGTAGAGACCGGCCGCGTTGAAGCCGACCGTCACGTCGGCGAACCCGCCGGCCGGCACCGTGCCCGCCAACGGCGTCGCGGTGAGCCAGCGCGCCGGCGGCGTGAAGCGCACCGCCTTGCCGTTGGCGATCCAGCTCGCGTTGTTGTAGACGACCTGCAGGCCGTCGTCGCGCAATGCATTCTGGATGCCGATCGTGTGGCTGGCGTTGGTCGCGGTGGTGATCGACAGGTACTGGTAGAGGAGGCGGCCGTCCGGATACAGGTGCAGCTGGAACGTGTTCGCCGCCGTCTCGTTGTACCGGGGCACGCCCTGGTACTGCACGATGAGCTTGGTGCCGTCGTACTGGTAGTAGGCGTCACCCAGCGTGCGAAAGTCGAGGTCGTCCCAGAACGGCGCGACCAGGTTCTCCGGCACGCCGCTGCCGTTGTTGGGCAGCGTCGTGTTCGCGTAGGCGGTGCCCGCCGCGGTGAACGACAGCCAGCCGTTGGTGCACACCCGGAAGTTGCTGAACGTCGTGCCGTAGAACGGGAACGAGAAGCCGATCGGGAACGGACCCAGCGTCTGGTCGTCGCCCGTGAACGGAATCGCGGTGCCCGTGCCCGAGATGTCGACCCACGCGAACACGGGGCCGCCCGGCTCGGCGCTGTCCGTCCAGCGGTAGCCGAATGCGTCCGGCCCGCCGGCGTCCAGCGGCATGGGGCCGCCGGCCACGTCGGTCGCGCCCTTCGCCACGAGGACGTTTTCCGCGTCGCCGTCGACGTGGCGCGGCGTGCGCGACTCGGTGCCCGGCGTTCCTGGCGTGCCCGACAGCGCGACCGTGGAGAGGTCGTAGTCGAGCGCCGAGCCGCCGTGGTTCTCGATGCGCATCGTGCGCGAAACCGCACTGTTGGTGTTGAGCGTCTCCTCGAAGTTGCGCGGATCGACCGAGAAGCTCGGCGCGATCACGGCCTCGCCCGTCGCGTGCAGAACGAGGCTCGGCGTGTCGGGGTCGTTGCTCGCGATCGTGACCGTGGCGTCCAGCGTGCCGGGGTTCGCGGGGCTCCAGGTCAGGGCGACGACCTGCGACGCGCCCGAGGCGAGCGAGAACACGCCGGGGCCCGCGGTCAGGCCGCCCGCGCCCGTGCCGGCGAGGGTGATGCCGGTGACGTCGAGCTGATCCGTCCCGTTGTTGCTCACCGTCACGTTGCGGCCGTACGAGCCATCCTCGTACTGCGTGCCGTACGCGGACGTGTCGGGCGTCGCCGTGATGTTCGGCGCGCCGATCACCGTGAGCTGCGCCGCCGCGAGGGCCGGCGAGTCGTCGGGATCGTTCGACAGCACGACCACGTTGCCGTCGTAGACGCCGCCATTGAGCCCGGTGGCATCGAAGTGCACGGTCAGGTTCTGGCTCTGCCCGGCCGGGATGCGGCCCGACGTGGGCGAGACGCTCAGCCACTGCCGCAGGGGCACGAACTGCACGACCAGCGCGTCGTGCACGTAGCTGGCGTTCGAGGCGACGGTGAGGCCCACCGTCTCGGTCGCGTTCTGGATGCCGACGGTGGCGCTGTTGGTCGGCGCGTTCATCGTCAGGTACTGGTAGCGGATCTCACCCGACGGGTAGACGAGGATCTGGAACGAGTACGGCCCGCCGCTCGAGTAATGCGGCGCGGCGATCCACGACACGATGAAGCGCGTGCCGTCGTAGTGCGTCCACACCCGCGGCGTGGCGCCGAAGTCGAAGTCGTCCCAGAACGGGGCGAGCATGTTCTGCGCGCCGCCCGTGGTGGGCAGCGGCCCGTTGCTGTAGGACGTCACGTTGTCGGTGAACGTGGCGAAGCCGTTGGTGCACACCCGCAGGCTCGAGAACGAGTTGCCGTAGAACGGGAACGCGAAGCCCAGGTTGACCGCGGCCGAGATCGCGTCGTCACCCTGGAGGGCGAGCTGCGTGCCCACGCCGGTGATGTCGACCCAGCCGAACGTCGGGCCGCCGGGCTCGTCGCTGTCGACCCAGCGGTAACCGAACGCGTCGGGACCGCCGCGGCCCAGCATGCCGGGGCGCGGATCCTCCTGGCCCTTGGCGAGGAACATCGCGGGCTGCACGGGCACTTCCTCGACGGGGAGCCGGTTGCCGAGCTGCGAGAACAGCAGCTCCGGCGTGGGCGCCGTCCAGTCGAGGCGACCCTGGCCCGTGTTCGCGATCGCGATGACCTGGTCCGCCTGCGCGCCGGTCAGGAGCGTCTCGCCGAGAGACGTCGGCGCGAGTGCGATCTGCGGCTCGCCCAGCGTCGTGCCCGTGGCCACGTTCGAGACGGGCCCCTCGTTGCCGAACTCGTCGAGCGCCTTGAGCGCGAAGTAGTACTGCGTGCTGAAGGTGAGGCCCGGAACCTCGAACGTCTCGGCCGCGCCGGCCGGCTGCGGGTCGGGGCCCTCGACCGCGTTCGCGGCGTCGAACGCCGTCTCATCGGGAATGGGATTCGTCGACCAGCGCACGTCGTAGCGCGAGGCCGTGCCCGTGCCGCCGTCGTCGCCGGTCGCGGTCCACGCCAGCTCCATCGTGGTCGAGCCGGGGTTCTGCGTCGCCAGATCGGTGACCTGACCCGGCGCCGTCGAGTCCGGATCGGCGATGGCGAGGAACACGTTGAGGCGCGCGCCGCTGACGCACTTGCCGAGCAGCGACGGGATCGGGTCGGCCTTGAGCAGCAGCAGCTGCTTGACCTGCAGGTTCGATGCGTTCGGGAAGCGGCCCCACACCATGGCGGCCGCGCCCGCGACGTGCGGCGTCGCCATCGACGTGCCTGACAGCAGCTGGTAGCCGCCGCCCGGCTGGCATGACAGGATCTCGTCGCCGGGAGCGCCGATGTCGACCGACGTCGCGCCAAAGCTCGAGAAGCTGGCGAGCCCGTCGTTGTGGTCGGTCGCGGCCACTCCGATGATGTACGGCGTGTCATACGACGATGGGTAGTGCGGGCTCGTGTCGTTGTTCGACGACGAGTTGCCCGCCGCGGCGATGAACAGCTGCCCCGCTGCTCCCGCGGCGTTGATGGCATCGAGCAGCGCCTGCGAGAAGCCGCCGCCGCCCCACGAGTTGGAGGTCAGCCGGCAGCCGATGGCAATCGCGTACTCGACGGACGCGATGGCGCCCTCGGTCGAGCCCGAGCCGCCGGCCGACAGGAACTTGATGCCGACCATCTTCACGTTCCAGTTCACGCCCGAGATGCCGACGCCGTTGTTGCCCACGCCACCGATGGTGCCGGCGCAGTGCGATCCGTGGCCGTTGTCGTCCATCGCGTCGCCGTCGTTGTTCACGAAGTCGTAGCCGCGGATGTCGTCGACGTAGCCGTTGTTGTCGTCGTCGACGCCCGGGGTGCCCGCCGCCTCGACGCTGTTGATCCACGCGTTGGCGGCCAGGTCGGGGTGGTTGTAGTCCATCCCGGTGTCGATGATGCCGACCAGCAGGTTCGGGTCGCCGGTGAAGATGTCCCACGCGCTCGTGGCGCGGACGTCCGCTCCCGCCGTGCCGCCCGTCTGGCCCGTGTTGCGCATCGCGTAGAGCTCGTTGAAGCGCGGGTCGTTCGGCGTCGCGTCGAGCGTGATCTCGTAGTTCGGCTCGGCGTACTCGACGTTCGGATTGCGCATCAGGCGCGCGATCGCCTGCTCGGTCGAGAGGCCGCGCGGCGTCTTGATGTACTCCGTGCGGATGAAGTGGAAGTCGCGCAGCTTCCGCGTCCCGTTGCCGAGCGCGGCCCGCGCCTCGGCCCGCTCGACGGACGCCACGCCGGGCTTGTACTTGACGAGGATCTCACCCTCGATCGGGCGGCCGCGGCGCATCTCGGGCGAACGGCCCTGGGCCTGCGCGTCGGCGACGAGCGTCGGCGTTGCAATCGCGGCGGCGAACGCCAGCGCGACGAGCGCGAGCGCGCCGCGCCAGGGACGAAAGTTCAACAGGGGTCGAAAGGACATCGGGCGTACCTCCCGGAGGGTCGCGACGAAAGACAACCTGGAACCGTGGTGCGCACGGCTCGGCACGGGCCAGGAAGGCGCGGGCCGAGGCGTGCGAGTGCGCAGCGAGCGAACGGAGTTTGGAATGTGCGGCACCGCGCGACAGGCGGAAGCGGGGCCGGGGGGTGGCCGTCGGAGGCGGTTGCTGCGGCACGGATGCTCGACATGATGCTCAAGAGACCGGGTGGGTGGCCCGGACCAACGAGATTAGGCCCGGGCGGCGGGCTGGTCAACGGCGGAGTGCTGGGGTGGAGTGCTGGGGTGTTCCAGGGTGAACCGCGGTGGAGGCGGGAGCTGAAAAGGGGGCGACCCATGCGGCGGGCGCCCCCTTCATTCTCGGCTTGCGGGACATGCGGGCGGCGCGGTGCTACGCCGTCGCGCCCACCAGCTTGAGCTCGAGCGCCTTCGCCTGGTCGAAGCGGGCGCTGATGTCCGCCCAGTTCCACAGGTTCCACGTCGCGTCGAAGAAGTCGGTCTTGCGGTTCTCGTACTGCAGGTACCAGGCGTGCTCCCACGCGTCGAGCACCATGATCGGCACACCGGCCTGCGTGAGGTTCGACTGGTGGTCGTAGACCTGCACGGTGATCAGCCGGCCGAGCAGCGGCTCCCACACCAGCGCGCCCCAGCCCGAGCCCATCACGGTCGACGCGGCGGCGTTCATCTGCTTCTTGAAGATCGCGAACGAACCGAAGTCGCGCTTGATCTGCTCGGCCAGTGCGCCGCCCGGCTCGGGCTCGGTCGCGGCCCTGGCCGTCAGGTTCTGCCAGAAGATCGTGTGCAGCACGTGGCCCGACACGTTGAAGGCGAGGCCGTGCTCGAGCGCGGGGATCGTCGCGAAGTCCTCCTTCGCGCGCGACTCCTCGAGGCGGTCGAGCAGCCCGTTGGCGTTGGTCACGTAGGCGCCGTGATGCTTGTCGTGATGCAGCTCCATGATGCGCGCCGAAATGTGCGGCTCGAGCGCCGCGACATCGAACGGCAGCGGCGGCAGGACGTACTTGGCCATGGGCGGGTCTCCTTGTTCGGGGGCTCGTGCGACGATCGGCGCCAGTGTATCACGCTCCGGGCGTCGCAGCCCCGCGGCGGGCGAGGTCCGCAGCGGCCGCCCGGAACACGCTCGCGTGGGCCCGGACCGTCGACTCGAGCGGGCGCCCGTAGCCTCCGCCCAGCGTGATCACGACGGGGACTTCGCGGACGGCACAGGCCGCCAGCACCCGCACGTCGCGGGCGGCGATTCCGTCGAACGTGAGCGCAAGCCGGCCCAGGCGGTCGTGCTCGTGGGCGTCGACGCCCGCCTGGTAGAGCACGAAGTCCGGCGCATGCGCGGCGAGCGCGGGTCCGAGCACGGCGTCGAGAGCCGTCAGGTACTCCGCGTCGCCGACGCCGTCCCCGAGCTCGACGTCGAGCGAGCTTCGCTCCTTGTGCAGGGGATAGTTCGTGCGCCCGTGCAGCGACAGCGTGAAGACCGTGGGATCGTCGGCGAAGATCGCCGCGGTCCCGTTGCCCTGGTGCACGTCGAGGTCGACGATGAACGGCCGCGCCGCGCGGCCGGTCGCGCGCAACGCCGCGATCGCCACCGCGTGGTCGTTGAACAGGCAGTAGCCCTCGCCGCGGTCGCGGAACGCGTGGTGCGTGCCCCCGGCCAGGTTGCCGGCGACGCCGTCCTCGAGCGCGGCGAAGGCGGCCTGCACGGTGCCGAACACGGCGGCACGGGCGCGCGTGACCAGCGCCTCGCTCCACGGCATGCCGAGGCGGCGCACCTCGTCCGCGCCCAGCTCGCCCGTCAGCGCGCGCGCGACGAACGCCGCGTCATGCGCCCGCAGCAACCACTCGACGGGCGCGGGTTCAGAACGCGCGACGCGCTCGGCGACGACGATCTGCTCCGCGAGCAGGAGTTCGCGCAGCGCGCGGTACTTCGCCATCGGGAACGGGTGTGCGGGCGGCAGCGGCACCGTGTAGTCGTCGCTGGCCCAGACGCGCAGTCGGCTCATGGCAGGTCTCTCCGGCGGCGGGGAAATTCAGGGATGGCGCGGGTCGCCCACCGGGCCGCGGCGCGTCGAATGTCAAAGCGTTGTCGGGAACACCCAGGCGGACATTTCTCGATTTCCCGCTTGCGCCGGAATCCACCCCTGCCGATACTCAGGATGTCTTCGGTGGTTCGTGGATGCGCCGCGCCCGATCGTTCGCCAGGACTCGTCCTGGCGTTTTTTTTGGCTGCGCGCGAAGCGGGAATCGAAGCAAGCCGGTCACAACGACCGGACGTTGCCGTCACGATCAGGCGGCGCTGTTTGGGGGTTCGCCCCCAGGAACAAGGAGTATCGAAGTGGCTGCTGGCACCGTGAAGTGGTTCAACGAGGCGAAGGGTTTTGGTTTCATCTCCCAGGAGGGTGGCGAGGATGTGTTCGTCCACTTCTCGGCCATCGGGGGTTCGGGGTTCAAGACGCTTGCCGAGGGCGAGCGTGTCACGTTCGACGTCGTCCAGGGACCGAAGGGTCTCCAGGCTGCGAACGTCGTGCGCGGCTAGTTTCACCTCGCAGAACCGCTTCATCCAGAACGGGGCGCCGGGCAACCGGCGCCCCGGTTTCATTTCCGGCCCGTGGGCGGCTGCGGCGCGACCGCGGGATACAGCGCGGCGAGCTTCGCCTCGATCAGCTCGAGGTCCTTGCGCGCGGCATTCGGATCGACGTCGAACGAAGTCTGCACGAGCGTGGCGCGCTCGACCAACTGCTTCACGGCGCCCGCCTCCTGCGTGCGATCCGTCGGCACGCGCGCCGCCAGCCCGGTGAGCTGCGCCGTCACGTCGGCCGCCGCCAGTTTCGCCCCCGGCACGTCCATCACCGTCAGCGCGTAGCGTGCCTCGATCGATCGCGCGCGGGCCTGCAGCGCGACGCTGCCGCGGAGCGCCTCGTCGCGTGCCACCTCGACCTTCACCAGCTGCGGCTGGAACACCTTGGAGTAGAGGACGACGGCCCCGGCGATGAACACCAGGTCCAGCCCGATGAAGATGAGGAACGCCTTTTTCATCTGCGCCTTGAAGGCGTCCATCCGCGAACGCTCGCCGGCTTCGGTGGTGGTGGACATGGCGGTCTCCTCGTGCGGTGTGGCGTGGGCCGTTCGGCCTGGCCGGCGTGCCCGGCGTGCCCGGCGCGACCTCAGCCCCGGCCGGCCGCTCGCAGGGCAAGATAGCAGAGGGCCGCGACCAGCGCCGCCATGGGCATGGCCACCACCCAGGCCCACAGGATGCGCCCGGCGACGCCCCACTTCACGGCCGAGAGTCGCCGCGTGGAGCCCTTGCTGTTGGCGACGTCCTCACACTGGTCCGCGGCGTTCTCGAGGTTGTCGAATTAGGTGATCATCTCGTGGAGCTGTTGGCAACCCTCGCTGACCAGCGCTCCCTGCTTGATGAAGAGGGCGAAGAAGTCCTCGTCCTGCGGGAAGAAGTTGAATTTCACGGAGACCTCGCGGAGGGTCGGGAGCGTTGCTCGAGACGGTGCGGCGGGGGACGGATGGTCGCCCAGGGGCGGGGAAGGACGGAGGCTGGCGATGAACGGATCGGATCTCGGAGCGGCGCTCCTCGAATCCGCCTGGCTCTCGGCACGGATCGCGGCGGCCATCTCGCTCGCCGCCTCGCTGGGGGCGGTCCTGGTCGTGCACGCGCAGGCTCACGCCGGCGCTTCGCGTTCGGTCGCCCCGCGGGTCCGTCCGTCCGGTTCGGGGTTGCGTCTCGCGGCGATGGTCGCCGCGCTCGCCGGGTCCGCGGCCGCAACGTGGCTCGGGCGCGGACAGGTGGCCGCGTGGTTCGTCCCTCCCGTCCAGGCGCTTGCGGCCGCGGCCGCGGCGCTCGCCTGCCTGAGCGGGGCAATGCTCGCGATCTGGGCGGCGGCGACCCTGGGCCCGAACTTCGCGGTCGGCGCTTCGGTTCGCGGCGACGAGCGCGCCGCGCTGGTCACGACGGGACCGTTCGCGCTGCTGCGACATCCGCTGTACGCGGCGCTCGGCCTGATGGCCGCGGGCGCGGCGCTGGCATGGGGAAGCATCGTCGGGCTGGCGTGGGTGCTTCTTGCCTACCCACTCACGGCGCGCCTGCGCGCCGACCTCGAGGAACAGGCGCTGGCCGAAGCGTGGCCCGAAGCGTGGCCCGCATACGCCGCACGCACGCCGCGATTCCTGCCGCGGGTGTGAGCCGGCGCAGGGCCCGCTAGGTCGACTGGCGCTCTTCCATGTGGTGCTTGACCACTCGCGCCTCGGCGATGAACACGACCTCCTCGGCCACGTTCGTCGCCAGGTCCGCGACACGCTCGAGGTTGCGCGAGACGAGGATCAGTTCCAGCGAGCGCGTGATCGTGTCGGGCTTCTCGATCATGAACGAAAGCAGTTCGCGGAAGAGCTGGCTCTTCAGGTGGTCGACCTCGTCGTCCTCGGTGAGGATGATCCGCGCCGCCGCCGCGTCGTTGCGCACGAATGCGTCGAGCGCCTCGGTGAGCATGCGGGTCGCGATCGCGCCCATCCGGGGAATGTCGATCAGCGGCTTGAGCTCGGGCTCGTGGGACAGCTTGATCGCCGACTGGGCGATGTTGACCGCGTGATCGCCGACCCGCTCGAGGTCGTTCACGATCTTGAGCGCCGCGATGATGAAGCGCAGGTCCTGCCCCACCGGCTGGCGCAGCGCGAGCAGCTTGACGCAGCGCTCGTCGATCTCGATCTCGAGCTGATCGATGACCCGGTCGTCCTGGAAGATCTCCTCGGCGAGCGCCTGGTCGCGGCGCTTCAATGCGTCGATCGCCTTGTGGACGGCGGCCTCGGCCCGTCCCCCCATGAGCAGGAGGCGGGTCTTCAGTTCGTTCAGCTCCTCGTCGAAATGCCGTTCCATATGTTCCCCTCGTGCCCCGCGATCGCCGGTCGGGCGATCAGCCGAAGCGTCCGCTGATGTAATCCTCGGTCAGGCGCTCGGCCGGCTGGGTGAAGATCCGCGCCGTGTCGTCATACTCGACCAGCCGTCCCTGCATGAGAAACGCAGTCCGGTCCGAGATCCGCGCCGCCTGCTGCATGTTGTGCGTGACCACCACGATGGTATACCGCGCCTTCAGGTCGAGCACCAGTTCCTCGATCTTCGCCGTCGAGGTGGGATCGAGCGCCGACGCGGGCTCGTCCATGAGCAGCACCTCGGGATCGACCGCCAGGCTGCGCGCGATGCAGACCCGCTGCTGCTGGCCGCCCGACAGGCGCAGCGCCGAGTCCTTGAGGCGATCCTTCACTTCCTCCCACAGGGCCGCCTGGCGGAGCGTGCGCTCGACCAGGCTGTCGAGCTCGCCGCTCGACTTCATGCCGAACATCCGGGGTCCGAATGCCACGTTCTCGTAGATCGACTTGGGGAACGGGTTGGCCCGCTGGAAGACCATGCCGACGCGGCGGCGCAGGTCGACGACGTCGACGCCCGGCGCGTACAGGTCGGTGCCGTCGAGCCATGCGGTTCCCTCGACGCGCACCCCGTCGATGAGGTCGTTCATGCGGTTGAACGTGCGCAACAGCGTCGACTTGCCGCAGCCCGACGGCCCGATCAGCGCCGTCACCGAGCGCTCCGGAATCGACAGCGTCACGCCGTGCAGCGCCTGTGCCTTGCCGTAGAAGAGCGAGATCGCGTCGGCACGCAAGATCTCGCGCGCAGCCGACCCGGGGCGCGCGCCATCGCCCGGCGCCTGGACGCGCGGCTGCGGACGCGGCGGGGCGGGCGGCGCGGTGGCTCCGGTCGTCACGACGGTGGAGTCGGTCACAAGGGTCTCCATGTCAGTCCCTCAGGCCCATGCGGCGGCGCAGGCGCGCGCGCAGCAGGATGGCGGTGAAGTTGAGCGCAAACGTGAGCAGCAGGAGCACGAGCACGGTGCCGTAGAGAAGCGGCAGCGTCTGCTCGACGTTCGGCGACTGTGTGGCCAGCACGTAGACATGATAACCGAGTTCCATGAACTGGTCCGTGAGCGCCGTGGGCAGGTACGGCAGGTAGTACGCGGCGCCGGTGAACAGGATCGGGGCCACCTCGCCGGCGCCGCGGCTGACCGCCAAGATCGCACCGGTGAGCACCCCGGGCAGGGCCTGCGGCAGGACGATGTGCCACACGGTCTGCCAGCGCGTCGCTCCCAGGGCGAGCGAGCCCTCGCGCGCCGAGCGCGGGACGGCGCGCAGCGCCTCCTCGGTCGAGACGATGACGACCGGCAGGTTGAGCAGGGCCAGCGTCAGCGCCGCCCACACGATCGCCGGCTGGCCGAACAGGACGCCCTGCCCCAGCGCGCCGTCGATGCCGCGACCCACGAACTGGATGAAGAAGCCGAGCCCGAACAGCCCGAACACGATCGAGGGCACGCCCGCCAGGTTGTTGACCGCGAAGCGCACCGCGCGGGTGACCGGCGAGTTCGCCCGCGCGTACTCGTGCAGGTAGACCGCGGCGAGCACGCCGACGGGCAGCACCGCGACGATCATCAGGAAGACGAGCAGCACCGTGCCGAAGATCGCCGGGAAGATGCCGCCCTCGGTCATCCCGTTTTCGGGGTTCCCGAGCAGGAACGTGGGCGTCACCGTGCGCCAGCCGCCGAGCACGATGGTGCCCAGGATCACGCCGACGATGAGCACGATCCACAGCGTCGCGAGCCCGCTCACGCCGGTCCACAGAACGTTCCAGCCCGCCTGGACGGCACGGCGCGACGGGTTCGCCAGCTCGCGGACCGTCGGTCCGGGCGCGACGCTCGGGAACACGCTCACGATCAGGCCCCCGCCAGGCGGCGGCGCATGCGCTCGACCATGAGCCCGGCCGCGACGTTGAGCACGAACGTGATGGCGAACAGCAGGCTGCCGATGAAGAACAGCGTCGAGTAGTGCGGGCTGCCGACCACGACCTCGGCCAGTTCGGCGGCGATCGTCGCCGACATCGTGCGGATCGAGTCGAACGCCGACCACGACGTGATGGCCGCGTTGCCCGAGGCCATGAGCACGATCATCGTTTCGCCCACCGCGCGGCCCAGGCCCAGCATGACCGCGGCGAAGATCCCCGCCCACGCGGCCGGCAGGGTGACGCGGAACGCGGTCTGCCATGCGCTGGCGCCCAGCGCCAGCGACGCCTCGCGGTACGACGACGGCACGGCGCGCAGCGCGTCCTCGCTCACCGAGTAGACGACCGGGATGATCGAGAATCCCAGGGCGAGACCGGCGTTGAACGCGTTGAGCCGCGTCTGCGAGCCGGTCACCGCCTGCACCGCCGTGGCCAGCACGATGAGCGCGAAGAAGCCGAGCACGACCGACGGGATGCCGGCGAGCAGCTCGACGACCGGCTTGAGGAGCTCGCGCATCGCGCGCGGCGCGAACTCGGCGGTGTACAGCGCGGCGAGCACGGCGACCGGCACGGCCGTGACCACGGCGATGAGCGTGGCCTTGAGCGAGCCGATGAGCAGCGGCAGGAGCGAGTACTTGGGGACGTCCGACACCGGCTGCCACGATCCGGGGGAGAAGAACTTCGCGAGGTTCGCCTCGAGCTGTGTCTCGCGGTCGAACAGGACCGGCAGCGCCTCGCGAAACACGAAGACGAAGATGAGCACGATTCCGGTCACCGTGATCAGAGCCGATGCGGCAATCGCCAGCTCGGCGAAGCGATCGATGCGCCGGCGTCGGTGATCGACCGGGCGGGCGAGAAGCGGTGGCGCGGGCATCAGCGAATCGGGAAGTACCCGACCTCCGTGACGTGCGCCTGCCCCGCGGGCGAGAGGACCCAGGCGAGGAGAGCGTGCGCCGCCGGCGGGGCCTTCGCCGAGACGTACCAGTACAGCGGGCGCGACAGGGGATAGGCGCCGCTCCTGATCGTCTCCTCGGTCGGCTCGACCGGCGTGCCGTCGGCGCCGAGGACCCCGAGGCGCTTGATTCCCCCGCTGTAGGCGATCCCGCCATAGCCGATGCCGTTCACGTCCTGCGTCACCGCGTTGACGACGGCCGCGGTGCCCGGCAGGGTCTGCGCGCGCTCGACGAAGTCGGCGCCGCCCAGCACGTGCTCCTTGAAGAAGACGTAGGTGCCCGAGTTGTTCTCGCGGCTGTAGACGATGATCGGTCGATCCGGGCCGCCGAGGTCTTTCCAGCTGGTGATGGTGCCGGTATAGACGC
Source organism: Candidatus Eiseniibacteriota bacterium (assembly GCA_031413115.1). Classification (GTDB taxonomy): domain Bacteria; phylum Eisenbacteria; class RBG-16-71-46; order RBG-16-71-46; family DASYSL01; genus JANPEF01. The sequence continues at coordinate 26,547 of JANOEH010000143.1, read as the reverse complement.
CCTTCAGCTGCTCCATCGAGATCGTGGCCACCGGGTTCGCGGCGTGCACGTAGACCGTGACGCCGTCGCGCGCGACCGCGTGCTCCTCGACCGCACCGCCGCCTTGCTCCTGCGCCTTCTGCTTCTCCGCGTCCTTCATCGGACGCGAGGACTGGGCGATGTCGGTGGTGCCGTTGATGAGCTGCGCGATGCCGGTGCCCGAACCGCCGCCGGTGATGGCGACGACGGCGCCCGGGTGTGCCTTCATGTATTCGTCGGACCACTTCTGGCCGAGGATGACCATGGTGTCCGAACCCTTGATGCTGACGCTCTGCGCGCGATCCCGACCCCCGCAGCCGGCGACGAAGGGAACGACGAGCACGAAGAGAATGGCGGCCCAGCGGCGAGCGACGTGCATCAGGGGATCTCCTGGCGACGGAAGCCCGCGGCTGCGACCGACATCGCACGAACCGGGGCACGGAATGTGGCCTCTCGTGAACCTCCCCACGATGCGCGCGATCGGTTGCCTATCCGTTGCCGCCGTGTAACAAACGTGTGAACGGACTGCGGGCGCGGCTCTGTTCGGCCCAGGCGAGGGCGCCCTCGACCCCACCCCAGCAGCGCCGGACGCGATTCGCCAGCTCGGGCCGGGCGGCCACCAGGGCCGCGTCGTCGGCCCCGGGGTGCTCGATCAGGAAGCGGGACAGCGCATGCCACAGGGCGCGCCGCTGGTCGCGCAGCATGAGCCCGCGGCGCAGGCTTTGGCCCATTTCGTGGCCGTAGTCGATCCCGGCCGCGGCGACGGCCTCGCGCCACGAGCCGAACGCCCGGCGCGCCTGGGCGTAGAGCGCGGGATGCGTGCGGTGGATGCGCGACAGGCTGCCCGCCTGCTGATGCAGGTCGCGGATGGTCGCCAGCACGTGGCTCCGGATCTCGTCCTTCGCGATCGTCATCCCGATCTCCGTGTCGTCGGGGATCATGGTTTCCAGGGTGCTCATGATCAGAGTCCTCCCTCGTCGGCGGTTTCGTCGGCCAGCGTGTCCAATTCCCCGCGGCCGAATTCCAGGCGGCCGAGCGCAGCATGGGTGTCCGGCAGGGAGATCGAACCGATCACCCCGCCACCGTCGTCGCGGAGGCGGAGTTCGCTGCCGCCCCATTCCAGCCAGGTCGCCTCGTGATCGCCGCCGCCGACTGCGGACAGCGCGGTGTTCCGTCGGGCGCGGGCAAGTGCCGCAGATCGTCGGATCCGGTCCATGGTGAAGTCCTCAGGGTGCATGGTGACGATGGACACAGGGCGACGATCGTCCCTCGGTTTGAAGATCCGGGGACCGCCAGGTAACGGTGCGGTTAAAACGGCGCGGGATGCGGCGGGGTGGGACCGGCTACGACAGCCGGGGCAGGCGAACGGTGAACCGTGCGCCGCGGGTGGGCAGGTTGCGGACCTCGACCTTGCCGTGATGGAGATCCGTGATGTGCTTGACGATCGACAGACCCAGGCCGGTGCCGGGGACCTCGCGGGAGCGCGCGGCATCGACGCGGTAGAACCGTTCGAAGATCCTGGCGCGCGCGTCGTCGGGGACGCCCGGGCCGGTGTCCTCGACCTCGAGCAGGACGGCGTCGCCGTCGACGGCGACGCGCACCTTCACGCCGCCCTCCTCCGTATACTTGAGCGCGTTGTCGACCAGGTTGAACAGCATCTGCTCGAGCCGCACGCGCTCGCCGAGCACGACGACTTCGCGCTCCGGCGTCACGCACTCGAGGGTGAGGCCGTCCTTGCGGGCGCGCGGCGCCAGCGCGGCGGCGACCGAGCGTGCCAGCTGCGCCAGGTCGACGGGGCCGAGGGCCAGCGCGGCATCGGGTCGCTCGAGTTCGGCGAGGACGAGCAGATCCTCGGTGATCGCCTGCAGGCGCGACGCCTGGTCACGGATCGTCTCGACGAATCCGCGCCGGCGCTCGGCGTCGTCGAGCCCGCCATCGAGCAGGGTCTCGGCGTAGCCGAGGATCGAGGTCAACGGCGTCTTCAGCTCGTGCGACACGTTGGCGACGAAGTCCTGGCGCACGCGCTCGAGGTGCCGGATCGGCGTGAGGTCGCGCACGACGAGCAGCAACGATCCATCGGCCAGCCGGCTGGCCACCGCGTCGAGCGTGCGCTCGGCCGCGCCGCGCACGAGCAGCTCCCGGCGCAGCGCGCCGGCGGCGCCCCGCGCCTCGGCAAGGAACGCGTCGAGTTCGGGCAGGCGGCACCAATCGGCGAAGCGATCGCCGGCCGCCGGGTCGCCCGGGCGGCCGAGCGCGCGGGTGAGCGCCGCATTTGCGTGCACGATCGCCCCATGGTCGTCGAGCAGCACGACGCCGTCGGTCATCGCCGCGAGCATCTCCTCGCGCATGTCGCGCTCCGCGGCGACCCTCTCGAGCGTGGCGCGCAGGCCCGCGGCCATGCGGTTGACCATGCGCGCGACCTCGGTGATCTCGTCGTGCCCCTCTTCCGAGGCGCGGACCGCCAGGTCCCCCGCCTCGAGGCGGCGCGCCACGTCCTCGAATGCGCGCAGCCGCCGCGCCGCCGGGCGCGCCCCCCACAGCGCGACCAGCAGCCCGAAGCCGAACGCCCCCGCGGCCAGCGCCCACAACGCCGACAGCGCGTCGCGCACGTGCGCGCTCAGGCCCGCCAGCGGCATGGCGACACGCACGACCCCACCGTGCGGTGCGGGCAGCTGCCGCGCGACGTACAGGTACTCCTCGCCGGTCGTCTCGCTGCGCCGGCGATCGCGCCCGAACTCGCCGGCGCGTGCGCCGAGCACCTCGGGGCGGGTGCCGTGGTTCTCGAGCGCGGCGAGCGCGGCGGTCGGTACGCGTGAATCGCCGAGCACCGTGCCGTCGGCGGCGATCACCGTGACGCGGTGCTCGAGACCGGCGCCGATTCGATCGGCCCAGGCGTCGACCGCCCGCGCGTCGCCGGCGCGCACGGCGCGGCCCGGCGCGAGGGTCACGAGCAGGCCGGCGTCACGGCGCAGTTGCGCCTCGAGGGCGGCCTCGACCGAACGGCCTTCGTGGTGTCCGATGTAGAACGCAAGGACGGCCAGCGCGACCGCGAAGGCGAGCAGCAGGCCCGTGACGAGGGAGCGGATCATCGCGCGGCGGCCCGGCTCAGCGGACCACGAACTTGTAGCCGGCGCCGGTGACGGTGGCGATCATGGCTGCGGCCACCGGGCCCAGCTTGGCGCGGAGCCGGCGCACGTGCACGTCGACGGTCCGGGTCTCACCGCGGAAGTCGTAGCCCCACACCTTGCTCAGGAGTTCGTCGCGCGAGAACACGCGCCCGGGATGCCGGGCAAGGAAGTAGAGCAGCTCGTACTCGCGCGGGGTCAGCGTGAGCTCGGCGCCGCCGAGGCTCGCCTCGCGCTTCGCGTGGTCGAGGCGGAGGGCCCCGGCCTCGAGCGCCTCCGGCTCGTGCGCGGGGCGCGCCCGGCGCAGCACCGCCTCGATGCGGGCGATCACTTCCTTCGGCGAGAACGGCTTGGTGATGTAGTCGTCGGCGCCGCGCTCGAAGCCCAGCAGCTTGTCCATCTCGGCCCCGCGCGCGGTCAGCAGGACGACGGGCAGGTCGCGCGTCGACGGCTCGGCGCGCACCTCGCGGAGGATCTCGAGGCCGTTGAGCCCGGGCAGGAGCAGGTCGAGCAGGACCAGGTCGGGATGCGTGGCGAAGATGCGCGCCAGCCCCTCCTCGCCGGCCACCGAAACCAGCACGTTGTAGCCTGCCCGCTCCAGGTTGTAGCGGAGGAGTTCGCGGATCTCGCGCTCGTCGTCGACGATGAGGATGGTGGCGGCCACGGCGGCAGTGTAGCGAATCGAGGCGGGCTGTCCATCCGCACTGTCGGTGCAACGACGGTCGCCAACGCTCCAGCGACGGTTTTCGCGGCGCGGCGATCGATGGACGCGAGGGGCGGAGGCTCGAGCATGTTGCGGGACAAGAGTCAGGATGTGTCTTCTCCACTGCGCGCCGCCCGGTATGAATCTTGCGCTTCGCGCTACATGGGCCGTCGCGCTCCCGCCCTGCGCCTCCTCGCGAGGCCCTTCCGGCCCCCGTAACGGTCCCCCCCGAGCCCGCCGACCGGCGCGACGACCCATCCCGCGGCTTGACGCCTGCCGGTCGCTCTGCCAGCGTGCGCTCCGACTGGGGAGTCCCTCCCGCGTCGCGCGGGGCCCGTGCGTACCCATCGAGGAGCCACCATGAAGCGCCTTGCTCTCGTTTTCGCCACGCTCTGCCTGTTCACCGTTCCGGCCTCGGCCCAGGTGTTCGGCCAGCTCCACCCGGCGCATCCACTGCGCAACGACAGCAACCTGTGGGGCGCCTATCTCCTTCTGGGTGATCGCGTCGACGACGTCGGTCTGCTCGGCCAGGTCCGCTTCGGCTCGAGTCCGTCGTTCGACTGGGGCCTGCAGTTCGGCTTCGTCGACGGCCCGGGAGACGGCGGGATCATCCTCGGCGCAGACATCCGCCCCAGCATCAAGCGCGCTGACGGCGAGTTTCCGCTCGACCTGGCGTTCGATGGCGCGGTCGGCCTCACCATCGGCGACGGCTACACGCTGCTCGAGCTGCAGCCGGCGCTGCTCTACAGCCACCGCTTCGCGCTCGACGGCGGCGGCGCGCTGTCGCCGTACGGCTCGGTGGGCATGGACTTCCAGAACGCGAGCTATGACAACGACAACAACGGCAACGGCGATGACACCGAAGTCGACGTGATCGCCCGCTTCGGCCTGGAGTGGGAGGCGACGAAGACGTTCTCGGTCATCGGGGAGTTCGGCGTCGGCAACCAGGACTCGTTCATCACCGGGATCAACATGCTCTTCTAGGCGGTACGTCGCCGACGTTCGGAATTGCACCCCGGGGCGCGGCCAGCGGTCGCGCCCCGCTTCGTTGTGCACCCGAGGCCAAGTGCTGATGGCGCCTTGGTCTATAGGCCGGAATCCGATGCCGGGTCGAGAAAATCCCCCCAAAGGACTCGGAATACATCGCTTAGGGGTTCTGCCAAAAGCTGAAAATCGGCCTTGTGGGGGGCCGGACCGGGTGCTAGGTTGCCACGCCTTTCCGGAGGCGACTCACCGACCCGCTCAACGGCCCGGTTTGACGCACCCAACTGATGATTCTGCAACACGTTCCACGCGGGGCTTCCCGGCCGACCCGAGATCGGTCGCCGGGACCAATTTCAGGACCTCCCGGGTGTGGACAAGAAGTGGACAGCCGGGCAGGAGGATCCGGCGAAGTTTCTATTCAACAAGGGGTTGGCGAGTTTTATCCCACTGTGGACAACTCGCGCGCGCTTCGCCCGCCCCTGGACCGCGCCCGCTTCGCAGGGCCAACGGACGCGGTCCTCCTCCGGTTTTGGGACCTGTGGATAACTTGGACGTCGTTTTTCACCACAAGGATCGTTCCGATGGCCGTCGACCCCACCCCGGTACTCTGGGACCGCATCCTCGATGAATTGCAGCGCCGCCTGCCCACTCCGCAGGCGTTCGACACCTGGTTCCAGCCCATGCGCGCCCGCGTCGTCTCCGACGCGGCGCTCGAGCTCGCGGTGCCCAGCCTGTTCTTCATCGAGTGGATTCAACAGCACTACCTCGAGCCTCTCGCCGAGAGCGCGTTCTCCGTCCTGGGTTGCGCGCCCTCGATCCGTTTCGTCGTCGCACCCGAGCTTTCCGTGCTCCCCTCGATCCTCCGGCCCGGCGAGCCCGCGCCGGAGCGCAAGCGGGCGTCCGAGTTCCATGCGCCGCCACTGCGTCCGGCTCCGTCCTCGACGGTCTCGCCGGAGGACGGCAGCGGCCTGATCTCGCGCTACACCTTCGGCACGTTCGTCGTCGGCGGCTCGAACCAGATGAGCTATGCCAGCGCCATGGGCGTCGCCGAACATCCCGGGCAGATGTACAACCCGCTGGTCATCTACGGCGGCGTGGGCCTGGGCAAGACGCACCTGTCGAACGCGATCGGCCACAAGGTGCGCGAGAACAATCCCGCCGCGGTGATCTACTACATGTCGGCCGAGAAGTTCATGAACCAGATGATCGCCGCCATCCAGACGGGCACGACGCTGGCGTTCCGCGAGAAGTACCGCCGGGCCGACCTCCTGCTCATCGACGACATCCAGTTCCTCGCCACCAAGGACGCGACGCAGGAGGAGTTCTTTCACACGTTCAACGCGCTGTACGAGTCCCAGAAGCAGATCATGCTCACCTCGGACAAGCCGCCGCGCGAGATCGACGGGCTCGAGGAGCGACTGGTGTCGCGCTTCCACCAGGGCCTCGTCGTCGACGTCAAGCCGCCGGAGCTCGAGACGCGGGTCGCCATCCTGCAGAAGCGGGCTGCGGCCGATCGCTTCTACCTGCCGGGCCCGATCGCACTGCTCATCGCCAGCCACGTGAAGGGCAACGTGCGTGAGCTCGAGGGTTGCCTGCTGCGCCTCATCGCCTACACCTCGATCGCGCGCATGTCCGAGCCGACCGAGGAAATGGCCCAGGAGATCCTGAGCGAGTTCGTGCACGCCGAATCGCTGTCGATCGAGCCCGAGACCATCGTGCACATCGTGGCGCAGCACTACGGGATCACGCGCGAGCAGCTCAAGGGCAAGCGCCGCACCGCCTCGGTCGCGCTGCCGCGGCAGATGGCAATGTCGCTGATGCGTCGCCAGACCACGCTGTCGCTGTCCGAGATCGGGCGCTTCTTCGATCGCGATCACACGACCGTGATCCACGCCTGCGACAAGATCGAGCGCCTGAAGGTGACCGATCGGCAGATGCGCGACACCGTCGAGCGCCTCGCCGAGACGATCCAGAACGCCCGCTGACGCACGAGGTCGCGCCGTGTCGGGTGGGGAGGACCGGTGGAGAATCGGGGGGCAACCCGGGGGCGAAAACACCGTCTTTGGGGACAACTCGAAGTGGTGGAGAACGGCTCCGGATTCATCCCTCGCGGGACCGGCTCGCTGGGGACGGAGTTTTGTCCCATAAACTATTGCAGGACAATGGGTTGAAGTTCATATTCCGGGGTTGTCCACATCTCCACCGATTCTACTGGTTCTAGTTCTTTTAAGTACTTGAGAGAAAAGAGAATAAGAGATAGTCTGGGGTCGATTTCCCAGCCCCCCGGTTCCGTACCTTCGGGGGGCTCGGAGACGGGGGGTTCCGGCCCCCTCCGGAGCCCCGCGTTCGTCCCTGAGGCGCCCCCCCGGGAAGAGGGAGAAGTCGAATGGAATTCACCATCCAGCAGGCGGATCTGTCCTACGCGCTGTCGACGGCGCTGGCGTCGGTTCCGTCGAAGAGCACCATTCCGATTCTCTCGACGGTGCTGCTCGAGGCTGAAGGCTCGACGCTGCGCATCACGGGCACGGATCTCGACCTCACGACGTCGATCACCGTGCCGGCAAAGGTCAAGACGCCGGGTCGCGCCGCGGTGCAGGCGCGCCACTTCGCCGATGCGGTGCGCAAGCTGCCGCGCGACGAGGTGAAGGTCGGGCAGGATGCGCAGAACCGCCTGTCGATCGAGTATGGCAAGGGCAAGGGTCGCACGGCCGTACCGCGCCAGGACGACGCGCAGTTCCCCGCCATCCCGACGGTCAAGGCCGAGCATCAGGCCACCGTCGACGGTCCCGCCCTGGCGCGCCTGATCGCCCGCTCGGCCTATGCCGTCTCCAGCGACGAGACGCGCCAGGTGCTCACCGGGGTATTCGTGCAGGCCGAGGGCAAGCACGTGGCGTTCGTCGCCACCGACGGCCACCGCCTGGCGCGCGCCCGGCTCAAGGGCGAGTTTGGCGGCCTCGGCAAGCAGGCGGTGATCATCCCGTCGAAGACGATCCAGACGCTGGGCCGCCTTGCCTCCGAGGCCACCAGCCCGGTCGAGATCGCGGTGTCGACGCAGCGCAATCACGTCGCGTTCAAGCTGCGCATCGGGCAGAGCGACGTGACCGTGTACTCGCGGCTGCTCGAGGGCCCGTTCCCGAATTACGAGCAGGTCATTCCCAAGTCGAATCCCAAGGCGGTCGTCGTCGCCCGCGCCGCGTTGCGCGAGGCGCTCGATCGCGTGGCCACGCATTCGGACAACATCACGCACCAGGTGCGATTTGCGGTCGCTCCCGGCGAGGTGCGCCTGTCGGTCAACACCGCCGACGTCGGCTCGGGCGAGGAGTCGATCGAGGCCACGTACGACGGCGAGGAACTCGAGCTGGGCTACAACGCGATCTACCTGCTCGACATCCTCAAGACGATCGAGACCGAGAACGTGGTCTTCCGCCTCAACACGTCGATCAGCGCCGGGATCATCGAGCCGGAGGGAGCGCTCTCCGACGGCTCCGAGGAAGTGTTGTGCCTCGTGATGCCGCTGCGGCTGCCGGAGCCGGCGGGAGTTTGACGCCGCGCCGCGGACGCCCGCGCCGCGACGGCGCCGCCGCCCGGGTGGGCGACGTGCTGCCGCGCGTGCTCGGAAGACTGGGCCTGGCCGCCGACCTCGATCGCTGGCGCGTGGTGAACGAGTGGGACGCCATCGTCGGCGCGCCGCTCGCCCGACACGCCCGCGCCGTCCGCGTCGAGGGCGAGATCCTCGTCGTCGAGGCCGACAGCTCGGCCGCGCTCTACCACGTGAAGCATTTCGAGAAGCAGATGCTCGCGAACGTGCAGGCCCATCTCCGGGTCGGAACCATCCGGAACCTGCGCTTCGAGGTCCGCAATGGTTCGTAACGGGTGCGCGAGAGGGGAGCAGGCATGCCTCCGAAGGAAGAATCGACCTTGATGGAACAGGAACAGCCCAAGGGACATCACTACGACGCCACGAACATCACCGTGCTGGAGGGCCTCGAGGCCGTCCGCAAGCGCCCGGCGATGTACATCGGGGACATCGGCATCCGCGGCCTCCATCACCTCGTCTACGAGGTCGTCGACAACTCGATCGACGAGGCGCTGGCCGGTTTCTGCGACACGATCCGGGTGATCATCCACCACGACAACTCGATCAGCGTCGCCGACAACGGCCGCGGCATCCCGGTCGACCTGCACGCCAAGATGAAGCGCCCGGCGATCGAGGTCGTGATGACCACGCTGCATGCCGGCGGCAAGTTCGACGCCGACTCATACAAGGTCTCGGGCGGACTGCACGGCGTCGGCGTGTCGGTGGTGAACGCGCTCTCCGAGTGGCTCGAGGTCGAGGTCGCACGCGACGGCAAGTTCCACCAGCAGCGCTACGAGCGCGGCAAGCCGGCGAGCGAGCTCACGGTCATCGGCAAGGTCGAGGCCACGCACGCGACCGGTGGCGACGGCACCCAGGCGCCGAAGCGCCCCCGGAAGGCGACGCCGCAGGGCGAGCTCGAGCTGTTGCGCGCGGGCATGGGCTCGCCGACCGGCACGCTGGTGCACTTCCTGCCCGACGCGAAGATCTTCGAGAATGTCGATTATTCGTACGACACGCTGGCCTCGCGCCTGCGCGAGCTGGCGTTCCTCAACAACGACGTCACCATCGGCCTCGCCGACGAGCGCACCGGGAAGAGCCAGACCTGGCACTACGAGGGCGGCATCCTCGAATTCGTCAAGCACCTCAACACCAACAAGACCGTGCTGCACCCGAAGCCGTTGTCGTTCGAGCGCGCCGAGGACACCACGATCGTCGAGATCGCGCTGCAGTACAACGACTCGTACGCCGAGACGGTGCTGTCGTTCGTCAACAACATCAACACCATCGAGGGCGGCACCCATGTCGTCGGCTTCCGCTCGGCGCTCACGCGCACGCTGCAGAACTACGCCGAGCGCGAGGGCCTGACCAAGACGCTCAAGGAGGGCTTCGGCGGCGAGGACGTGCGCGAGGGCCTGTCGGCCGTGATCTCGGTCAAGCTCCGCGACCCGCAGTTCGAGGGGCAGACCAAGACCAAGCTCGGCAACAGCGAGGTGAAGGGCATCGTCGAGCGCATCGTCGGCGAGGGCCTGCGCACGTACTTCGAGGAGAACCCATCGATCGGTCGCAAGATCATCGACAAGGTGGTTTCGGCGGCGCGGGCCCGCGAGGCGGCGCGCAAGGCGCGCGACCTGGCGCGGCGCAAGAGCATCATGGACGGCGGCTCGCTGCCCGGAAAGCTCGCCGACTGCGCGTGGGACGATCCGGCGCAGTGCGAGATCTTCCTCGTCGAGGGCGATTCGGCCGGCGGCTCGGCCAAACAGGGCCGCGACCGGCGCTTCCAGGCGATCCTGCCCCTCAAGGGCAAGATCCTGAACGTCGAGAAGGCGCGCATCGACAAGGTGCTGTCGAACGAGGAAATCCGCACCATCATCACGGCGCTCGGCGCGGGCGTCGGCGCCAGCGACTTCGACCTGGCCAAGCTGCGCTACCACCGCGTCATCATCATGACCGACGCCGACATCGACGGCGCGCACATCCGCACGCTGCTCCTCACATTCCTCTATCGCCAGATGCCCAGCCTGTTCGAGAAGGGGCACATCTACATCGCGCAGCCCCCGCTCTTCCTGGTCAAGAAGGGCAAGGAAGAGATCTGGTGCTACAACGAGAAGGAGCGCGACGCCGGCCTCGAGCGGCTGGGGCGCAAGGGCACGCACGTCCAGCGCTACAAGGGCCTCGGCGAAATGAATCCCGAGCAGCTGTGGCGCACCACGATGGATCCGTCGACGCGGACGCTGCTCTCCGTGGCGGCGGCCGATGCGACCGAAGCGGACAGCATCTTCACCAAGCTCATGGGCGAGCAGGTGGAGCCGCGGCGGGCGTTCATCGAGGAAAACGCAACCTACGTGAAGAACCTCGACATCTAGTCGCCGAATCCGGGAGAGCCGAGGCATGAGCGAGCTGCACCGCCAGAAGATCACCAGCGTCTTCCTCGAAGAAGAGATGAAGACGTCGTACCTGAACTACTCGATGTCGGTCATCGTGTCGCGCGCATTGCCGGACAGCCGCGACGGCCTCAAGCCTTCGCAGCGCCGCATCCTCGTCGCGATGAACGACCTGGGCCTCGCCCCGGGGCGCCCCTACCGCAAGTGCGCCAAGATCGCCGGCGACACGTCGGGCAACTATCACCCGCACGGCGAGCAAGTCGTCTACCCGACGCTGGTGCGCATGGCGCAGGATTTCAACATGCGCTACCCGCTGGTGGACGGGCAGGGCAACTACGGCAGCATCGACGGCGACGCACCGGCCGCGATGCGCTACACCGAGGCGCGGCTGACCCCGCTGGCCATGGAGATGCTGCGCGACCTCGAGAAGAACACCGTCGCCATGCGGCGCAATTACGACGAGACGCTCGAGGAGCCGGTCATCCTTCCCTCGGTCGTGCCCAACCTGCTGCTCAATGGCGCCTCGGGCATCGCCGTCGGCATGGCGACCGAGATTCCGCCGCACAACCTGACGGAGATCGCCGACGCGCTCGCGCTCGTGATCGACAAGCCCGAGTGCACGCTTGACGACATCATGCAGCACGTCAAGGGTCCCGACTTCCCGACCGGCGCGATGATCTACGGCTTCAAGGGCATCCGCGACTGCTACGCCACCGGCCGCGGCTTGATTCGCGTGCGCGCCAAGGCGAGTGCCGAGGAGGGTCGCGGCGGCCGGATGGCGCTGGTCGTCACCGAGATCCCCTACCAGGTCAACAAGACGAACCTGCTTGAGAAGATCGCCGACCTGGTGAAGGACGGGAAGGTCACCGGCATCTCGGACCTGCGCGACGAGTCCGATCGCGACGGCATGCGCATCGTCATCGAGCTCAAGAAGGACGCGCAGCCGAAGGTCGTCCTGAACCAGCTCTACGTGCACACCCAGCTGCAGACCACGTTCGGCGCGATCATGCTGTCGCTGGTCGACGGCCGGCCGCAGACGCTGCCGCTCAAGGAGATCCTCGAGCAGTACGTCGCGCACCGGAAGATCGTGGTGCGGCGGCGCACCGAGTTCGAGCTGGCCGAGGCCGAGAAGCGCGCCCACATCCTCGAGGGCCTCAAGATCTGCCTCGACCACCTCGACGAGGTGATCGCGCTGATCCGCAAGTCGAAGGACACCGAGGAGGCACGCGCCGGGCTGATGAAGACGTTCGGGCTCTCCGAGATCCAGTCCAACGCGATCCTCGACATGCGCCTGGGCCGCCTCGTCGCGCTCGAGCGGGCCAAGATCGAGGCCGAGTACCTCGAAGTCATCAAGCTGATCGAGGAACTGCGCGGCATCCTCGCCAACCCCAAGAAGATCCTCGCCATCATCCGCGCCGAGGTGCTCGACCTGAAGAAGAAGTACGGGGACGAGCGCCGCACGCAGATCGTGCCCGAGGAAGGCGAGATCTCGCTCGAGGACCTGATCAAGGACGAGGACATGGTCGTCACGATCAGCCACGCCGGGTACATCAAGCGCAACCCGGTCTCGCTGTTCCGCGCCCAGCGGCGCGGCGGCAAGGGCCTGATCGGCGCGAAGACCCGCGAGGAGGACTTCGTCGAGCACCTGTTCGTGGCCTCGACGCACGCCTACCTGCTGTTCCTCACCAACCGCGGGCGCTGCTACTGGCTCAAGGTGCACGAGATCGATCAGGCCGGTCGCGCGGCGAAGGGCCGTCCGATCGTCAACCTGATCGAGATCGACCGCGAGGAGCGCGTCACCACGGTCATGCCGGTCAAGCAGTTCGACGACCAGCACTTCCTGGTCATGGCGACCCGCCAGGGCACGATCAAGAAGACGCTGCTGTCGGCGTACGGCAATCCGCGCAAGGCCGGCATCAACGCGATCGACCTCGACGAGGGCGACGAGATGATCGAGGCCGCGATCACCGACGGGACACAGGACCTGATCCTCGCCAAGCGCCACGGCAAGGCGATCCGCTTCCACGAGCAGGAGGTGCGCGCCATGGGCCGCACGGCTCACGGCGTGAAGGCCGTGACACTCGAGGACAGCGACGTCGTCGTGTCGATGGTCACCGTGCGACGTGACGCCACGCTGCTCTCCATCACGGAGCACGGCTACGGCAAGTGCTCGCCGGTCGAGGAGTACCGCCTCAGTCATCGCGGCGGCATGGGAATCATCACGATCAAGACCACGGACCGCAACGGCGCCGTCGTCGCCGTGAAGGAAGTGGTCGACACGGACCAGCTCATGATCATGACGTCGAACGGCCAGGTGATCCGCGTGCCGGTGAAGGGCATCTCGGTGCTCGGTCGCAACACGCAGGGCGTCCGGCTGATCAACCTCGACGAGGGCGACAAGGTGACCGACGTCGCCCGGGTCGTGGCCGAGGACGAGAATGGCGCCGCCGCCGAGGGTGACGCGGTGGACGAGGGCGATGGGGCCGACGCCGAGTCCGACGCCTAGCACGCAGCGCGCGCGGGGCGCGGCCACGCGGTCGCGCCCCTTCGCTTCCTCTCGCTTGTGAAAGAGTTCACGTGAGCCCGGATCACGTCAGCGACTCCACCGTCCGCCGCCTTTCCAACTACCTGCGCGTGCTCGACGAACTCGAGCGCGAGGGCGAGGCGTTGATCTCGTCGCAGGGACTGGCCGAACGCGCCGGCGTCACTCCCGCCCAGGTGCGCAAGGATCTGTCCTACTTCGGGTCGTTCGGTCGGCGCGGGCTCGGTTACTCGGTGGCGAGCCTCCAGGGCGAGGTCCGCGCCATCCTGGGGCTCGACCGGCGCTGGCGCGTGGGCCTGGTCGGCGCGGGGAACATCGGCAGCGCGCTGTTCGCCTACAAGGAGTTCGCGCGCCAGGGGTTCGACATCGTGGCCGTGTTCGACGACGCGCCCGATCGCATCGGCCAGGCGCTGGGCGAGCTCGAAATCCGTCCGATGGGCGACTTCGAGAGCACTTGCCGGGAGTGTCGCGTCGACATCGGCGTCATCGCCACGCCCGCCAGGGACGCGCAGCAGATCGCCGACCTGATGGGGCGCGTCGGCCTGCGCGGCATCCTCAACTTCGCGCCGCGCAAGCTGTTCGTTCCCCCCACCGTGGCGTTGCGCACCGTGAACATGGCGATCGAGCTGGAGAGCCTGTCGTTTGCGCTGGCGCAGGGCGAGCCGCCGCACCACGGCCGCCGCCGCCCGCCGCCCGGCGACTGACGGGCATCCTGATGGCGACGTTCGCCCTCGTCCTCGTCAACCTGATCTTCGGTGCCACGTTCGTCGTGGTGAAGGATGCGATGACGCACGTCACACCCGTGCGTTTCATCACGCTGCGCTTCCTGATCGGCGGCGGCGTCCTGCTGCTGCTGGCACTGGTTCGCGAGCGCCCCGCGCTGCGGCGCGGGCGCACGTGGCGCGACGGTGCGGCGCTCGGCGCACTGCTCTACCTGGGGTTCGCCACCCAGACCGCCGGTCTGGTCTTCACCACGCCCGCGATCTCGGCGTTCATCACCGCCACGTCGGTGCCTTTCGTGCCCGTGCTCGCCGTCCTGTTCCTGCGCGATCGTGTGAGCCCGGCCGCATGGGCGGGCGTGGGCCTCGCCTTCGCAGGATTGCTGGCGCTGACGTGGCCAGGCGGGAGCCTCGGCTTCGGTCCGGGCGAGGCGCTGACGACCGCGACCGCGGTCGCCTTCGCGGCGCACTTCGTCGCGACCGCGCATCTCGCCTCGCGCACGCCGGCCCTGGCGCTGGCGGGCGCGCAGATCGCGTGCGCCGGCGTCCTGGCCCTGGCGACGCTGCCGCTCGACGGGGCGCTCTTCCGTGCCGGCGCGATCGCCGTGGCCCCGGCGCCCCTGTTCGCCCCGCTGCCGGCGATCACGTGGGCCGAGATCCTCGGCATGGGCCTGGGGGCGACGGCGTTCGCCTACCTCGTCCAGACCTGGGCGCAGCGCACCGTGCCGGCGACCCAGGTCGCGGTCATCTTCGCGCTCGAGCCGGTGTTCGCGACGCTGTTTTCGGCGGCGTTGTTCGGCGAGCGCTTCGGCCTGCGCGCGGGGATCGGAATGGCATGCATCCTCGCGGGCATGATCGTCGTGTCGCTGCGCGGGGGCGTGTCCGCCGCGAAGTGATGCCGCGGCGGCCCTAGGGAGCAAGCGGACGCAACGGATCCGGTGGGCCGAGCAGCGGAATCTCGACCTGGATCGCCGCGTGAAAGCGCCAGTCGGACGGCCCGGAGCCCACCGCCGTGCGCACGCCGCCCACCGGGGCGATGCGCACGTGCTCGATCAGCACGTGCGGCGCGGCAACCGCCGCCGGCGAGTACTCGAGGGCGAACAACCAGCGCGGCGGGTCGCTGAACTTGCCCGCGCGACCGATCCCGCCGGAGATGGAGCGCATCGATCCGCGTCCGCTCGGGAACATGAGCCGGATATCGCGGAAGGCGTTGTCCTGCAGATCGCGGTCGACCATGAGGCGGATCGCCTCGATGGCGAACGGGGAGCGCGGGGCCGGGATCTGGAGCCCGAGCGGGATGATCTGGTGCGGCGGACTCTCCGCGAGCCCGACGATGAAAACGATCCGCGAGAACAGCCACGGCTTGAAGATGCGCTCGGGATGCAGGTACGAGGGGTGCGTCCAGTAATCGCGGCGCACGACGGGCCTCGCCGGCCACGCCCGGAGCGCGTTCCACGACGGCTCCGTGAGCGAGTCCGGGATTGCGTAGTCCCCGGCCCGCGAGCCCCAGAAGCAGTGGCGATGGACCCGGAAGAACTGCAGTGCCTCGGCCCGCGTCGCCTGCGGATCCCGCAGCAGGTCCTCGAGCGCCTGGAAATCACTCGATGGATACAGCGAGTACACGCCGCGGCGATCGAAGCCCCACGGATACGTGCCGCTGCCCGGCGGCTCGACGTGCGGATCGGGCGGCGCGACCGCCGCCGCCGCGCCGTTCAGCGCCGCGAGGCGATCGACGATCTTGCGGTCGTCGCGCCGCGGAAACGAGAACGACGACTGAAACGGCCCCAGCTCGTCGATCCCGAACGCCGGCCCCACGTCGCGCTGTCCCCACGCGGAGCGGTACCCGTAGTTGGCATCCATCCCCAGGTCGAAGCGGCCGTCGTCGTTGCGGTCCGGGGCCAGGGCGTGCTTGCCCAGCTCGATCAGCACCGGCATGTGCTGGGGCAGGTGCTGCGGCCGCTGGAACGAGACCTGGCCGCGGCGGTCGCGCAGCACGATGTTCGCCGCCGCGGCGTCGCCGTGCGCGTCGGCTGCAAACGCCGCGACGTCACCCACGGCGTCGGTGTAGGCGATGGCGTGCTCGGCGTCATGCACGTGCGCGCCGGTGCCGACGTCGTACAGGAAGTAGAACCAGTAGCTGATCTCGTGGCCGCCGGTCGGCGCCCCGTCGCGCACGCGGAACCCGACGCGCGGTTCCGGCGGGTCGCCGAGGCGGGTGAGGATGAGCGTCGCCGCCTCGGCCGGCGCCGCGTCGGCGCGCTCGTAGCGCAGCTCGTAAGTGACGGCGCCCTGGGTGCGCGGGCCCCGCTCGCTCGCCCGCGAGGCGGCGCCATGGAGCGTGTGGTAGAGGCGGTCGTGCAGGTCCGGGGTGGCGACCCCGATCGTGTCGAGGTCCTTGTACAGGTCGAGGCCGCCGTCGGGCCGCGGATAGCCGACGAAGCTCGTGGTCACGTTCCACGGGACGCCGCCCTCGAGCACGATCAGCGTGTCGGGAGGCTCCATGCTCCGGCGCACCAGGTTGCGGGCCGACACATCCTGCGTGAGCGGCAGACCTTGTTCGTGAAGCGCACGGATGGTGCCGCCGCGCAGCCGCGATCCTACCCTCTGCGCATCGACGCGGATGCGCTCCGCCAGGCCGGCCGAGACCGTGAGCCAGCGCTCGGGGCTCACGATGTAAGCCACCGCCCCGGAGTCGGAGACGTCGGGCTCGCAGGCGAACGAGCGGGGCGAGAGCGCGATGCCCGCCGTGCGCAGCGCGTCGCGCGTCGACTGCGGCAGCGCCCATGCCTGCCACCCCGCATCCGCCCGATTCGAGCGGATGCCGCCCAGCAGCCCCTGGTCCTGGATCGTCACGCGGAAGGGCCGCCGGTTGCCGTGCAGGGCGGCCACCGTCCGCAGGTCGAGCAGTCCGATCGCGAGCTCGGACGGATCGGCCAGGTCGACGAGGCCGTCGCCGTCGTTGTCGCGGCCGTCGAACGCGAATGCGTGCGGGATGACCGGGTAGAGCACTTCGTCCATTGCCGGACGGAGGATGGGCGTGTACAGCGTCGCCGTGCGGCCGTCGGGATGAAGCGAGAGGATCGAGTCGGTGACGGCGTCAGCCCGCGAGTCACGCGCGGGCGTGAATGCGGCGACGCGTCCCGCAAGAATGCAGAGCGCCCCGCAGGCGAGCGAGGCGAGAACTGTGGCGCGCACGACCGCGGGGGGGCCGGCAGGCGAACCGGGAGTGCGGCGAGCGTGGCGCATCGGCCCCCCTTTCGCATGGGCGGTGAGTCTGCGTCCGGGGGCCGCCGGTCGTCAATGGTCTGCCTGTCCGATCTGCGGGGCGGCGAACTTGCCGTGGGTGCGCCAGCCTGCGAGACTGAGGTTGCTCCCGCCTCGCCCCCGCACGGTATGGAGGAATTCATGGCTGCAGACGTCGGCAAGAAGGCCCCTGCGTTCAAGCTGCCGGGCTCGAACGGGGAGACCGTCGCACTTTCGGAACTCAACGCCGCCGGGAAGAGCGTCGTCCTGTACTTCTATCCCAAGGACGACACGCCGGGTTGTACGAAGGAGGCGTGCGAGTTCCGCGACGCGGTGAAGAAGTTCACCAGCAGGAAGGCCGTGGTGCTGGGCGTCAGCCCCGACTCGCTCAAGGCGCACGACAAGTTCATCGCCAAGTTCGGGCTGCCCTTTGTGCTGCTGTCCGACGCCGACCACGCGATCGCCGAGAAGTACGGCGTGTGGGTCGAGAAGTCCATGTACGGCCGCAAGTACATGGGCATCGAACGCTCGACGTTCGTCATCGGACCCGACGGCAAGGTGAAGGCTGCGTTCCGCAAGGTGAAGGTCGACGGCCACGTCGACGAGGTGCTGGCGGCGGTGGCGAGTTGAGTGTCGCTGCCCTCCGCCTAGTTGCACTTCCCCGTGCGGGTGGTCGATAGGTAGGCCTCGGCAAAGATGGCGAAGTCCCCGAGCCCGACAATGGTGTCACAGTCGAAGTTGGACTTGGACGCTGGGACGCCCGACGTGCAGTCGCAGGGCGGGAAGACGAGGGGGCAACCCGAGTTGCAGGAGGGTGCGGGTGGGCTGGGCGCGCAGCGGGTGTACTGGCACGGACACGAGAGCTGGAGGTAGTGGCAGACGAAGATCGCCAGGTCCGCCAGCCCGGTCGCGCCGCTCGCGTTGAGATCGGTCGACCAGAATGTTCCCGAGGCAACCCCCGGCGCGTTCTCCGCGGCCTCACCGGCGAAGACGGGGCCGCTTGAGAGCAGCACCAAGAAGAGGAATAGGGCGAGTCGAAGGAAGCCGGCGATTGGACGGGTCTGCATGGAGGGCTCCACGGCGAGGGTTGCTTGGACCACATGAATCGGAAGGGGTAGGGAGAGTAACCCTGTCGTCACCCCCGGTCAAGGAGATCCGCCAACTCAGGAGATCCGCCAACTCCAGGACGCTTGCACGTGGGTTCGCGCTACGGCCACACCAGCGACGCGTAGGTGACGACCGAGCCGCCGGGCTCGACGGACTGCTCGTAGCCGAGCAGGCGCCCGGCGCCCGGTCGCGCCACGCGGAGCATCGCGTACATCGCCGCGAACCCGCAGATGCGCGTCGAGTCGCCGTGGGCGGCGATGGCGTCGAACCACGCCTCGGCGTCGCCGGTGAGTGCGGCCGCGATCGCGGCGCGATCCGTCTGCTCGATCCCGCCCAGCGTCTCGGCGTCGAGATCGATCGCGTCGCCGAAGCGCGCCCCCATGTGCGACAGGTCCACGCCCGCGACGAACGCCACGCGCTGCCCCGCCGCCGCCAGGCGCGCGGACTCGGCGTCGATCGCGGCCAGCACATCGGCGATGTGCGGCTCGTCGCCGGGTCGACGCTCGAAGCGCACCAGCGCATGGAAGCCCGAGCACAGGATCGGCACGATCTTCGGCGTACGCGCGGGCAGGTGGCGGCGCAGCGCCAGCGCCTGGAACTCGATCGAGTGCTCGTCGCGGTGCGCGACTTCCTCGGCGAGAATGGCCGGGCTCGTCGCGGCGACGATGCGCTCCACCGAGTCCGTGGCCACCTCGACCGTGCCCAGCGGAGTGGCGAACGGCTTGGCGGTGATCGCGAACGGCTCCTCGAGCATCATGTGACCCACGCCGAAGACGAACACGACGTCGGGCAGCAGGTCGGGATCCAGTCCGGCGAACGCGCTCCACGCGCGGGCGAACATCGGGCCGCCGCGTTGCAGGTCGATGTGTGGAGCGGCCAGGGCGCGCGGCGCGGCGGTGTCGCCGGACGCGCGAATGGTCACGCCTTCGGCAAGGGCGCGTTCGGCGGCGACCTTCTCGTGTTGCGACAGGAAGCCGCCCAGCTCGACCGGGTCCTCGGGGTACGACAGTCCGGCAAGCACGGCCGGGCGCACCGGCAGCGCGCGATACTCGGCGTACAGCGCATCGCGCGCCGCGAAGTAGCGCGGCGACTCGAGCAGGAGCTGCGTGTCGAGCGTCTCGACGAGCTTGCGCACCTGGTCGCCGGCGCGGGGATCGCCCGTCTGCTGGTCGACGAGCGCAATCAGGTCCTCGAGCGCCACCGAGCCGTCGAACAGGGAGAGAATCGGCACCGCCTCCGGCGAGATCGCCAACGCGCGCGGCGCCACGCCCGACGGGTCGGTGAGCACGACGACCGTGCGGTCTCCCTCGCGGACCTCCTGCACTTCGATGGCGCGCAGGCGAGGATGGGTCGGCAGCTTCGGCGTGCCGTCGTCGGGCTCCTCGTCGCGGCGCGTCACGATCGGCCGGCCGTCGGGGCCCAGCAGCGTGCCCGGCTTCACGCCTCCGGGCAGGATGATCCGCGAACCGCCGCTGTCGTCGCTCACTTCGCTCCGCCATCCGGCCGGGCCAGCGCTGCCTCGAGCACGCGCACGCCGACTTCGACGCCGAGCGAGAGCGCTCGCTCGTCGGGATTGAAGCTCCCCGAGTGGTGGGCGAACGTCTCGACGCCCTCGGCGTTCGCGGTGCCCACCATGTAGTAGCAGCCGGGAATCCTCTCGAGAAAGCGCGACATGTCCTCGGAGCCCATGCAGCGGTAGGCCGAGACGCCGGCGGGCCCGAGCAGGCGTGTTACCACGTCATGGACCAGCGCCGTCGGCGGGCCCGCATTGATCGTCGGCGGGTAGTTCGGCCTGAACTCGTAGTCGATGCCCGCGCCATGCGCCGTCGCGATCCCGCGCGCGAGCGCCTCGATCCGCTCGGAGATGAACAGCGCGAGCGCGCGGTCGTACGTGCGGACGGTGCCGTCGAGCGCGGCCTCGGTCGGCAGGATGTTCGACTTCGTGCCGGCATGGAGCAGGCCGATCGTCATCACCGCCGGCTCCAGCGGATCGACCGAGCGGCTGACCACGGTCTGCAGCGCGAGGACGATGTGCGAGGCGACGACGACGAGATCGCTCGCCTGGTGCGGTGCGGCGCCGTGCCCGCCCTTCGAGTGCAGCCGGATCGTGAACTCGTTCGAGCTCGCGTAGACGCCGCCTTCGCGCACGCCGATGACGCCGACAGGATCGTCGTTGTTGAGGTGCATGGCGTAGCAGGCGTCGGGTTTCACCCAGTCGAGCACGCCATCGGCGATCATCGCGCCGGCGCCGTCGCCGCCCTCCTCGGCCGGCTGGAACAGGAACGCGATCGTGCCGCCCAGGCGTTCCTTGCGCGCGGTCAGGATGCGCGCCATGACCAGCGCGACCGCGGTGTGCCCGTCGTGTCCGCAGGCGTGCATCATCCCCCGGGTCTCGGATGCAAACGCATAGCCGGTCTCCTCGAGCAGCGGCAGCGCGTCCATGTCGGCGCGGTAGAGCACGGTCGGGCCGGGCTGGGCGCCCTTGAGGAGCGCGACCACGCCGGAGCCGCCGATGCCGGTGCGGACCTCGAGGCCGAGGCCTTTCAGGTAGTCGGCGACCTTGCCGCTGGTGTACGGCAGGTCGAACAGCAGCTCGGGGTGGCGGTGGAAGTCACGGCGCAGCGCGATGACCTCGTCGGCGAGGGCGCGGACGTCAGGCGACAGGCGCGGGTCGAGTTCGAGCACGGTGGACATGCGGCCTCCGATCGGGTCGATGGGTTCCGGGGGGACGAGGGGGTGTCGCGGCGGTCTGGACGTCGGAGCGGCCGGTCGAAATCCGGCGCATCCTAGCACGGGCGCGGTGTAAGGTCGCGGGCCATGCACCCTGAGACCGAACGCCCGCCCGCGACGCCACGCACGCTGCTCATGGTGGCCCGTGGCGACCATGCCGAAGAACGCCCGCTCGCCGAACTCTCCACGCTCCTGGCCGATCCCGAGGCGCGCCTGTGGATCGACCTGCAGAACACGGGGGAGGCCGGTTTCGTGGCTCTCGCGCCCGCGTTGACCTTCCACCCGATGGCGGTCGAGGACTGCGTCACCGACATCAACCACCCGAAGGTCGACGACTACCGTGACTACCTGTACATCGCGCTCCACTCGGCGCGCTGGGAGGACCCGGCGCAGGAGCCGGTGCTCAAGGAGCTCGACGTCCTCATCGGGAAGAATTACCTGGTGACCTATCACGAGGAGGACACGCGCGGAGTCGAGCATGCCCGCGCGCTGCTCGGGCGTCGCGGGGATCTCCTGTCGCGCGGGCCCGACCACCTGCTGTACTACATCCTCGATGTCATGGTGGACAACTACATGCCCATCATCGAGATGGTGCACACCCACCTCGATTCGCTCGAGGAGCGCGTGCTCAAGCGCCCGAACCGCCGCTTGCTCGCCGAGATCCTGCAGCTCAAGCGTGGCACCGCGGCGATCCGCCGCGTCGTCGGCCCGCAGCGCGACACGATTCTCGCCATGACGCGCGACGAGTACCCGGGTATCCGTCCCGAGATCCGCCCCTACCTGCGCGACGTGTTCGATCGCATGGCGCGCATCAGCGAGATGCTCGACTCGTTCCGCGACGAACTGGCCACCATCCTCGACATCTACGTGAGCCAGGTCTCGAACCAGCTCAACGAGGTGATGAAGGTGCTCACCGCGATCACGGTCGTGATCGTGCCGGTGACGCTGATCGCGAGCATCTACGGGATGAACGTCCACTTCCCCGGCGCGAACACGGTCAACGGTTTCTATGCGTCGGTCGGCCTCATGGTCGCGACGGCACTGGGGATGATCCTGTACTTCCGGAGTCGGCGCTGGTTGTAGCGGAGACCGGCATGAAACACCGGGGGTGCGACGCGCGGGAGGAACCATCCTGGGCGGACGATCGCGCGCCGCATGCAGCCCCTTCCCTGAGGCCAAAGATCGTTTCGGGATCGCCTCGCTCGCCGATCGCCTCTGCGACCTCAACTCTCGGACCCCGCGCAGCGTCGGGACCTTGAGGGTCGGGTGGGGAGCTCCGTGCCAGGGAGACCTCCCTGCCCACTGCGACAAGAACGCTAGACCCCCCTCCCTGGTGATGTCAAGGAAATGTGCCGTTGGGCCGTGATCCAGGACGCTCTCGGCGTCGTAGCCGCGCCATGCCGGTGTCGCAGGGATCGCACACCTATTCGAGCGCGCCCCTGGCGCGCTCGGGGTCTTCGCCGCGCGCCCGAGGCTAGATTACCCGGAATTGTCGGCAAATCAGCGGAATTCTGCGTCGCGGCCGACCACCGTCGATCGTCCAACCTGGGAGACGTGCCATCCGGCCCAACCCTTGCATTCGACCGCTGCGGACACTTTCCAGCGGAGGTTCGACGCCATGATCCGTCCCCGTTTTGCCCCGATCGCCCGGCTCGCGCTGGCCGGACTCGCCCTCGTCGTCGCGTTCACCCTGTCGGGCGGCGCCGGTGCGGGTCGTTCCGCCGAGGCGGCCTCGACCGGATCGGCGATCGTGGCCACGTACGGCGTCGGCGGGGTGCTCAAGTCCGACGGCAAGCTGTACCAGTGGCGTCCCGAGCGCAGGCAGTGGGTGACCATCGACGAGTCGTTCCGACTCGACGGAGAGACCCGCAAGGTGTTGCCATTGCCGGTGGTGGTCTCCGAGGTCGTGCGCATGGAAGGCTTCGGCTTCATCGTCACCCGCGGTGGGACGTGCTGGCTCTACAACCTGGACTCGAACACCTGGGAAAACATCGGCCGCCCGTAGGGACGGGGCGAGAGTAGACTTGTCACAACGGTTGAAGGGCCCGCAATCGCGGGCCGGCCGCCTTCGGCAAGCGGCCAACACGGGGCCCGGCCCCGGAAAGGCGGTTGTCGTGAGATCCATCCTGCGCATGGGACTTTCGGTCGTGCTCGCGACGGCATTCGCCGTCTCCACGGCCTGGGCCGTCGACTACGACGACATCTTCGAGTTCACCGAACGCAACGTCTCCGTGCGCACGATCGTGCAGCTCATCGTCGATGACGGCCGCGCATTCGAGTTGAGCGAGGACGAGCTGGCCGACCTGCGCGCCGCCGGCGTGAGCAACGTCGTGATCGACGCCATGCTCGATCCCGCGGTCGGCAAGGCCTGGCTGGCCGGCGGAACCGTCGGCGGCACGACCTCCGTCGGCGGCTACCAGTCTTCGCTCGACCAGGCGTACAGCAGCGGATACAGCGCGGGCGCCAGCAGCACAGCGCTCGTCTACTCGTTCGGCTACTACTACGGACCGCTGTCGAACTACTACTACAACGATCCGTTCTACTATCCGTTCTGGTCCGCAGGCTACGCGTACTCCTACTGGCCGTCGTACTACTCGTACTGGTGGCGTCCGTCCTACAGCTGCTACTACACGTATCCCTACAACTACTACGGGTACTCGTCCTACTACTGCCACTCGTACTACGACCCGGGCTACTGGTCGTCCAACGGGTACGCCGTGCAGCCGGGCTATGGCCGCACGGTGTGGGACAACGGCCCGCGCTTCCGTGGCGGCGGCATCGTTCCGCCCAAGGGCGGCCGGCCGGATGGTTCGACCACGGGCACGCGCCTGGTCAGCGGCAGCACCGGTCGCCTGCGCAATCCCTCGGGACCGCCGGCGATTCGCGAGGCCGAGAACGGCCGCACCGCGACCGATCGCACGGCGCGCATGGCGGATGGCTCGAGCAGCGGCCGCAGCACCAAGGGCCGCAGCAGCAGCGGCCGCAGCGTCGATGCGCCGGGAGCGCGCACTCCGTCGACGCGCTCGTCGAGCGATCGCGTGATCCGCGGCTCCTCGAGCGACGTGTCGGATGAGACGAGGGCGAGCGCGACGCGCAGCTCGAGCCGCAGCACGGGCAGTGATCGCGTCGCACGCTCCTCCTCCCAGCCGCGCACCCTGCGCGAGAGCGCGGACCGCGTGGTGCGGGGCGGACGCGGTGCGGCGGCCAGTCGTGTCGCACGGGGCGAATCGTCCTCCCCGGCGCGAGTCTTCCGCGGCGGCCGCGAAAGTGGACGCCTGTCCCAGACCCCGTACGCCACCGGCCGTTCGAGCGGACGCTCGTCGGTCGCGACGCCGCAGGCGCGTGGCGGCGGCAACTCCGGCGGCAACTCCGGCGGCAGCACCGCGCGCAGCGCTCTGAGCGGTGGCGGTCGCAGCAGCGCCCGCGGCGGCCGCAGCAGTGGCGGCGGTGGCGGTGGACGCAGCGCCCCGAGCGGTGGCGGCGGCGGCAGCGTCCATGGTGGTGGCGACGGCGGGCACGGTGGTGGCGACGGCGGTCGCGGTCGCTGACGCGCCCCTCGCTCGGAAGGTCGCCCGTACGGGGCCCGGTCACGGAAAGGCGGACAACGTGAGATCCATCCTGCGCATGGGACTTTCGGTCGTGGTCGCAACCGTCCTCGCCGCTTCGGCGGCCTGGGCGGTCGACTACGACGACATCTTCGTCCTCACGGAACGCGACATCCCCGAGCTGACGATCGTGCAGCTCATCGTCGATGACGGTCGCGCCTTCGAGTTGAGCAGCTCGCAACTGATGGACCTGCGCGTCGCCGGCGTGAGCGAGCATGTCATCGCCGCGATGCTCGACCCCGAGGCCGGCAGGGCATGGATCTCGGGCGGCGGCAACCTGGGCGGCGATCCGGCGGACGGCGGCGACACCGGCAACGGCTACCGCTCGTCGCTCGATCAGGACTACGGCCCGGGCGAGGGCGAGGGCGCCGGCGACGACGGCACGCCCCTGGTCTTCTCGTTCGGCTACTACTACGGGCCGCTCTCGCGCTACTACTACGATGACCCGTACTACTATCCGTTCTGGTCCTCGGGCTTCGCGTATTCGTACTGGCCCTCGTACTACGCGTATGGCTGGCGCCCCGAGTACGACGAGTACTACGCCTACCCGTACAACTGGTACGAGTACTCGTCCTACTACTGCCACACGTATTACGACCCGGCGTACTGGACCGAGATCGGCTACACGGTGCAGCCCGGCTACGGTCCCACGGTGTGGGATCACGGCCCGCGCTTCCGTGGCGGCGGCATCGTTCCGCCGAAGGGTGGCCGACCGGATGCCGTCTCGGGCGAGCGGCTTGCCGTCGGCGCCGCCGGGCGCGTGCGCAACCCGGCCGGTCCGCCCGCGATCCGCGAATCCGAAAGCGGCCGCACGTTGGCTGATCGCGCGACGCGCGGCATCCCGGCGTCGCGCGAGATCCGGGCCGGCGAGCCGTCGAAGGGGCTCGCACTCCGCGCCCCGGGTGAAACCGGTCGCTGGCGGACCACGACGAGCGCAGTCGCGGATCAACGATCCCGCCTCAACGCGCTGCGCGCCGCCCGGGACCGGGCGAATGCGGTGGAAGGCGCCGCATGGGCCCGGCGGCAGAGCGAGCAGAACGTCTCGTTCGCCGCGAGGGAGAACGAACGCTGGGCCCGCGAGTGGCAGGCTCAACTGGACGTGAACGTCGCCCAGGCGGCCGCAGGGCCCCCGAGGGCGCGCGAGCCCGCGGCCACGCCTCCGCCCCCGCCGGCCGAGCGTGCCCCGGCCCGCGCGGAGGAGCCCCGCAACGAGCGCGTCCCGGCGCCGGACCGCGGCGCTGCGGGCGGACGCGGTGACGCGGCCGACGATGCAGGCGCGAGCCGCGGTGGGAGCGGTCGCGGCGGCCGCTGACGCGCACCAGCGTTCGTGCGATGATCCGGGGGGCTCGCTCAAGTGGGCCCCCCGCTCTCGTTTCGTCCCGGAAGCAGGAGGGTGCGTTGGACCCGTCGCAAGTCGACTTCTCGAACACCTGGGTGATGATCACGTATGCGGCCGCCGGCATCGCGCTGGCCGCCACCGCGGGTATGCGCGCTTTCCTGCCGCTGCTCGTCCTCGGCATCGCCGCGCGCGTGGGCCGCTTCGAGATCGGGGAGGGCTACCACTGGCTCGCCACCGACATGGCACTGATCACGTTCGCCGTCGCCGTCGTGGCCGAGACGCTGGCCGACAAGATCCCGCTGGTCGACAACGCCCTCGACACCGTTCAGACCATCGTCAAGCCTGCGGTCGGCACCATCGTGGCGGCGGCGATGTTCGTGCAGCTCTCGCCGTTTCACGCCACGCTGCTGGGTCTGGTGGTTGGTGGAACGGTGGCGACCGGAGTGCACCTGGCCAAGGCCAAGGTGCGCGCCC
>JANOEH010000142.1:0-22378 GCA_031413115.1 Candidatus Eiseniibacteriota bacterium | reverse complement strand
CGACCTCGAGCTGGTTGCGCAACTCCGCAGCCTCGGCCTTCTTCCGCTCCGCCTCGGCGAGATCGCCGGCGATCTTCGCCTTGCGATCCTCGAGCGTCTGGAGGACGGGCCCCCAGGCGTACTTGCGGATGAGGAAGAGGAAGATCAGGAACCCGACGATCTGCGTCAGGACCTGTTTGATGTCGATCAGGCTTCCCATGATCCCTTTCGTGGTCGCGCCGCG
Source organism: Candidatus Eiseniibacteriota bacterium (assembly GCA_031413115.1). Taxonomy (GTDB): domain Bacteria; phylum Eisenbacteria; class RBG-16-71-46; order RBG-16-71-46; family DASYSL01; genus JANPEF01. Next base: position 22,155 of record JANOEH010000142.1, on the reverse strand, counting down.
AACGATGCCGGCGCGGGTCCGCGTCGGCCTAGCCCGTGATCTTTGCCGAGAGAATGAACATCGTGACGAGCGCGTAGATCGTGAGGGCTTCGCTGAAGGCGAGGCCGATGATCATGGCGGTCTGGATCTTCGCCGCGGCTTCGGGCTGGCGGCCCATCGCGTCGAGACCCGCCTTGCCGGTCAGGCCGAGGCCAATGCCCGAACCGAGGGCCGCAATGCCGATGGCCAACGGAAGGGAGTAGCCGAGCGCGGTCGAAGCATTCTCGAAACCCATCGTTTCCTCCTGGTGGGTCTAGTGGTGGGCGACTTGCGCGCCCGCGTGGTCCTCGTGGTGCCCGTGGTCGTCGTGCGGCAACATCATCACGATGTAGATCGACGCCAGAAGCGAGAACACGAGTCCCTGGATGAGACCGAACAACGTCGAGAGAACGAGGAACGGCAACTGCAGCGGAATGCCGATCGGCGAGTTCATGGCGGCCAGCATCGTCACGCCGAGACCGACCAGCACCGCGAGCAGGATGTCCTCGCTCAGGATGTTCCCGAAGAGACGGCAGGAGAGCGAAAGTGGCTTGATGAGCTCCCCCATGACCTCGAGCGGGAACAACAGGATCGCCGTTCCCCAGCCGATCGCATCCTTCGGCTGGCCGGCGAAGTGATACAGGTAGCCGCCGATCCCGTTCTTCGAGATGCCGATGTACTGGACGTACACGAAGACGCAGAGCGCGAGCGCCAGCGTCGTGTTGAGGCTCGACGTGGGCGCCTTCATGAACGGGAGGAGTCCCATCCAGTTCATGGTCACGATGTAGAGGAAGAGCGTGCCGACGAACGGCACGTACTTCTTCCCCTCGGGTCCGAGGATCCCGAGGAAGAAATCGCTGAGGCCGCCGAGCAGCGCCTCGGACAGGTTCTGCAGGCCGGTCGGCACCATCTTCTTCGGACGCGCGCCGAGGCCGAACAGCAGGCACAGGAAGAGCGCCGCGATCAGCGAGAAGACCACGTTCTCCCAAGTATGGAGGAACTTGACCCATGTCGGGGGCGTCAGCCCCCGGTCCTGGTAGTACGAACGAATGAACGTGACGAAATTCGGCAGCTCAGGATGCGCCGCATGCTCTTCGGCATGCGCGCCGGCCTCACCGTGCGCACCAGCCTCGCCATGGCCTCCCGCCTCGCTGTGCTCGGCGGTAGCTGCATGCGTGCTATCGGCCGCCGCATGCGGATCAGCCGCGAACGCCGTCGGAGCGAGCGCGAGGCCCGCCATCAGCGCGATCGCCGCGGCCGCGCCGCGCGCGGGTGCGAGCACCGTCCCCAGGCTGTGCAACGTGACGACCAGCATGGGCAGCGCGAAGCCGACCAGCAGCGCCCAGGCGGGCAGGCCGCTGGTCAGCAACCACCAGCCGGCGCCGTAGAGCACCGGGCCCTTGAGCAGCAGCGCGAACATCGCGCGCAGCGGCTCGACCTGCGTGCGGGGGCCGATCGCCCGGACGAACGTCTCGAGGAGCTTGAAATTGGCCAACGCCCACGCCGCGCCGAGGAGCACGGCGAGCCCGGTGTTGACATCGAACTGGAGAGCGGCGAGGACGGCGGCCACACACGCCGTCAGCGCCGTCGCACGCATCGTGCGGGCGAGAAATTCGAAGCCCATACGCCGGGGATCGACCTTTCGTTCGGGTTTCGTGGCGCCGCGCCGGTGGGCGCGGGCGGTCACTCGTCGTGTTCCTGCATCTGATTCACGCGCGTCAGCGTGCGCATGATCAGCCGGACCCCGGAGCCGAAGCCAAGAATGAGGAACACGAGGAGGAGCCACGGTGCGGTGCCGAAGCGCTTGTCGAGCCACATCCCCGCCAGCGCACAGACGACGGGAGGCACGACGAGGAAGCCCGGGATGGCACTGAGCAACCCGTAGATGCGGACCTGCTTGAACTTCTCTCGATCCGGATCCGGAGTCGCCACCGGTACCTCGTGAAAACAATCACAAGCGGTCGGCGAACGAAGGGGCGACATCCGTCGCCCCTCCGGGAACACCCTTCGGCGGCAATCTACGAAGCCCGGCGCAGGGGGTCAAGAAGGAATCCAGGCAACTCTGTAAACGGTTGATAAATCGATTCTTACGTGGTTCACTCGGGGCGGCTTGCGGCCCCGCCACGAGCGGGCTTGCATCCCCCCCGGCCCCTGCTACGCTCCGCCCCCATGAACTCCATGACGACCGCGCAGACCCGCCCCGTCCCTGACGACATCGCTGCCGCCGCCCGTACGTGGGCCGCAGGCCTTCTTGCCGCCTGTGGCGACGACCTCGAGGCGTTCTACGTCTACGGGAGCGCGCTCGGCCCGGGCTTCGATCGGGCCGCGAGCGACGTGAACCTGTTGCTCGTCGTCCGCGCCCTGCCGTTCGCCCGGCTCGAGGCGATCGCCGCTGCCTGCGCCGCGCTCCCCCCGGCGACCGAGCGATCGGCCGGCACGTATCGATTCACGCCGCTCGTGCTCAGCCGTCACAGCCTCGACAGCTCGGCCGACGTGTTCCCCATCGACTTCCTCGACCTGAGGGAGAGCCGCGGTCTGCTTGCGGGCGCGGACGTCCTGGCGGGGCTCGACGTGCCACTCCTCCACCTGCGCCACCAGTGCGAGTACGAGCTGCGCTCCCGTTTCATCGGCCTGCGCCAGGCGTTCCTGCGCGCGGGAGGTGCCCCCGGGACCGCACACTCCCTCACGGCTCGGGCTGCGGGCGCGTCGGGCACGCTGTTCCGCCACCTGCTGACGCTGCGCGGGCAGCCGCATCCGGACGAACCCGACGCGCTGGCCCGCACAGTCGCCGCCGCGTGGGGCGTCGACGCTGACGGGCTCGACGCGCCGTTCGCGGCCCGCCGCGGGGCGGCGCCCGACGAGGCGACCGCGCGCCGTCGCTTCGGCGCCTATCTCGACGCGCTCGATCACTTGATCCGCGCGGTGGACGCCGATTCGCCGCGCTGAAGTCGTGACCATCCAATCCCGGCTTCGTCGGCTCCTCGTTCTCGGCGCGCTCGTGCTGTGCACGATCGTGGGGTCGCTGCACGCCGCTCCAGTCAGCCTCGTTCCCGCCGACACGACCGCGCCCGACCTGGGCCGTGCGCAGGCCTACGTCACCGACGACGCCGGCGTGCTCAAGGCGCGCGAGCAGGGCCGCATCGAGCGCTACCTCGTGAAGGTCGAACGCGAGCTCGGCGTGCAGTTCGCGCTCATCACCGTCTCGACGACGCAGCCGCAGTCGATCGAGGAGTACGCCGTCCAGCAGTTCGAACGCTGGGGTATCGGTGGTGCAAAACAGGACGAGGGGCTGCTCCTGCTGGTCGCGGTGGAGGATCGCAAGGTCCGCTTCGAGGTGGGCTACGGGCTCGAAGGCAGCTTGCCCGATGGCCGCGTCGGCGGCATCATCCGCGAGCAGATTCGCCCGGCGCTCCGCGATGGCCACTTCGGCGACGGACTGCTCTCCGGTCTGGTCGAGGCCGCGCGCTACGTCGCCGAGGACAAGGGGCTCCCCCCGCCCCTGCCCGATGACAGCCCGGCTCCGCCGCCCGCGGAGTCCGGCCGCGTCACCGTCGTCACGATCCTGTTCTTCGCCTTCATCGCCTACCTCGTGATGTCGCGCATCGTTGGCGGGGGCAGGCGCGGGGGTGGCCGACGGCGCGGCCCCGACATCTTCACCCTGGGTGGCTGGGGCGGAGGCGGGTTCGGCGGCGGCGGATGGAGTGGCGGCAGCAGCGGAGGCGGCGGCTTCGGCGGCGGCTCCTCGGGCGGTGGATTCGGTGGTTTCGGCGGCGGCGCCTCGGGTGGCGGCGGCGCGTCGGGTAGTTGGTAGTTTCAGGAGTGGACGCAAACCAGGAGGGTGGTCGATGAAGGGTGGACTCGTCATTGTCGCGGTGATCGCGGTGCTGGTGCTGGCCGTCGGCGGCTGGGTGGTGTCGAACTACAACAATCTCGTGACCAAGAAGACCGAGGTGCAGAAGAGCTTCGCCGAGGTCGACAACCTGCTGCTCCGCCGCAACGACCTGATCCCCAACCTGGTCGAGACGGTCAAGGGCGTCGCCGCCCAGGAGCAGATCGTCTTCGGGCAGATCGCCGACGCTCGCGCGCAGATGGCCGGCGCCAAGAGCACCGACCAGAAGATCGCGGCGGGCGGCGCGATGGACTCGGCGATCGGGCGCCTGCTCGTCGTCATCGAGAACTATCCGCAACTCAAGTCGCAGGAGAACTACCTGCGCCTGCAGGACGAGCTGGCCGGCACCGAGAACCGCCTGTCGGTCTCGCGCACGCGGTACAACGAGGTGGTCGGCGAGTACAACGTGATGGTCAAGCGCTTCCCGACCAACCTGTTCGCGGGCATGTTCGGCTACAAGGAAGAGCCGTTCTACGCTGTGAGCGCCGAGCAGAAGCAGGTGCCGCGCGTCGAGTTCCCGAGCGCGAAGCCGGACACCGCGCGTTGATCGCGGCGCCCGCGGCGCCCGGCACCGCCGCGGCGCCGCGCGTCATCGTCGTCCTGCCGGCGTACAACGCGGCGCGGACGCTGGAGAAGACGTACGCCGAGATCCCGCCCGACTGGGTGCACGAGTCGATCCTGGTCGACGACTCGAGCAGGGACGACACCATCGCGGTGGCGAAGACGCTGGGGATCCGCGTGCTCGAGCACGCCGTCAACAGGGGCTACGGGGGCAACCAGAAGACCTGCTACGACGAGGCGCTGGCCAGGGGCGCCGACATCGTGGTCATGCTCCATCCCGACTACCAGTACGACCCGCGGCTGATCCCCATGCTCGTCCTGCCGCTCAAGCTCGGCATGTACGACGTGATGCTGGGCTCGCGCGTGCGCACGCGCCGCGAGTGCCTCGAGGCGGGGATGCCGCTTTACAAGTATCTGGGCAACCGCTTCCTCACGTTCTGCGAGAACGTGATGCTCGGACAGAACCTGTCCGAGTTCCACACCGGCTTCCGCGCCTACCGTCGCGAGGTTCTCGAGACGCTGCCCTATCGCGCGTTCTCCGACGACTTCGTGTTCGACTCGCAGTTTCTCGTCTCCGCGATCGAGCACGGCTACAAGCTGGGCGAGGTGCCCGTCCCGGTGCGCTACATGCCCGAGGCGTCGTCGATCAACTTCATGCGCAGCGTGCGCTACGGCCTCGAGACGCTGGCCACCGTGGCCACGTTCTTCCTGGCGCGCACCGGCCTGGCCCGCTCGCCGATCTTCGCGCCGCCCCGTGCGCCGCGCGGCTGAGGCGCTCCGTGCCCTCGCCGCGCGCCCGGCGCTGCACGGCCCCGCGTTCCTCCTGCTGGCCACGGCGATCCTCTTCGCCCACCTGGGCGAGACGCACCTCGCGAACTTCGACGACTGCTACTACGCGCAGAAGGCGAAGGAGATGGTGCAGGGCGGCCACTGGCTGACGCCGCACTTTGGCGGCGTGCCGCGCTTCGACAACGCGCCGCTGTTCCTCTGGCTCATGGCGCTCTCGTTCAGCGTCTTCGGCGTGACCGACTGGGCGGCGATCCTCTTCTCCGCGGTCTCGGGTGTCGCCGCCGTGTGGTTCGTGCGCCGCGTCGCGCTGAAGCTCGGCGCCGACCCGTTCACCGCGTGGACCACGGCGTTCGTGCTGCTGACCACGCAGTACTTCCTCAAGTACGCGCGGCACGCGATGTTCGACGTCTTCCTCACCCTGCTGTTCCTCGTCGCGATCGATCGCTACCTGGCGTGGCGGGCCGAGGGACGGCTGCGCGACTGGGCCTGGATCGGCCTCATGGCCGGCTGCGGCGTGCTGACCAAGAGCGTGCTCGGGCTGTTCCCGCTGGTCGTCATCGTGCTGCATCTCCTGCTCACCGGAAGTCCGCGTGCTCCGCGCAACCGCGGCCCGCGCGCGCTGCGCGAGCCGGGGCCGTGGCTCGCGACGCTGGTCTGCGTCCTCACCTTCCTGCCGTGGTACGTGACCCAGGCGATCATCGCGCCCGATCGTTTCTTCGCCGAACACGTGCGATGGCTCCTGTGGGAGCGCGCGTTCGTGCTCGCGCCCGAGAAGAAGTCGTTCGCCTCGTACTTTGGATACGTGATCGAGCTGGCGCGCACGTACTGGCCTTGGCTACCCGTGGCTTTCGCCGGGGCCTGGCTCTCCGCGCGCGATGCGCTGCGCGGCCCGGGCCTGCGACGCGACGTCGCCCTGCTCCTGTTCCTGTGGTTCGCGGTGGTGGTGGGGACGATGTCGCTCGCGACCGAGAAGAAGCTCTGGTACGTGATGAGCGCGTTCCCCTGCCTCGCCCTGTTCTCGGCGCGCGCCGTGACAGCCTGGATCCGCACCGATGCGGCGCGCGCACGCACGATCGCCGGCGGGTTCGCGTTCCTCGCCGTGCTCGCAGCGGTGCTCAACTGGACGCCGGTGCGCACGGGGCTTTCGCGAAAGCCCGAGCTGACCGCGATCGCGCGCGTGGCGAAGGAGCGCGTGCCGGCGGGCGCGACCGTGTGGAATCTCGACCAGGACTACTGGGGGACGAACAACCAGTTCCTGTTCTACTCGGATCGCGGGCTCAGCGAGCCGGTGGAGGATCCGGCGCGCGTGCGCGAGAAACTGGCGGCCGGGGAGTTCGCGCTCCTCACCCGCGAGGGATGGGTGGAGGTGCGCGACGGCGCGCCGCGGACGGAAGTCATCGCCCGCGCAGGGCCGTGGGTTCTCGTGCGCGGCGACCTGGCGCCTACGGCGCCACGACCGTGACCGCCCGCGTCGCGACCGCGCTGCCCTGCGCCAGGCGCAGCCAGTAGACACCCGGCGCGAGCACCCGGCCTGCCGAGAGATCCGCCACCGTCGATCGCCCCGCCGCCCCCTCGACGCGCACGTCCCGCCAAACGCGGCCCGCCGCATCGACGAGCGTGAGCCGCGCCGATCCGGAGCCCACCAGAGCGCACGTCACCCGCAGCCGGTCCCCGCGCAGTGGATTCGCGGCCGAGAGCGCAAGCCCCGTTGCCGCGCCCGGCCCGCCGGGCACGCCGGTCGCACCGGGGCACACGGTGAAGAACTGGTCCCCGGCATGACTCGCGAAGTTCACGAACTGGGGCTGTCCCGGCGGACAGGTCCCGATGGGAAGCGGCGCGAGCACCTGGTTCGACAACGCGACCGCGGAGCGCACCATCGCCGTGATGCGGATGCATCCCTGGGGACTCCCGATCGCCGCCAGCGGAATCTCCCACTCGATGCCCCTCGTCACCCCGTCGCCGATCGCGTCGGCGCAACCCAGCGTGACGCCGCCGACGTTGCGGTTGTCGATCGACGCACGGATGCCGTTGGGGTTCGTGCCGCCGATCAGCGTGCCGGGTCCACCGGCCGGAGCGCGACCGAGCGTCACGAGCGTTCCGCCCCCGTTGAACGGTAGCGCCTGGAGTCGCGCGGTCCAGTCCCGCGGCCCGGAGAAGCCGTTGTCGTCTCCCTCGAACTGCAGGCGGTAGTCGGCCGCGAACCCGGGGTCGAAGCCGAGTCCGTTCATCACGTCGCCCGCGCCGTTTCCGTTCAGCGTGTTCTGACCGCCGGGCGCCGTGTCGAGGAAGATCTCGAGAACGTGGCGGATGGTTCCGTTCTGGTTCTGATTGAGCACGAGCGCGAGGTTGCCGGCGAGGAACAGGTGCAGCGTGTCCTCGGCGATGTAGGCGTGGCCCGCGTCGAGTTCGGAGCCGTTCGCGAAGTCGAGCTCCCCCCGGTTGTTGTCGCCGGTGATCTGCCCGGCCGAGAGCCCGGTCTGGATCGACTGCGTGATGCGGGCCTGGCCGTAGTCGGGATCGAGCGTCCCGTCGACGGGGACCGCGTCGGCGGCGGGGGAGAGCAGCACGACGACGATCGCGGCGAGGCTCGAGATTCGAATGCGGGACATGGCGTTCCTCCAATCCGCCCGGAAGACGTTGCGGAGGCGGGCTCCAAGTCTAGGGCGTTTGCGCTCCGAGGGGAACGGAGAGGTCAGGCCGCGATCCCGATCGCGGGATCGCCGCGGCGCAGAAGCTCGTCGAGAGCCTCGGTGACCTGGCGGTCGTAACCACGCCCCGAGCCTCCCTGCTCGAACCAGCGACGCACGTCGTCGGGCGCCGGGCGTCCCGGCGCTGCGCCCGCGAGATAATCGAAGTACGATTCCACCACCACGAGAATCTCGAGTTCAAGCGCGCTGCGCCCCGGCGGCGGCGTGTCCCCGCCCGCTCCCCCGCCGGTGAGCACGAGGGTCAGTGCATCGACGCGCACCGCGTCGATCGCCGCGGTCTCGAGTCCCAGCTCACGCGCCAGCGATGCCGCGGCGTCCGACATGCCGCGGGCGCGGCCCCCGGTCACGGGATCGAGCGACTCGATCGCGGGCAGGAGCGCCTGCATCGCGCGCAGGTAGGTCTGCTCGGCCTGGCGGTAGAGCCGCGTGTTGTCGAGCGCCGTCGCCCCGGCCGCCGCGAGCACCTCGGCGACCTCGAGCTCGGCCGCGCCGAACGTGCTGCCGTCGGACTTCTCGGGCAGGAGCACCGCGCCGACCAGCCGTCCGCGCGTGACCAGCGGAACGAGCAGCGCGACGCCGGCGGCGATGAGCGGCCGGCGTTCGATCTCGAGTTCGTTGAAGCGTTCCAGCTCGCCACGCCGCACCGGTCGCGCCAGCCCCGAGACGATGCGCGCCAGCTCGCCGTCGGCGGCGAGTTCGAGGCCGTGGAACGCGTCATGGGCAAAGCCGCGCGTCTCGATGGCCCGCAGCGGCGCATCGGCCGCACCGGCCTGCGCCACGAGGACGACACCGACCCGCACGCCCAGCTGCGCGGTGAGCGAGAACATGAGCGTTGCGGCGACGTCCTCGACGCGGCGCGCGTTGGCCAGCTCCTGCGACAGGGCGAGGAAGGCGTCCTTCACCCAGAACTCGCGACGCAGGTCCTGGTTCAGGCGGCGCAGGTCGCCGCGCGAGCGCTCCACCTCGGCGAGCAACTCCTGGTTGCGGCGCAGCAGGGTGCGCGTCTCCTCGGCGCGCGCGAGCATGCGGCGCACGCGGGCGACGAGTTCCTTCGGCGAGAACGGCTTCGCCAGGTAGTCGTCGGCGCCGCGCGACAGCCCGGCCAGTCGCGACTCGGTTTCGGCGAGCGCGCTGACCATGATCACCGGCAGGTGGGCGATCGCCGGCTCGCGACGGATGGCCTCGACCAGGTCGAGGCCCGAGCGGCGCGGCAGGCGCACGTCGAGGATCACGAGGTCCGGCGTCTCGTCGTTGAGCATGCGCCAGCCCTCGTCACCATCGAGCGCCGAGATCACGCGGAATCCGTGTGCGCCGAGCGCGATGTGCAGGAGTTCGACGACGCGCGGGTCGTCCTCGACCACAAGGATGGTCGCGCCGTTCATGCCGCGGGCGTCGAGGCGATCGTAGCGGTCGGAGCGCGGCGGCGTCGGTTCGGACACGATGGGTTCTCCCGGCGAGCGATCACGCGCCGGGACGAGAAACCTCCGCGAGCGCCGCCAGGGCGGCCGCGACTTCGTCTTCGGCGAACGGTTTGTACAGCGCCTGCGCAAATCCCGCGGCGAACGCCGCGGAACGCTCGGCCTCGTCACGCACCAGCACGACGACACGATCCCGGTCGGCCGCGTCGATCGCGGGCGCAATCGTAAGCGCGCCTCCGCCCGGCATGTCGGCGTCGAGAAAAACCAGGTCGTAGCGCGCAGCCCGCAGCGCGGCGCGCGCCTCTTCCCCGTTCTCGGCCTCGTCCACGACGAGGCCGCGCATCGCCAGCAGCCGACGCAGGAAGACCCGCGCGGTGAACGAATCGTCGGCCACGAGGGCTCGCCACGGGGCCACGGCTTCCCGGGAGATATCGGCCGGCGGGGCCGGGTTCTGCACCGCTTCCGGGGGAGCGAGCGGCGCGGCTGGCGGCGGCGGCGGCACGGGCGGCGGCTCGAGGACGAGTGGCTGGAGCGCGACCTCGGCGTAGCGCTCGCCCTCGTCCGAGACCACGGTCCCCGGGAGGAGCACGAGCGCCGGCGTGGCGAAAGGCGCGACGGCCCCGGCGTCGACGTCACTCTCCTCGATCCGGCGTCCACCGCCCAGTCCGTGCAGCCAGTCGAGCCCGACCGCGATGCGCTCGAGGCCGCGGCCGAGCACGACGTGCGGTCGCCCGCCCTCGCCCAGTCCGTAGGCGACCACCGCGTGCCACGGCAGCGCGATCTTTCGCCCCGCGGCTTCCGCGAACAGGTGGCGGGGGTCGTCGGCCGCGGGCAGCCGGACCGACCAGCGCACCGCTCCCTCGCTCGGATCGTCGACCACGAGCGGTGCGGCCACACGCGCCGCAGCGAGGTGGAGGAGCCGCAGCGACTCGAGCACCGAGTCGGCGATCCGTCCCGGCTCGGCGTGCTCGCTCGGCCGCGCACCCGAGAGTTCGACCCGGCCGCCGCGCACGATCGTCCGCGCTCCGTAGGGACCACTCCACTCGGCGAGCGCGGCGAACAGCGCGCGCAACGGAATCGGCTCGCCCGGCACACGCGTGTCGGCGGGAATCTGGACGCGATCACCGAAGCGGAATGGCGGGGATGCGAGATCGACGCCCGCGGGCGCCTCGGCAGCAGGCAGCGGGGGCGCTGCGGGCGCCTCGGGAACGGCGTGCGCCGCCTGCGGCGGCGCATCCATGGGCTCGTCGTAGGCGCGCACGGCGGTCGCCATCCCGCGCCAGCCGCGCGCCTCGGGCAGCAGCGGGGCGAGCACCTTTTCCGCATCCAGGCGCTCCGCGAGCTCGAGGCAGACCGGTGCCCCGAGCACGCGCCACACGCGAGGGGTGCGCCCCGGCCGTTCCGCGCCGCGCTCGCGCAATGCATCGAGCCACGTCGCGCACGTCTCGGCGTCGAGCGCCCGCGCGAAGTCGGCCGCCCATTCGAGGCCGCGCAGCGCGGCGGCGCGCGAGGCGCCGTCGTGCTCGTCGCGAGCCAGGAGCTTCGCCTCCCAGCGCAGCAGGCGCGCCAGCGCGCCCGCGAAGCGCGCATCCTCGACCCTCGTACCGGACATGCTAACCACGGAAACCGACCTCGTCCTCGTCGTCGAGGACGTCGGCCGGTCCGAGCACGCGCATCGGGGGCGCGCCGCCGTCGGGCGCGGCGTCCGTCTCCCGTGCGGAGTCCGACTCCACCGCGGGAAGCCCGGCCTCGGGCGCCGTCGCGACGAGGCGCGCCCGGTACCCATCCAGTTCGTCGAGCGCGACGCGCACCCCGTCGCCGGCGCGCAATGCCTCGGAGGAAGTGCGCTCGGCCTGCTGCACGAGCTTCTCGCCGCGCGCCAGCGCCTCGGCCACCATCTCGTGCACGCGGTCGAGGGCTCGTCGCGCCGCCGCGGCCGGATCGACGCCGCGCGGCACGACCGGCGCACCCGCGAGCCCCGGATGCTCGGCGACATGCGCCAGCTCGTGCGCCGCATCGGTGAGCCGGACACGCAGTCCGCCGAGCTCCTCGCGCGCCGCCACCAGGTCGTCGCGCGTCGCGCGTTCCAGTTCACCCATCCGATCGCGCAGCGCGGCCGTATCCCGGGCGAAGGTGTCGAGCGAGTCGACGAACGGTGCCGCCTCCGGCACGCCCGAGAGCGCCGCGGCCGCCGCCTCGATGCGCGCCAGCCGCGCCGCCGCGCCGAGGAACAGCACGTCCTCGGCCGACGTGGCCAGGCGTTGAACCGCGCGCTCGGCCGTGGCCAGCGGACGCGCGTTGCCTTCGAGCGCCTCGGCGAGCAGGTGGGACCAGCGCGCTCCCCCGGCCCCGTCGTCGCCGACCCGCGCCGCGGCCGCAGTCCGCAGCGCGTCGAGTGTCGGCGCCAGTTCGCCGGCCCAGCGCCGCAGTTCGCGCAGGACGGTGAGCAGGGATGTGGCCTCGACGAACTGTCGCTCGGCGCCCCCGGTCACTCCATCGCCGCGCGCGCGCGCTTCGTCGATCGTCTCGCGCACGAGGCCCGTGACGGTTCGCGCCTCGCCGGCGCGCGCTTCGAGGTGGCGCGCCGCATCGCGCAGCCCGCCGACGAGCGCCCGCGCAGGCTCCGGAATGGCGTCAAGGTCGTCCGCGCCTGCGCCGCCATCGAGCGCGCGTGGATCGTCGCGCTCGGACCAGGCGGAGACGTCGGCGGCGAGGCGCGCCAGGCAGGCGCGGAGGGCGGCGAGTTCCTCGGCTTCGAGTTCGAACTTCCGGCGGTGGCGCAGCACCTCCTGCACCGAATCGGCGAGCGCGACGATCTCCTGCGGGCCGTCCGCCGCGGGAACGTCGCGCGCGTCGACCGCGCGGCCGGCAACGAGCGCATCGGCGAGCAATCCGAGGGGGGCGACAACGGTGCGACGCAGCCAGAACCACACGGCCAGCGCGACGAGCGCCCCGACCACGGCGAACGCCACCCAGCGCCAGTCGGGCCAGGGCAGGAAGGAGGCGATGGCGGCCCCGGCTGCGAGCGGCAGCACGAGTCCGAGAGCGAACTTGTCGTTCAGCGACGGCCGAGAGCTCATGCGCGCAAACCCGAGCAGGAAGCGGGAGATCACGATCGTGTCGGCCGGTTTCTGCACGACACGCGGGTGCCGCCGGGCAAATTGCAACCGGCGCGTCCGGTCAAGAATGCGTGCAGTGTACGCCGAAGCCCTGTCGCGCGGGGGTGCTTTCCCCCAGCGCCTGGGGGCCCTGACGCGATCGCACCACGGCTGTGATCACCCGCGCCCCGCGCGGGGGCCGTGTGCGTAAACCATGGCGCAGTTCTTGGACCTGCGGTTCGTCGATCGCGGCATTCGCGCACCCAATCGGTCATTTCGGGCCGCGTGGCACGCGACGTGCACTTTCCCGGGACGGGCCCGGGCTCGCAGCGCCGTCGAGGCGCCCGCGACCGTGGCGAGGGAGGCGTCGATGAATCCGAGAAGCTACGTGGACCTGAAGGAAACAGGTCGCAATCTCCAGCCCACGTACTACTTCATGATCAACTGCCTCCTCTATTCTCGAATGGAGACGGGTCTGGTCTCGAATCAGGACTTCTACGACGAGGACGTCAACGTCTACCTCGCGCACCTGCTCCACTCGTTCATCAATCCCGACTACGTGGAGCAGTCGAAGAAGTACCTGTCGAAGTACGACGCCGACGTGTTCAAGCGCCTGGCTTCCTCCTCGGACGCGCGCCTGAAGTACGCCATCTACAAGACGAACGCCGACTTCCTGCTCGTCTCGATCGGCATCTTCGACAACCCGATCGCGCCCGACCCCGGAACGCGGACGAGGGTCGCCCCCGCCGAAGAGGCCTACATCGGTCGCGGCAAGACGTATTACCACTTCGCCTACACCTACTCGCAGCAGATCCACCGCCGCAACCAGGGCGTGTCGGAAGTGCTCGAGAAGCTGTCGGTGGGATTCGACAAGTACATCAAGATCCTGTCGCACATGCGCGGGGAGTATCTCGACCTGGCGCAGCGCTTCAGCGACGGCGAGGTCTATCACCTCGAGCGCTCGGTCGACGAGTCCGCGCGCCAGGAGGTGCTCAAGGCGAAGCAGGACCAGTTGCTCGAGCTCTACACGCAATGGCAGCACGCGCCGTCGGTGGAGATCGAGGAGAACGTCAAGCGGCTGGTCGGCGAGATCCAGCAGATCACCCCGTCGTTCCGCTTCGCGCTCCCGAAGATCGGCGTGACGTCGCGGCGTCGATCGGAGACGGCCGCGGGCTCGAACACGGAACCGGAGACGGTCGCCGGGAGTTCGACGCCTGCCGCTCCGACTCCGGCGCCGCAGACGCCGCCCGCGCGCCCGTCGGCGAGCGCAGCGCGTTCGACCGGTCCCGCGAGCGATGCGACCGCCACCGGCGTGTCGGAGCCGGATCCCGGCCCGACCGCGAAGAAGCGGCCGCGCGCGCGCGGTCCCCGGCGCCGTCCGGATTCCGGGGACGCCGGCACGAACTAGCTCCTACTGCGGAAGCGCGACGATCGTCCCGTCGAGGCCCGGGAAGAACACGAGGCCCTCACCGAGCGCCGCCGCCCCTGCAAACCCGAACTGCCCGCTCTCCGTCGCGAGGGCGGGCAGTCGTGCGATCAGCCGTCCGTCGCGCCGGTCGAGCACATTCATCGCCCCCACCTGCCGCCCTTCGGTCGAAGCGCTCCCTACCGTTCCGATGTACACGCGATCCCCGACCACGGTCGGTGCGCCCCACGCCCAGCCGCGCACCGGCGTCTTCCAGGCGAGCCGGCCGTCGCGCACGTCGTAGGCGTGCACCGCCGAGGCGTCGGACGAGCCGACGTAGGCGATCCCGTCGACGACGGCCGGCGACGATTCAACCCACGAGAACCACGAGTAGCGCCTCCACAGCTGCCTGCCGCGCGCGGCATCGAGCGCGAACAGGTCGTAGCTACGGCTGCCGACGATCACGCGGTCACCCGACAGGGCCGGCGTCGAAACCACGGGCGCCATCGTGTCAAAGCTCCATCGGAGCGCGCCCGACGCGGCCTCGAGCGCATAGACTTTGCCGTCATAGCTGCCGAACCACGCGGTCGAACCGTCGACGCGGGGAGCCGCGAGCACCGGGCCACCGGTCGCGAACTGCCACTTCGGCTTTCCATCGCGGGGGTCGAGCGCCAGCAGGCGCCCGTCGTGCGTGCCCACGTAAAGCCGGCCTTCGGCCAACACAGGGTCGGCGCCGAAGCGATCCCAGATCGTCCGCTCGTCGTCGATCGGGAGGCGAACGACCGTCGATTCGGCGCGCACCTCCCAGCGGAGGGCGCCGGTGCGCGCGTCGAGCTTCCGCACTCGCCCATCATCCGCCGCGAAATACAGGTCGTCGCCGTGGACGAGCGCCCGTCCACGAATGGCGCCTGCGGCGCGGTAGGTCCAGCGCTCGGCGCCGGTCTTCGCCTCGAGCGCGTGCAGGACGCCGCCGTCGTCGCCCGCATAGACGAGCCCGTTGGCGCACGTCGCCCCCGCCCAGAACGTCGTGTCGCCGCGGAACGTCCAGGCCGGTGTCGGCGCCGACGCGGTGAACACGGGCAGGGCGACGGTCGGCATGGCGTCGACCTTCCGCAGCACGAGCGGGACTTCGTACACCGGCAACAGGTCCGCGGGGATGATGCCGCGCAACGAACCGTCCGCCGCGTGGTGCACGAAGTGGAACGGCCCCAGCGCGACGCTGTCACCCCGCACCACCGCCCGCACGTCGCCGAACGTCACGCGATCGATGTAGATCGACGGAATACTCGCCTTGATGCGCGTGCGCCCCTCGGCGACCGGTGAGAACTCGAACGCGATGAGCGTCGAGTCGGCATCGTGGACCGCCATCCCGGACCACGTGCCCGGAAGGTCGGCGGCGGTGAACGACGTGGCGGCGACGGCGGCGAGGACCAGCAGGTATGGGTTCATGGCGTTCGATGGTACGGCGCGACGGTCGGCCTCGCCGGTCAACTCGCGGTCAAGCATCGCGGGGCTGTGCTAGCATCGCCCGCATGAAAAGCCTTCCGCTGTTCCTCGCCCTGGCGCTTGCTGGCCTCGCGGTTTCCGGCGCCGGCGGCTGTGGGAGCGCGAGCCGCGACGGCGGCGCGTCGTCCCCCGCACCCGCGCCGTCCGAGACGCCGACCAATCGCCCGAACGCCGCAACGCCCACGCCCGGCGACCCGACCCTGATCACCGGCAGCGGCACCGTGCAGTATCTGGATCTCGAGGGCGGCTTCTACGGCATCGTCGCCGACGACTCGTCCCGGTACGACCCGGGCGAACTCGACCCGCGCTACCGGCGCGACGGCCTGCGCGTGCGCTTCGACCTGCGCAAGGTCGAGGGCGCCATGTCGATCCGGCAGTGGGGCACGATCGTCACCGTGGTCCGCATCGACTCGCTGTGAGAGTTCCGTGAGCGCACCGGGCCGCATCGACGACGCCGGTCGCCTGATCGTGCGCCCCGGCGTCGCCGTCCCCCTCGAGGAGATCGAGTTCCGCGCCGACCCCTCGGGCGGCCCCGGCGGCCAGCACGCCAACAAGACCTCGACGCGCGTCGAACTGCGGTTCGCGCCCTTGAGTTCGCGCGCGTTCGCACCGCGCCAGCGTGCGCTCCTGGCCGAGGCGCTGGCGACACGTCTCACTACCGACGGCACGCTGCGCGTCGTCTCGGCCCGCGAGCGCAGCCAGTTGCAGAATCGCCGCGCCGCGCTGGCTCGCCTGGCCGAGTTGCTGGATCGCGCGCTCGATCGGCCGGCGCCCCGCACGCCGACGCGGCCGACTCTTGCGTCGAAGCGCGTGCGGGCGCAGACGAAGAAACGGCGATCCTCCGTGAAGGAGAACCGCCGCCGGCCGATCGGAGACGACTAGATCAAGAGTCTCTTCAGGACTTCGTCGAATCGAGAAACTCTTCGACCGTGAGTCCGATGTCACGCGCAATCTTGCGAAGCAGGATCGGGGAGAGATCCTTGCCGCCGTGCATGGGCACCGTCGTTCCTCACCCGTCCGCATGGCGATATTGCCGGTGACTTCCACGCTGGCGAACCTCGAAGAATCCGAGTCTCTCGAGCATCCTCACCACTTCCCGGGGCCTGAGCACCGGGATCGCGCCCACTCGCTACGCGACCCGGACCTGTTGGACGCCGATGAACTCTGACTCGAGGTGGGGCTCACCATCCTCGAGCAGCATGGTGATCACTTCGGCGAGGTTTGACCGCAGCTCCTCGAGAGTTTCCCCCTGGCTGTGAGCGCCGGGCCACCCCGGAACCGAGCCGACGAAAACCCGTGTCTGCGGATCCCGCTCTACGACGACATCGAACGTGCGCATGCGTGCGCTCCTTTCCGGGGGCTGCCATTCAGCCTACAGCAATCGGGATCGCCGCCCAGGATTCCGTGACGCGCCGGCCGCCGCTACTTCCCCCGGTACTTCCAGTTCCGCACCTTCCCCTCGGCGAGCCACTCGATCGCCTGCTTCAGGCGCGCCGCGCGGGTCTCCTCGCGCTTGGCCTCGGTGATCCACTCGACGTACTCGTAGCAATGGCTGGGCGCGAACGCCTCGAACGTCACGGCCGCTCGTTTGTTCCGAGCCAACGCCGCCCGCAGTGAGGCCGGCACCGGCAACGCCTTCCGCGGCGTGGCCGACTTGCGTATCGGCGCCTTCACGCCCTCGTCGTTGAGCTTCATCGCCCGCTTGATCCATGCGGTGAGCACGCGCTTCGACGGAAGATCCTCGACCTCTGGGCAGGCCGCGTGGACGACCGCGCGCAGGTGGGCGAGGATCGGGCGGGCGAACGGGGCCGACTTCGCGATGTAGACGTCGATGCGCTCGTCCTTCGGCGCCATCGCTTCACTCCTCCCCGGAATCGACGGGCAGCGGTCGTTCGTACGGATCGGCGGGACCGTCCCACGGCTGCACGCCAAGGGCGCGTTTCTCGCCGATCTTCTTGAGCCGCGACATCCACCCCGCGTCGATCAGCGCCTGGGCGCCCGGCTCGCCGGCGAGCCAGGCGGGCACGGAGGTCGCGCGGAACTCGACCGCGAGGCCCGGTTCGGTCGCGGTCACCGCGCGCGCAAGTTGCGTGAGGTGCGCGAGCCCCTGGATCTGCTGCCCGTAGAACATCATCCATCGGCCGCGACTCTCGACCGCCTTCCGGCTCGACGGGGTGATGGCCTGCGGCGCCTGGTGCGTCCACACGTTGACGATCGCCCAGATGCGAAGCGTGAGCGGCGCCTCGGCGGTCGCCAGCCCGCGCGCCCGCAGCCGGCTTGCGAGGTCGCGGAGCGCCGCTTCGTCGAGGACCATGGCCAGGTTCGACATGTTGCCGCCGTCGGCGTGGAGGTGCCCGTCGAGCATCAGCGGCGGAAACGCGCCGGGAATCGCCGAGCTCGCCTGCAGCAGGTCCTGAAAGCGCGCGAGGCCCGCCGGCGAGGCCGCGAGTTCGCGGGATATGTCCCACAACTGACCCACCCCGAGGTCGAGATTCGCCGTCGCGACGACGAGGCGCCGGTCCTCCGCGAACGCGCCGGCCAGTCCCTCGACGAGATCGCGGTTCGTCGTGCGCTCGATCATGCTGCGATACTTCGTCACGTCGAGCACGCCGCCGGATCGGCGCAACATGAAGAGCGCATCGATCGTGGGCACCCCGTCGAGTGCGGTGCGACCGTACATCAAGTCGAGTGTATCGAGCGCCGCATCGGTCCCGAGGAGCGCCAGCGACGATTGCAGCGCGCCGGTGCTCGCGCCCGTCACGAGGTCGAACCTGGGCATCGGCTCGCCCGCGCGCGCCTTCCAGCCACGCATGAACCCGACCCCGTACGCGCCATGCTGCCCGCCGCCCGACAGGTAGAGCACGTCGAGCGTGCGGTCGCCGCGACGCTCGGCGCGACGCTCGGCGCGACGGACAAGCGCCGCCACCAGACCATCGACGAGACGTCGGTGTTCGACTCGCGTCGTGGCGCCATCGGCCTCGAGCGCCTCCTGCGACACGGCAGGCCGACGGATCGTCGCGCAGCCGGTGGTCAGACTCAGCACGACGGCAATGGCGGCGGCGGTGCGCAGGCGAGTCGGCGGAACTGCGAGGAGCAAGGGACCTCCGGGAACGTCGTGGCGAATGGCCGTCAGTCTACTCCCGCCATTGCGCGATGCCACGCCCGGAGTTCCCCCTCGACGCCCGCGGCACCGCGGGCTAGGGTCCCCGTCATGAACTCCTCACCCTTCGCGCACCTGCCGCCGATGACCGACGACGAGGTGGCGGGCATCCGCACACGTGCGATGGCGGTGCCGATCTCGAGCGCGCTCGGGCTCTCGCTGGTGTCGATCGAGCGCGGCGTGTGCCGGCTGGCGATGGTTCGCGACCCGAAGTTCGACGGCATCTACCGCTCGCTGCACGGCGGGCTGATGATGACGCTCGCGGATTCGGCGGGCGCGTTCGCGCTGCTGACGGTGGTCGGCCCGGACGAGGCGGTGACGACGACCGAGATGAACATCCGCTTCATGGCGCCGGTGCACGATCGCGTGGTCGTCACGGCGCGGGTGCTCAAGGCCGGGAAGACGCTCTGCCCGCTGGTTGCCGAGCTGCACGATGACGGCGGGCGACTCGTCGCCCACGCCGGGATGACCTACATGCGCGTGCGGCGCGATTCGAGCGCGCAGGACACGAACCGCGGCCCAGGAGGATCACGATGAGCTTCGAGGCGGTCAAGGCACGAAACAAGCTGGCCTGGGGTATGGGCGTCGACGGTTACGCGAAGCACAGCATGCCCGAGTTGGCGCCGATCGCCGACCGGCTCATCGAGATCGCCGACCCGGCCTGGGACTCGTCGGTGATCGACATCGCGTGCGGCCCGGGGACCGCGACGCTGCGCGCCGCCAAGCGCGTGGGCCCGGGCGGCAGCGTGCTCGGGATCGATCTCGCGCCGCAGATGGTCGCCCTCGCCGAACGCCGCGCGCAGGCCGAGGGCTTCACCAACGTGACGTTCATGGAGGGCGACGCCGAAGTGCTCGAAGGCGTCCCCGACGCCGCGTTCGACACGGCGATCTCGAACTTCGGCGTGATCTTCGCGCCCGAGGCCGAGCGCATGGTCGAGGCCGTCGCGCGCGTCCTCAAGCCTGGCGGCACGTTCGCGTTCTCGGCCTGGGTCGAGCGTGGCATCGCGGTCGACCTGACCGAGTTCCTCGCCGGGATCCTGCCGCCGACGCCCGAGGGCGCGACGACCCGCGACAGCTGGGGCGACGCCGATGCCGCCGCCGAGCGCCTGGCGCCGCACTTCGACGCGATCGCGTGGAGCGACGTCGAGGCGCCGCTCGAGTACGCGAACGTCGACGAGGCATGGACGCGCATGCGCGACGGGCGCCCGCCGTTCGCGCTGGCCTTCGGCCGCATGCCGCTCGACCAGAAGCAGGCGGTCGAGGAGCAGGCGCGCGCGCTGTTCCGGAAGTACGCCGGCGAGAGCGGCCGGGTGAGCTACCTGCGGTACGCGGGCGTGGTGCGGGGGGTCAAGCGGGCGTAGGTCAGGACGCCGGCTCGTCGTTCAGGAGATCCATGTACGCCCGATAGGCGAAGACGCGATTGCGTTGCTTTCCCGTGATCTCCCGGATGATCTCGATCTTTGCCAGGTCTTCGAGCGCCGTCGAAACCGTCGGGAACGTCAGTCCGCTGCGTGCGCAGAGGACGGGAATCGTCGCCAGCGGCCGCGCCTGCAGCACCTCATGCACGCGAAGGGCCGACCCTGCCCTGCGGCCGAGGCCAAGGATGTGTTCCCGATCGGCGCCGAAGAGAGCGGTAAGCGCCTGGCCGGTGCGCACCGCGCCCTGGGCAGTCTCGAGCAAGCCGCGCAGGAAGAAATCGATCCAACCCTCCCAGTTTCCTGCAATCCGGATTGCCCCGAGCTGGCGGTAATACTCCTGTTGATGCCGCTTGAAGTAGTGGCTCAGGTACAGGAGTGGTTCGCGGAGGATCCCCGCTTCGCAGAGCTGGAACGGAATGAGCAGTCGCCCGACTCGTCCGTTTCCATCGAGGAAGGGATGGATCGTCTCGAACTGGACATGGGCGAGCCCGGCGCGAACGAGCAGCGGGAGTTCGGCCGATTGGTCATTGAGGAATCGTTCCAGCTGGCCCATGCAGTCTTCGACGCGATGCGGCGGAGGCGGAACGAAAGTCGCGTCCCCGGGTCGACTCCCGCCGATCCAGTTCTGGGATCGCCGGAACTCCCCCGGACTCTTGCCGCTGCCACGACCGCGCGACAGCAGGACGGCATGAATCTCGCGGATGAGTCGATTGGAGAGCGGGAATCCTGCCCGTAACCGCGCGAGCCCGTGCTCGAGCGCGGCGACGTAGTTCGACACCTCGGTCACGTCGTCGAGCGGAACCCCGGGAGCCTCGTCCATCTCGAACAGCATGAGGTCCGCGAGCGTGGACTGCGTCCCCTCGATTCGCGAGGAGAGCACCGCCTCCTTGCGCACGTACGCGTACAAGAAGAGCGTCGTGTCCGGGAGGAGCGATGAGAGGGCGTCGAGCCGCCCGAGCGCGACCATTGCGGACTCGAGCAGCCGCTGCCGCTCACCCGCCAGCGCCATCGGGGGATGCGGTGGCAACGGGTCGGGGACAAAGGCGCGGACCTTTTCTCCCCCCGCCGTCACGACTTCGTACTGCCCAGTGCTCTCACGGTCCATGCCGCCCTCCTGCTGAGGTGACTTGAATAGCCGAGAGCACTATTAAACCATAAGGACATTTACTTTAATAGTGGACTTCTTCTTTAGGAGGGTAGCGCCTGGCCGGAGGGGGAAAGGCCTCCCGACAAGCCGGCCGCTCTCGTCGCTCCCGATAGGTGGCCTGTGGATACCTGGGCGGGCTCAACTGTCGCGGCGTGCGACAGGATGAGAAAACGTGTCGCAATCCTCCCCTGATTAGAACGGATGCCCCAGCATCTGACTCACCGGGCTGCGCGACGATCGGCTTGTGCAGGACCGCGCGCTGTCCCGGAAGTACGCGAACGACGCGGGGCGGCTGGTGAACTGCGCGTGGAATGCGGGGATTGTGCGGGGAGTTCGAAAGACGTAGCGAAGCCGGCGGAGAAGCCGGCGGAGACTCTTGCCTCCAGCTACTCGTCCCTCGGCACTAGGAAGTGAATCGCCTTCAAGGGCAGCAGCCTTCGCTGCTCTTCTGGAACACTCGCATAGTGCTCCACCCAGAGATCAAAGAGGCGTGGCGCGTCGAGGAGCATGATTCTGCGCCGCTCCTGCGCCCTGGCCTCCGCTTCGGCGTCCGACGTGAATCCGGAGGTCGTAACAAAGATACCGACCTCATCCTCACCCAACACGGCAAGGAAGGACCGTATTTCCACGACAGAGATCTTGTCGGCTCGCCGTTTCACCTGAACCTTGATCCGGCCTCCTTCTACACCAAGCGGATCACGGTGCGCGATCACATCGATCCCACGATCAGGACCCGGCGGCGCGATCCACGAGACGTGGTATCCCATTCCCCGGAGAAGCCCGGCGACAAGATTCTGGAGGTCGTACGGATTCATCTTCGCAAGGTAGGCATCGATTTCCGACCAAGCGCTTTCTTCGGCCTCCTCAAGAGTCGTGGCAGCGCCCGGTGTATCCGCCTCGAGTGCCTCGGCCTCCTCCGGCTCAGGCTGACCACGCCGCCACTCTCGATACAAGCGATCGGACTCTCGCTTTAGTGCTGCCGGGTCCGGGTAGCGCTCGGAGGCCATCCGGAACACGACCTCCGCCTGCTCGAAGTCG
>JANOEH010000141.1:0-5583 GCA_031413115.1 Candidatus Eiseniibacteriota bacterium | reverse complement strand
TGCCCCAAATCCGCGCCATCTCTGCCTCGATGTCCACCGGTATGGGCGGCTGAATGGTAAGCCGCTTCAGCACGCTTTTCGGTGGATAGAGTCCGGGGTTCTTCAGCGGTCGGGTGGATCTCGTGCCCTCCGCCGGGAGTGCTGAAGTAGACCGCGTTGCTCGCCAGGGAGAAGAAGCCCGCGCACTGCGAGATCCCGAGCTTGTAGCTTCCCGCCTCCCCGTTGTCGTTGACCACGACGACGGCATACCAGTCGGAGCTCGGCGCGGTGAAGAACCCGTTCCCGGTCGCGACGTAGTCGGCACTGCCCCGCTGAACCCAGTAGCCGGCGCCGGAGTTGCGGAACACCATCACCTTGAGATCGGCCGCGCCGTCGTGCGTGAAGTTGATGCCGAAGTTCTGCCCGCCGTTGAGAAAGACGTCCCAGCACTCGATCAGGTCGTCCGTTCCGGTGAGGCGGGTGAGCGGAGGTGCGTCGACCGAGATCTGGTCCGCACCGTCGTCCCACTCGATTTTTGCCGTGCTGGTCGCCGGGCCGAACGGAAAGGCGCGCGCGTAGTAGGTGCCGCTCGTGTTCGCCCCGCCGTTGAAGTCACCGACGATGAAATCGGTCGTTCCCGCAACATACGCGGAACTCGTCAGGAGTCCGCTGAAGCAGGTTGGATAGGCGGTGCCCGCAGCGTTGGCGTGGACCTCGAGATCCCAATCCTGGGTTACGTCGTTGGAACGAACCGCGACCGCCGTGAAGTACGAGGCCAACTGCAGGAACGAGCGCCACGCGGACACTCCCGAGGCGAAATAAGCGATACCGCTGGCCAGTTCCGCAGGCGTCTCACAGGTTCCGACCGCCAGCCGGTACGAGTCGTTCCCTCCGTTATCGTTCACCACCACGACCCCGTACCAGCCGGTCGACGGCGCGGCGTAGTTGGCGCTGGTCGCCGTCTCCAGAACGCGCGACGAGCGACCAGCCCAGTACGGCGCCGCCGCGGGATTGCGGAACACCAGCACCTTCAGGTCGGCTGGTCCGCCGTGGTCGATCGCGAAGCGGTACGTCTTGCCGGCCTCGAGATACACGTCCCAGCACTCGACAACATTGAGTTGCGTCACCGTGCGCGAGATGGGGAGCGCATTGACCCCGAGTGCGTCGGCGCCGCTGTCCCACTGGGTGAACGTCGTCGCGCCGACACCGGAGAAGCGATTGACCTTCGCCAGGTAGACGCCCGGCGGGTTCGCATTGAAGTCTCCGACGACGAAGTCGACGACACTCCCGCCAAATGTGGAGTTCGCCAGGATTCCGGAGACGCAGGCCGGGAAAGCGGCGACCGACGAATAGACGCCAAGATCCCAGTCGTCGCCGGCCGGCGGCCCGATCGCGATCGCTGTCCAGTAGTTGTTGAGCTGGTTGATGCGTGGCGTCCCGTCATGCGAGAACGAGTAGGTGGATCCGGCCGCGATGTCGTCATAGAAGCACTGGGCGTGTGCACTTGGAGCGAAGGCCAGGAGTGCGACGAGCGCAACGCTCCCCGGGGCCGCCATCCTCGTCGCGCGGCTCACGGCCGGCCTGCCTTCTCCGGCGCGGTCGGCATGGGCTTCTTGCGGTCGCGTGCCCCGGTCGCAGGAGTGCGAGTCGACACGTCGACCGGCTTCACCATCAGCTCCGCCGCGCCGGGGTGCCACACCCTCGGTCGCGCGCTCTCGGCCGCGAAGCGCCGCACCACCTCGGCGAGCTTCGCGCGGTCGGCGGCGCTGAACGTGGCAGGCGCGGTGCCGACGGTGACGACTTCGGCGGGCTTCACGGGCGGCGGGCCGGCGGCGCCCGCAAGGGCAGGCGCCCCGACGACCGCCAGCAGGGTCAGGACGACGACTCGATTGGACATGGCACTCCTCGCAGATGGCTGGAACGCGCGCTGCATGGTCGCGGGTGACAGAATGCGGCCGGTTGGACGACGATGGGGAGGAGCGCATCGAGTGTAGGTGCCGGGAGCGTCTGCGTCCACCGCTGGTTCCAGCGCCTCAGGGCACGACCACGCGCTCGCCGGCGCCGCCCCCGAACCGCTCCAGCAGGCGCCGTTCCACCGCCGGCAACGTGTGCACCTCTTCCCACGTCGCGATCTTCGGGCGATAGACGTACTCCGGCGGGGATCCCGCGGCAATGCGCGCCCGCACCGGGGCCCACGCGCGCTCGGCGGCCGCACGATCCCCCGCCCGCAGCAGGAGGCTGCCCTCGATGATGAGCGCGAGGTCGCACCACGGGCCCCACGCCAGGGCCTGCGCGACGTGCTCGCGCGCGCCGGCGGCATTGCCCGACTCGAGCGCGGCCCAAGCTCGAAGCGCCTCGGCAGTGGGATTCTCCTCGTCGATCAGGCGCGCCTCGTCGAGCTGCCGCACGGCGTCCGCACCGCGGCCGGCCAGCAGCAGATCGCGCGCGAAGTCGTTGCGCAACTCGACCACGCCCGTGCGCTCGCGGACCGCCGTGTCGTAGAGCGCGAACGCCTCGTCGTGCCGGCCGGCCAGCGCCAGCGCGGTGGCGCGACCGCGCAGGCCGTCGGGATTGTCCGACTGGTAAGCGATCACCGAGTCGTAGGCGGCGAGCGCCGCGGGCGCGTCGCCACGCATCCAATCGAATCCGCCGAGCGCCGCATCGACCTGGTAGCGGTCCGCCGCGGTCACCTGCGCACGGGCGGCGGCCAACTCCCGGCATGCCCGGGCCGCATCCCCGGTGGCATGCCAGCGCGCGGCGGCGAGCGCCAGGCGCGCGGGTCCGCTTGTCGGATGCGCCGCGATGGCACGCGTGGCGATCGTCTCGGCGGCCGCCGCGCGATTGCCGAGCACGAGGGCGTTCGCGTACGACACGAGCGCCGTCTCCTCGGAGGGCGCGACGGCGAGCGCCTTCTCGTAGAACGGCAGCGCCGCGTCGACCTTTCCGCGGTACACACGATCGTCGCCGCCGGCGGCGTACGCGACGGGATACGAACCGCGCACGTCGGTGCGCGCGAAGTACGCCTTCACCCGGGCCTCGAGATCCGGATCCATCGTCGTGAGCCTTTCGCGGACGACCTCGCGCGGGTCGTAGGCGTCGCGCTTCGGGGAGACGAGCGCATTGGCGCCCTCGGCGAAATACTCGTACACGCTTCCCCCCGCGTAGCGCGACAGGAAGCTGTCGTGGGTCACGTCGTCGCGCTGCTTCGCCTTCCGGTACAGCTCCTGGATGTCGCGGGAATCGTCGGCCGGAAGGATGCCGTGGACCTGGTGGGTCAGCTCGTGGATCACGGTGTCGTAGCGGTTGAAGATCGTGCTCTCGACGTCCTCGATGCCGGTCACCGTGTGGTACCCGCCGCAGCCGCGGACGTCGTCCCACAGGCGCGAGTCGTAGTCGATGCGCTGGTCGCGCAGCGTCTCGAGGTTCGGACACTCGCCCAGGAGCATCGACAGCGGCTTGATGAAGTACGTGGCGCCACCCTCGATGAGCACCGGCACGAACTCCTTCCACGGGGCGACCGACACGGCGACGCGCTTCTGGTGCCGTGGGGTCAGCGCCTTCCAGTTGACGACAAAGCGTTCGATCCCCGGCACGTCGGGCGGCGACATCGCCTCGAACCGGCGTTCGTAGTCGGCACGGTGAACGTCGACGGCGAAGCGTTGCGACTGCAGCGCCTTCGCGAGCACGCCGTGCGCCCGACCGTACTCCGGGCACGCCCCGAGGGCGGCGAAGCAGCCGTCGCGGGATTCGGCGAAGCGGCCCTCCTCCCAATCCATCGACGCGAGGCGCACGCGCGCATCGACCCACGCCGGGTGCGCGGCGACCAGGCCCGCGTAGCCGGCCCGCGCTTCGGCTCGTCGTCCGGCGGCGAACGCGGCGTCGGCGGCGGCGAGGTCGCGCGCGCCGTCGCCGCTCGCGAACGACGCGGGGTAGGCGGCGAAGAGCTGCGTGTAGTTCTTCCGCGCGTAGCCGTTCCCGAGCGTGTAGTGCGACGGGTCGTGGTACGGATTCAGGCGCACGCCCCACTCGGCGGCCGAGATCGCCTCGCCCGTGCGGCCCAGCCGGACGAGCGTGTTCGACAGCGCTTCGAGCGCGTCGGGCGTGACGTACCTCGCCAGTGCGAGCTTCACCTCGGCGAGCGACTCGTCCCACTTCTGCCGCTTCTGGAGGACGAGTGCCCGCCCCACGTGTGCGGCCGACTGCCAGCGTGCCGCCTCCTCGGAGGCGCTCACCATGTTGAGCGCGCCGGAGAACATCGAGTCGGCGCGCGCGTTGTCGAGCAGGGCAAAGGCGAGCTTGCCCGCGGCGAGCCAGTCCGCGGCGGTCGCGTCGGCGGCGAGGCGCCGGCGCGTGAGCGTGTCGATCGCGGCCGTGTTGTCCCGCGCAAACTCCCACTGGTATTGCACGCTGCGGAACGCCGGGTCGGGCACGTCGCCGAGCCCTGTGACCAGCGGTCCCGCGGTGGCGAAGTCCTGCACGGCGAGCGCCGCGCGCGCCTGCGCAAGCCGCGTCTTCGCATCCCCGCCGCGCAGCTTCGCCGCTTCCCGCGCGGCCCCGTCGACGCGGCCGGTCGCGAGCAGCAGGCCGACGCGCTCGGCCCCCGCCTTCGTGACGCGGGCGAGCCGCGCCTCGCGCTCGGCGAGCTGCGCGGCGACGGGGGCCAAGGGGCCGGTATCGGGAAGCGCGACGCCCGTCCCACCCGGCGGGACGGCCGCATCCGCCCGGCCAGAGGAGACGAGAAGGGACAGCACGAACACGGCGGCGAGGGAGGCGCGGGAACGGACGGCCATCGGGATCTCCGGATCGGGTCGACTGGGGTCTGCCGGGCCCGGGCATCCTATGCCAGCTGCGGGAAGCCCCGCGAACGGTTTCCCCGCGCAGCCTCCGGAGGCGTAGGATCGGGGACGTTCACTCCGGACCTTCGGGGCATGCCTGCTCGATCGATTCGGCTCCCTCCCACCGGGTCCCGCAGGTACCTCATGCGCAAACTCCGTATCGGCATCATCGACGTCGTCTCGCGGGGGCAGACGCGCGCGCTCTACGCGCGGGTGATGCACGCGAACCTGGCCAGCATCATGCCGCAGGTGCTCGGCGTGTGGGCCGAGGAGCTGGGCCACGAGGTCGAGCTCGTCTGCTACACCGGGTTCGAGGACCTGACGAGCGTCCTGCCGAAGGATGTCGACGTGGTGTTCATCGGCGCGTTCACCCAGTCCGCCCAGCTCGCCTACGCGGTCAGCAACGTGTTCCGCCAGCGCGGCGTGGTCACGGTCCTCGGCGGGCCGCACGCGCGCTGCTACCCGCAGGATTCGCGCAAGTACTTCGATTACGTGCTCGGCTTCACCGACAAGGCGATCGTCCAGCGCGTGCTCGACGACCCGCAGCCCTCGCGGCCGCTCGGCCAGTACATCACGGCGGCCGGGCAACCGCGGGAGCTGCCGGGCGTCCAGCAGCGCTGGAAGTTCATCGACAAGATCCTTCAGGGCGCGCCGCTGTTCAAGATGGTGCCGATGCTCGGCAGCCTGGGCTGCCCCTTCACCTGCGCGTTCTGCATCGACTCGACGGTTCCGTACCTGCCGCTCGACTTCGGGCAGCTGAAGGTCGTCC
>JANOEH010000140.1:0-22604 GCA_031413115.1 Candidatus Eiseniibacteriota bacterium | reverse complement strand
GAATTGTACGCCGCCGGCGCGTACCTGACGCGCGAGCCCCGGCTGCTCGGATCGCTCAAGGGCTCCGATTACATGAAGGTCGCGCTCATCGCGGCGATCGTCGTGGGCTGCGTGCTCGAGACGATCGGCATGACCTCGTTCAAGCAGTTCTTCGCCTCGCAATAGGCGCCGGGAGAGACCGCGATGATGAACCTGCTTCCCGTCGTCCTCACTGCGATCGTCGGCATCGTGGTCATCCTGTCGTTCTTCGTGCCGCATCCGTACATCGCGGAGCCGGCGCAGAAGCTGCAGGACTGGGCGATCGTGATCGTCGCCTCGGGCTACGTGCTCGGCGCCGCGAACGTCTACAAGGTCAACGGGGAGTCGGCCATCAAGCGCCAGAAGGACTGGCTCTACAAGTGGGTCCTCCTCGGCTCGATGAGCGGAATGATGGTCGTCGGATTCTTCTTCTCCGGCGGGACGCAGTTCCTCAACGAGGGATCGCCGTTCAAGTGGGCGTACGACTTCCTCTACGTGCCCATGCAGGCGACGATGTTCTCGCTGCTCGCCTTCTTCATCGCCTCGGCCGCGTTCCGGGCCTTCCGCATCCGCACCGTCGACGCCGCGCTGCTGGCCGTCGCCGCGCTCGTCGTCATGATCGGGCGCGTGCCCCTGGGCAACCTGTTCACCGCCGCACTGCCCGAGCCCATCCAGTTGCCGACCATGGCGAACTGGCTGCTCGAGTGGCCGCAGAACGCCGCCAAGCGCGGAATCGCCATCGGTGCCGGCCTGGGCGTGATGGCCACCGGGCTGCGCATCATTCTCGGCATCGAGCGCTCGCACATGCGCGAGGAGGCCTGACATGGCGTTCGGCGACACCCTCGAGAAGCTCGACCGGCGCTGGATCTTCCTGCTCGTCGCGCTGCTCGTCCTCATTCCACTGCTGCGTCCGCTGCGCCTGCCGCTGGCCGTCTCCGGGCCCGCACGCAACTTCTACGAGGCGGTCGAGGCCGTGCCCGAGGGTTCGATCGTGGTCCTCGCCGGCGACTTCGACCCGGCGTCGGCGCCCGAGCTGGTTCCCATGACCAAGTCCGTGGTGCGCCACCTGTTCCGCAAGAACGTGCGCATCATCGCGCTCCAACTGTGGGAAGGCGGACCGCCGCTGGTCGACGCCATCCTGCACCAGGTGGGGGACGAGCTCGGAAAGACCTATGGCGTCGACTACGTGAACCTCGGCTACAAATCGGGGCGCGAGGCGGTGATGCCGTCGTTCGGCAACTCGTTCTCGCGCACTTTCCCCAATGACTACAGCGGGACGGCGGTGTCGAAGCTGCCGCTCATGCGCGAGGCGGACACGTTCGCGCAGACGGCGCTGTTCGTGAACATCTCCGCGGGCTACCCGGGCACGAAGGAGTGGGTCCAGCAGGTACAGGGCCGCTTCGACGTGCGGATGGTCTCGGGCTCGACGGCGGTGCAGGCACCGGAGATCTACCCGTACCTGCAGTCCGGACAGGTGCTCGGATTGCTCGGTGGCATGGCAGGCGCTGCCGAGTATGAGAAGTCCATCGACGTCCCCGGCGCAGCCACGAAGGGCATGGACGCCCAGTCGAGCGCCCACATGTTCGTCGCGTTTCTCATCCTGCTCGGCAACGCGATCTACTTCTCGCGGCGCGGCGCCGCGCGGAGGGCGTCGTGAACATCTCCATGGATGTCGGCATCTGGATCGCGGCGGCGCTCACGCTGTTCATCTTCTCGTTCCTCTACCGGGACAACCCGCTCTACAAGTTCGCCGAGCATCTATTCGTCGGCGTCTCGGCGGGGTTCGTAGTCGTCCAGCAGTTCTGGCAGGTGCTGTGGCCGAACTTGATCCAGCCGGCGGTCACCAAGGGCACGCCCGAGGTGTGGAAGTTCTACCTCGGCGGCCTGCTCTGCGTCCTTCTGTTTACGCGCCTGTTCCAGGGCATCTCCTGGATGTCGCGCTACACGATCGCCGCGCTCATCGGCACGTTCGCCGGGCTCAAGGTCACGGGATTCGCCCAGGCGGAGGTCGTCGAACAGGTGCGTGCCACGATGGTCCCGCTGTGGACCGGCGACCTGGGCAGCTCGATCAACAACATCATCCTCGTCGTCGGCGTGATCACCACGCTCGTCTTCTTCTTCTTCTCGAAGGAGCACAAGGGCGCGATCGGGGCCACCGCACGTGTCGGCATCTGGTACCTCATGGTCTCGTTTGGCGCCGCCTACGGCTTCACGGTGATGTCGCGCATCTCGCTGCTCATCGGGCGTCTCATGTTCCTGCTCGACGAGTGGCTCGGGATCGTGCGCTTCTGAGCCACCCTCCATGAGCCCCGACGAAATCCACGGAGCCCCCCTGGCGGGGGCTTCGGCATTTGCGGACGACGCCGCCGCGACGCTCGTGTTCGACGATGTCCCGCGCCCGGGTACTACGCACATGGCGGGGGATGCGGCGCGCTTCGCCGCCGCCGAAGCGAGTGCCGGTCCGCTCGCCCCCCGCCTCCGCTGGTTCACCTGGGATCGCCCGACGCTCTCGCTGGGCCGCCTCGAGTCGCCCGCCGGCTTCGATGCAGCTGCGCTAGCCGCGGCCGGCATCCCGATCGTGATCCGCCCGACCGGCGGCCGCGCCGTGCTGCACGTCGACGAGTGGACGTACGCCGCACTGATCCCGCTCGACCATCCGACGCTCGGCGGCTCGCTCGCCGCCTCGACGCGGGCGCTGACCTCCCTCATCTCCACGGCGCTCGCCGCCGCCTTCGGCATCGCCTGCGATCCCGCCGCGGACGCGCGGAACCCCTCCGGCCCCGGGACGGCCGCGCCGACCTGCTTTGCGCGCAGCTTCGGCTACGAGCTTGGCGTCGGCGAGCGAAAGTTGATGGGCAGCGCCCAGCGTCGGGGGCGACGGGTTCTCCTGCAGCAGGGGAGCCTGCTGGTTGGCCCGGGCCACGAGCGCATCACCCGCATGCTGGCCAGTGCGGCGACTGACCCCATGGGCACCGCAGGCGCCGAGGCCGATTTGCGGGCGCGAACGACGAATCTCACCATTCTGCTCGGTGGCCGGCCCGACTCCGCGGCGTTCCGTGCGGCGCTCGCGCGGGCGTGGAACGAGGCGGTGGGGGCAGACCGCGACGTCCAGCCCGCGCAAGGTTCCGGTCAAGCCGATGCCGGGACTCTTGACAGCTTCGGTGGACCTTCCTAATCTCAAGCGTCATCGTCACTTGCATTGCCAATGGCGCACAGTCGCCGGGGGAGGAACGGATGCGGATGGGACGTCGGTGGTCGGGGAGCGCACTGGCGCTCGTCGCGGTCGGTCTGGGGCTTCTCGTGGGCTCCGGATGCGGGCGGAAGGAGAGCGCCCGACCCTCGTTCGTCGATCCCAATCCCATCCCCGCTGGCGCGAACAAGCGCGCCATCGAGGGCAAGCACGGCGGCCGCTTCGTGTTCGTCACCATCGGCGACCCGAAGACGTTCAACCCGCCGCTGGCCAACGAGGTCTCCTCGACCGACATCATCAATGGCCCGATGTTCGTCGGCCTGACCGCGTACAACAACGCCGATCAGCGCACCGAGCCCGGGCTCGCCGAGTCGTGGGAGGCGAGCCCGGACGGGCTCACCTACACCTTCAAGCTCCGCCCCGGCCTGCGCTGGTCCGACGGCGCCACCCTCGACGCCGACGACGTCATCTTCACCTCGAAGGTTTCGCTCGATCCGGCCCTGCCCGGCGCGACGCGCGACATCTTCCAGAGCGGCGGCAAGGTCTGGGAGTTCGTCAAGGTCGACAGCCTGAGCATCCAGGTCAGGCTCGCCGCACCGTTCGGCCCGCTGGTCGACGTCATCGGCTCGATGTACATCGTGCCCGAGCACCGGCTGGCCGCGTCGTACGCCGACGGCACGTTCGCCTCGATGTGGGGGACCGACACGCCGCCGGCCGACATCGTGTGCAACGGGCCGTTCCGCCTCAAGGAGTTCGTCCCCGGCGAGAAGTGCGTGCTCGAGCGCAACCCGCACTACTGGGAGATCGACCAGAACGGCCTGCGCCTGCCCTACCTCGACGAGTACGTGTTCCTCATCGTCAAGGACCTGAACACGATGGCGCTCAAGTTCCAGGCCGGCGAGACCGACCTGATCGATCCCATCGTGCTCGACCAGGTGCCGCTGTTCGAGGACGAGGCGGAGAAGTCCGGCTACCAGGTCGTCGACCTGGGCCTCGACCTAGCGACCGACTTCCTGTGGCTGAATCAGAACCCGGGGAAGGATCCGACCGGCAAGCCCTACGTCGAGCCATACAAGCTGGCGCTGTTCCGCGACGTCCGCTTCCGCCGCGCCATCTCGCACGGCGTCAACCGCGAGGGCATCGTCAAGTCGGTGCTGCAGGGCCGAGGAGTCCCGCTGTACGAACCGTACACGCGGACCAACAAGGCGTTCTGGAACCCGGACGTGCCGAAGTTCCCGTACGACCCGGAGAAGGCCAAGGCGCTGCTCGACGAGATGGGCCTGGTCGACAAGAACGGCGACGGCGTGCGCGAGACGGCGGCTGGCAAGCCGGTCGAGTTCACGCTGCACACGAACTCCGAGAACAACCTGCGCAAGAGCTTCGGCACCGTCATCAGCGAGGACCTGGGCAAGATCGGCGTCCGCGTCAACTTCGTGCCGCTCGAGTTCAACACGCTGATCACGCGCCTGCGGGCCGACTACCGCTACGACGCGATCCTGCTCGGGCTGGCCAGCTCGACGCCGCCCGAGGCCGCGCTGTCCGGCAACGTCTACCGGTCGAGCGGCATCACGCACAACTGGAACCCGCGGCAGAAGACACCGTCGACGCCGGCCGAGGCCGAGATCGACCGCCTCATGGACCAGTTGATCGCCGAGAGCGACATCACCAAGCGCAAGGAATACTTCGACCGCGTGCAGGAGATCATGGGGGAGGAGCAGTTCTCGATCTACATCGTGAACCGCAAGTTGTACGTCGGGCTGCGTGACCATGTCCGCAATGCCCGCCCCTCGGTCATCCGCCAGCACGTGACTTGGAACATCCAGGAGATCTGGGTCGACAAGGCGGACGCGAAGGCCGCGGCGCGCTGACGCCGCGACCCCGCGCGATTCCGCCCGCCCCGCCCGCCCGTGCGCACTTACCTCCTGCGACGTGTCCTCACGCTCGTCCCGCTGCTGCTCGGCGTGACGTTCCTGGCGTTCCTGCTCATCTACCTGGCGCCGGGCGACTTCCTGTCGCAGATGGCCGAGAACCCCATGATCTCGGCCGAGACGATCGAGCGCATGCGCTCCAACTTCGGCCTCGACAAACCGTGGTACGTGCAATACGGACTGTGGCTCAAGAACGTGTTCCTCCACCTTGATTTCGGCGAGTCGTTTGCCTTCCGCCAGCCGGTGTTCCAGGTGATCGCCCCGCGCCTGGGCAACACGCTCATTCTCGCGCTCGCCGCCGCGGTCGTCGCCTGGGGCCTCGCCATCCCGCTCGGGATCCTGTCCGCCGTGAAGCAGTACAAGTGGCAGGACAAGACCGCGTCGTTCTTCGCCTTCCTCGGACTGTCGATCCCCGAGATCTTCTTCGCCCTGCTCATGATGTACATGGCCGCCAAGACCGGGTGGTTCCCCGTCGGCGGCATGCGCTCGATCGACCATGACGAGATGCAGTGGGGGACGCAGCTCGTCGACATTCTGCATCACCTGGTGTTGCCCGCCCTGGTGCTGGGCACCGTCCCCATGGCCGCCCGCATGCGCCAGATGCGCGCCAACCTGCTCGACGTCCTGCGCCTCGACTACGTGACGACGGCGCGGGCGAAGGGTCTCGACGAGGACGTCGTGGTCTGGAAGCACGCGGTGCGCAACGCGATCAACCCGCTGATCACGCTGTTTGGCTTCACCCTGGCGACGCTGCTCTCGGGTTCGTTCATCGTCGAGATCGTCATGGGCTGGCCCGGCCTCGGCAGCCTCACGCTCGAGGCGCTGCTCAAGCAGGACCTCTATCTCGTCATGGGCTCGGTCGTCATCGCGGCGACCATGCTCGTGCTCGGCAACCTGATCGCGGACGTGCTGCTGGTGCTGGCCGACCCCCGGATCAAGTATGACTAGGAGCGCGATGACGACCGCCGTCAACGACCGCTCGCCGTGGCAGATCTTCTGGCGCGAGTTCAGGAAGAGCCCCGTGGCGCTGGCGGGAGCGGGCATCCTGATCCTTCTGTATGGTGCCGCGATCTTCGCCGACTTCCTGGCGCCGTGGCCGATGGCGCAGCAGGACCTCGACTTCGGCTACCACCCGCCGACGCCGGTCCGCTGGTTCGCCGACGGCCGCTTCGTCGGCCCCCACGTGCTGG
Organism: Candidatus Eiseniibacteriota bacterium; assembly: GCA_031413115.1. Taxonomy (GTDB): domain Bacteria; phylum Eisenbacteria; class RBG-16-71-46; order RBG-16-71-46; family DASYSL01; genus JANPEF01. The sequence goes on along the minus strand of JANOEH010000140.1, from coordinate 16,278 downwards.
CCAGCGAACTAGTCGACATCGGGCGCAGCACCTACCGCACGATTCCGGGCGAGCGCTACCCCGTGCGCTTCTTCGTCCAGGGCAGGCAGGAGTACCGCGTGCTCGGCCTTTTCCCCACCCACACGCGCCTGTTCGGCGTCGACCCGCCGGCCCACCTCTACCTGTTCGGCAGCGACAAGTACGGCCGCGACACGTACTCGCGCCTGCTCTACGGCTCTCGTGTCTCGCTCTCGATCGGCCTCATCGGCATCGCCATCAGCTTCCTGATCGGGACATTGGTCGGCGGACTTTCGGGGTACCTGGGGAAGGGCTTCGACCTGGTTGTCATGCGCGTCACCGAGCTCATCATGTCCGTGCCCGCGCTCTACCTGATCCTCGCCCTGCGCGCCTCGTTCCCGTCGAACGTGCCGAGCGACCGCATGTACCTGATCATCGTCGTGATTCTTGCATTCATCGGCTGGGCCAGCCTGGCGCGCATCGTGCGCGGCATGGTGCTGTCGCTGCGCGAGCAGGAGTACGTCAACGCGGCGCGCGCGCTCGGGGCGGGCACGCTGCGCATCCTGTTCCGGCACATCCTGCCCAATACCATGTCGTTCCTCATCGTCGCCGCGACGATCGCCGTGCCGGGCTACATCCTGGGCGAGGTCACGCTGTCGTTCCTGGGGATCGGCATCCAGGAGCCGCAGGCGTCGTGGGGCAACATGCTCACCGAGGCGCAGAACATCCGGGTGCTCAAGTCGATGCCGTGGATGCTGATCCCCGGGTTCTTCATCTTCATCGTCGTGCTGGCATACAATTTCCTCGGCGACGGTCTCGCCGACGCGCTCAACCCGCGGAAGGTGACGGGAGGAAAATCCTGATGACCGAGGCCTTTGTCCTCGAGGTGCGCGACCTGCGCACCCATTTCGTGACGGACGACGCAACGGTCAAGGCCGTCGACGGCGTCTCCTTCGCCGTGCGTGCCGGGGAGACCCTGGGCATCGTCGGCGAGTCGGGCTGCGGCAAGAGCGTGACCTCACTGTCGATCCTGCGCCTCATCCCGAGCCCGCCCGGGAAGATCGTGGGTGGGGAGATCCTGTTCAAGGGGACGAACCTGCTCGGCCTGCCGGATCCCGCCATGCGCAAGATCCGCGGCAACGACATCTCGATGATCTTCCAGGAGCCGATGACGTCGCTCAACCCGGTCTACACCTGCGGCGACCAGATCATGGAAGCGGTCATCCTCCACCAGAAGGTGGGGAAGACCGAGGCGCGCAGCCGCGCCATCGAGATGCTGCGCCTGGTCGGCATCCCCTCGCCCGAGCAGCGCGTCGACGAGTACCCGCACCAGCTGTCGGGGGGCATGCGCCAGCGGGTGATGATCGCCATGGCGCTGTCGTGCCAGCCCGAGGTGCTCATCGCCGACGAGCCCACGACCGCGCTTGACGTGACGATCCAGGCACAGATCCTCGAGCTGCTCAACCGCCTGCAGCGCGAGATGGGGATGGCGATCCTGCTCATCACCCACGACCTGGGGGTCGTCGCCGAGACGTGCAATCGCGTCGCCGTCATGTACGCGGGGCAGGTCGTCGAGTACGCCGGCGTCGAGGACATCTTCGCCCGGCCGCGCATGCCCTACACGGTGGGGCTGCTCGGTTCCATTCCCAAGCTCGGCGAGGAACGCGAGCGCCTGCGCGTCATCCCGGGCAACGTGCCGAACCCGTCCGAGTTCCCTTCCGGCTGCAAGTTCCATCCGCGCTGCCCCGTGGCGATCGACCGCTGCAAGGTCGAGAACCCGCCACTGACGACGATCCGCCCCGGCCACGAGGTGCGCTGCTGGCGCTCCGGCGAGGCCGAGGCCGGCACGCTCGACATGGGCAAGGCGTTCGAGGAGGTCACGTCGTGAGCGCCGACGTCCTGCTGCGCGTCAAGGACCTCAAGAAGTACTTCCCGATCAAGAAGGGCCTGTTCTCCCGCGTCGTCGGCCAGGTCAAGGCGGTCGACGGCGTCTCGTTCGAACTGCGCCGCGGCGAGGTGCTCGGCCTGGTGGGTGAGTCGGGTTGCGGCAAGACGACGACCGGCCGCGCGATCCTGCGCCTGATCGAGGCGACCAGTGGCGAGGTGTGGTACGAGGACCAGGACGTGCTCAAGCTCGACAAGGGTGCGCTGCGGGCGATGCGGCGGAAGATGCAGATCGTCTTCCAGGACCCGTACAGCTCGCTCAACCCGCGCCTGACCGTCGGCTCGATGATCCAGGAAGCGCTGACCATCCACAAGCTCGCCTCGGGACAGAAGGCCAAGGACCGCGTCGCCGAGCTGCTCACGCTGGTGGGCCTCGCGCCGCACCACGCGCGCCGCTATCCGCACGAGTTCTCGGGCGGGCAGCGCCAGCGCATCGGCGTGGCGCGCGCGCTGGCCGTGGACCCCGAGCTGATCATCGCCGACGAGCCGGTCTCGGCGCTCGACGTGTCGATCCAGGCGCAGATCCTGAACCTTCTCAAGGACCTGAAACAGCGCCTGGGGCTCACCTACGTGTTCGTCGCGCACGACCTGGCGGTGGTCGAGCACATCTCCGACCGCGTCGCCGTCATGTACCTGGGCCGCATCGTCGAGCTGTCCGACGCCAAGGCCCTGTATGCGGCGCCGTTTCACCCGTACACCAAGGCGCTCCTGTCGGCGATCCCGGTGCCCGAGCCGGTGCGCAGAACGCAGCGCATCGTGCTCACCGGCGACGTGCCGAGCCCGGCGAAGCCGCCCTCGGGCTGCCCGTTCCACCCGCGCTGCTTCATGGCGAAGGATCGCTGCTCGGTCGACGTGCCGGCGCTGCGCGAGGTCCGTCCGGGCCACTGGTCGGCGTGCCACTTCGCCGAGGAGGTCACCGGCGCGTGAGCGGCGCCCGCCGCGTCCCGCTCGTCCTCGCCGTGCTCGACGGCTTTGGCCTGGCGCCCGCCGGGCCGCACAACGCGATCACGCTCGCCCGCACGCCGTCCTGGGACGCCTGGTGGGGGGCCGCTCCGCGCACACAGCTCTCGGCCTCGGGCGAGGACGTGGGCCTGCCCGATCGCCTGATGGGCAACTCCGAGGTGGGGCACTTGAATCTCGGCGCTGGCCGCATCGTCAACCAGCCGCTGACCCGCATCACAAGGGCGATCCGCTCCGGCGACTTCCTGCGTAATGCCGCGCTGCGCGGCGCCTGCGCGCACGTGCGCAGCACGGGTGGGGCGCTCCACCTCATGGGCCTCCTCTCCGACGGCGGTGTGCATTCGCACCTCGAGCACATTCCGGGCTTTCTCGCGCTGGCGAAAGCCGAGGGCATCACGCGCGTCTTCGTGCATGCCTTCACCGACGGGCGCGACACGCCGCCCAGCTCGGGTGCGGCCCACGTAACGACGCTCGAGGCAATGCTCGCCGCGGTGGACGTCGGCCGAGTCGCGAGCGTGTGCGGGCGCTACTGGGCCATGGATCGCGACCAGCGTTGGGAGCGCGTCGAGAAGGCCTGGCGCGCGCTCGTCCTCGGCGAGGGCGCGACGGCACCCTCGGCGGCGGCGGCGATCGCGGCGGCCTATGCCGCAGGCACGACCGACGAGTTCATCGCCCCGACCGTGATCGTCGACGCGGTCGGTGTGCCGCTGGGCCGGATCGCCGACGGCGATGCGGTCTTGCAACTCAACTTCCGTCCCGACCGGGCGCGGGAGCTGGCGCGCGCGCTCACGCGCGACGACTTCGACGGCTTTGCCCGGCCGGGCCGTCCCGTCGACCTCGCGTTCGTCGGGCTCACACGCTACGACGAGGCGCTCGACCTGGCCGTCGCCTTCCCGCCCGAGGACATCCTCGATACGCTCGGCGACGTGTACGCCGGGCTCGGGCTCTCCCAGTTGCGGATCGCCGAAACCGAGAAGTACGCGCACGTCACGTACTTCTTCTCGGGCGGCCGCGAGGCGTCGCTGGCGGGGGAGGAGCGCTGCCTCGTGCCTTCACCAAGGGTCGCGACCTACGACCTCGAGCCGGCGATGAGCGCCCCCGGCGTGACCGACGAGCTGGTGCGCCGGCTCGCCGCCGGGCCGCCCGACCTGGTCGTGCTCAACTTGGCGAACGCGGACATGGTCGGACACACCGGGATGCTCGCGCCGACGATCGCCGCGGTCGAGGCGCTCGACGCCTGCCTGGCGCGCATCGAGGCCGCCGTGCGCGACACCGGCGGCCTGCTCGCCATCACCGCCGATCACGGAAACGCCGAGCAGATGTGGGACGACGCCCGGGGCGAACCGCACACGGCGCACACGACAAACCCGGTTCCGTTCGTTTTGCTCGGCGAGACGGCACGCGGCGTGCGGCTGGAGGAGGGGTTGCTCGCCGACGTCGCGCCGACGCTGCTCGACCTGCTGGGCCTCGACGCCCCGCGGGCGATGACCGGGCGATCACTGCTGCGACGCTGACCGGAGCCAGGACGCCAGTGAACGAAGCGGGTCGGGGGAAATCCCCCGGCCCGCTTCGCCGTTTCACCCTCGCGGCGGGCTCTTGCGACCGTCGACGCGCCGCCGCACCGTGCGCGATGCCCGCCGCCGTGCAGCCTGCAGCATCGCACGACGCCCGTCGCGCACGTGACGAGTGGCGCTTGCGCGCACCAGGCCGCGCGGAGTGCCCGTGGGACGCGCCCCGGGGTGCGTTGCCCGGCCGCGCACCGACACTGGCACACGCGTTGCTCTCTCTCCGTGGCGAGCGCGCCACGACGGCGCGCTGACATCGTCAGGACGGCGAAGTTCGCTAGGGTGTTCGTGCTTGATCAGGTCGTGTGCTAATCCTACTTGACCCCAAGAGTCTCACGGAACCTGACACACGGCACCAGCGGCGGACTTCACCCCTTTGAACGGCGGCTCCTGCAATCGGGACCGCCGTTCGTGCTATCGTGCCACCGGCTCGAAACGACCTTCAGAAACTTCGCTCGAGGTGCCCGCCCTGCGCATCGCCTACCTGTCCATCGGCCGCCACGTCCACACCGAGCGCTGGCTGCGCTTCTTCGTGGAGCGCGGGCACGACGTGCATCTCCTCACCGTGCAGCCCGGTCCCATGCCCGGGGTGACGGTGCACGATATCTCGTCGCACGCCGGTCCCAAGCCGCTGCGCTACGCGACCAGCCTGCTCAAGGTGCGTGCGCTCCTGGGGCGCATCGACCCCGACGTGCTGCACACCCACTTCCTCACCGGCTACGGCTACTGGGGCTGGCTGTCCGGCTTCCGCCCGTTCCTGCTCACGGTCTGGGGCGACGACGTGTACCAGACGCCATTCGAGAGCCGCGCCAAACTGTGGCTCGCCCGGCATGCGCTGGCGGCTGCCGACTGGGTTTCGGGAGACTCGGTCGACATGCTCGAGCAGGCGATCGAGCTGGGCGCCCGTCGCGCGCGCTGCGAGCACCTGCAGCTCGGCGTCGACTTCCGCCAGTTCCGCCCGGACGTGCCGGCGGCGACGACCACGGCGATCCGCACCGAGTTCACGACACCGCCCGACGCGCCCGTGGTCCTGTCGACGCGCTCGTTCAGCCAGCCGTACTACAACATCCCGCTGTTCGTCGACGCAATCCCGGCGCTGCTGGCGCGCCGCCCCGACACGGTGTGCTGGATCGCCGGCTACGAGGGCGTCGACAGCGGCGTGCGCGCGCAGGCCGAGCGCCTGGGCGTGACGCACGCGGTGCGCTTCCTCGGGCGCGTGCCGCACGAGCGCCTGCAGGACGTGGTCGCCGCCGCCGACGTGTACATCACGATCCCCTCGCTCGACGCGACGGCGGTGTCGCTGCTCGAGGCGATGGCCGCGGGCAAGGCGATCGTCGCCAGCGCGCTGCCCTCGGCCATGGAATGGATCGTCGAGGGCGAGAGCGGCCGCATCGTGCCGCCCGGCGAGCGCCCGGCGCTCGAAGCGGCGATCGGCGACCTGCTCGACGATCCGGCGACGCGCGCGCGGCTCGGCGCCGCCGCGCATCGCGCGGCCCGGGCCGGCGCCGACTGGCACCACCACATGGGCCGCAACGAGGAGGTCTACCTCGCCGCGGCAAGGGCGCGCCGCACCGGCGCCCCGTTTGCCATTCCGCATCCGCGTCCGCCCGCGCCGCCCGCAGCGCCGCTGGTCCACCGGCCATGAGGGCGTCGCTGGTCGTTCCCACCTACCGCAAGCTGGCGATCCTCCGGGAAACGCTGGCGTCGCTCGAAAGCGAGCCGGCCGAGCGGTTCGAGGTGATCGTCGCCAGCGACGGTTCGCCCGACGGCACGCCCGACTTCCTCCGCGCCTACCGCCCGCCGTATGCGCTCACGCCGGTGCTGCTCGAGCAGAACGTGGGGCGGGCCGCGGCGCGCAACGCCGCGCTCGAGCGTGCGCGGCACGAGATCGTCATCTTCCTCGACGATGACATGCGCGTCGCACCGGGCTTCATCGCCGCCCACCTGGCGCACCACACCGCCGCGCCGCTGGAACGACGCGGCGGGGTGGGAGACGTCGACGAGCGTCCCGAGGTCCGGGCCACGCCGATCGGGCGCTACATGGCGACCCGCGGGGCGCACAAGGTCCGCGACTCGGCGCCGCTCCCCTGGCGCTACTTCACTTCGAACAACGCCTCGGTCCGCCGCGAGGACCTGCTCGCCGTCGACGGCTTCGATCCACGCTACCGGGCCTACGGCTTCGAGGATACCGACCTCGGGCTGCGTCTCGAACGGGAGCGGGGGGTGCGCTTCGCCTTCGTTGCCGGCGCTCGTTCGACCCACCTCGAGTCCTACGACCTGGCGCAGGTGCTGGAAAAGAAGCGCATCTGCGGCGAGCACTCGCTGCGCCTGTTCCTCGCCGATCACCCCGAAACGCTGCCCGACCTGGGCCTGGCCCGCTGGCTCGAGCTGGCCGGACCGGGGGCGGTCGAGGGTCGCCCGCGCGTGCGCTGGCCGTTTGCCCCCCTGTTCGCGACCCCGGCGCGCGACCTCGTGCTCGCCTGGGCCCGCCACCCGGCCGGCCGGGTCCCCGACGCCGTGTTCGACTACCTCGTCCTCTGGCACTTCGTCGCCGGACTCCGGACCTGACCGGCACCTGAGCGAACTGCAAGATTGACAGCAGGTTCCCCGCTTGTTACCTTGCCGCGAACCGTCCCTTTCGACGTCCCTGCGGGGACGCGGGACGGGCATGGAGGACGGAGATGGCGGGACAGGCGGTGGGAATGATCGAGACGCGCGGCTGGATCGCCATGATCGAGGCGGCCGACGCGATGGCCAAGGCCGCCGCCATCGATCTCGAGCGCTGGGCCAACGTCGACGCCGGCATGGTCACGATTGTCGCCCGCGGCGACGTCGCGGCCGTTCAGGCGGCGGTCGAGGCCGGTGTCCGCGCCGCCCAACGCATCGGCGCCGTCGTCACTTCGCATGTCATTCCCATGCCGTACGCGCCCGTCGAGGAACGCATCCTCGGCCGCTGATCACGTCGAACGAGAGGAGATTCCATGGAAGACGCGCTCGGTCTCATCGAGACCCGCGGATTCGTCGCGATGGTCGAAGCCTCGGACGCGATGGTGAAGGCCGCCAAGGTCCAGCTCGTCGGCTACGAGAAGATCGGCGGCGGCTACGTGACCACGATCGTCCGCGGCGATGTCGCCGCGGTGCGCGCGGCCACCGAGGCGGGGCAGGCGGCGGCGACGCGCGTCGGCGAGGTCATCGCCGTGCACGTCATCCCGCGCCCGCACAGCGCGCTCGAGGACGTGCTCCCCATCGGCAAGTCCGAAGGCGCCGCCCGGAAGTGACCGCGTGATCCTGGGTCAGGTCGTCGGCACCGTCGTTTCGACGCGCAAGGACGTGGGGCTCTCGGGTCTCAAGCTCCTCGTCGTGCGCGAGCTCGACGACGCCCTCGCTCCGACCGGCCACCTCGTCGTGTCCGCCGATGCCGTCGGCGCCGGGCGCGACGAGGTGGTCCTCGTCGTCGCCGGATCATCGGCCCGGCTGACCGAGGCGACGCGCGACAAACCGGTCGACTCGGTCATCGTCGGCATCGTCGACGAAGTCGAGGAGAACGGCAGCCTGGTCTATCGCAAGCAGTCGTCGCGCCCGGTGCCCGCATGAGTGCCCCGTTCACGCCGCGTCCACGGCCCCGGGCGAGCGAGCTGACCAGCCCGCCCGTGTCGCTGGCCGCGATCGAGACGGCGACCGTCTCCAGTGGCATCCGGGTCGGCGACGCCGTCGTCAAGATGGCGCCGGTGACCCTGATCCACGCGCAGCCCGTCTCGCCCGGCAAGTTCGTCGTCGTCTTCGGCGGCACGGTCGGCGACGTGGCGGCCGCCGTGCCGAAGGGGATCGAAGCGGCGGGGGCGGCGCTCACTGATTCGCTCGTGCTCGCGCAGTGCCATGGCGACGTGCACCGCGTGCTCGCGGGGCAGGCCGCCGGCCCCGCCGGCGACGCCCTGGGCGTGATCGAGACCGACGGCGTGCCGTCGACCTTGCTCGCCGCCGATCGCGCCGCCAAGACCGCGCCGGTGCGCCTGCGCACGATCCGGCTCGCCGATGGACTGGGCGGGCGCGGCTTCGTGCTCTTCGACGGCACGCTGAGCGACGTCAACGCGGCGCTGGCCGCCGCGCGCGACGCGGTCGGCTCGCACCTCGTCGATTCCGTCGTCGTCCCGCGGCTCGCCGAGCCGTTGCGCGACCGGCTGTACTAGGCGCGGCGTCGTGCAGCACGCCCGCGTCCTCGGTGCCGTCGTGGCCACGCGCAAGGTCGCGGCGTGGCATGGGCGACGCCTCGTGTGGGTGCAGCCGATCGATCTCGACGGCCGCCCGGCGGGGAGGAAGTTGGTCGCGCTCGACACGGTGAGCGCCGCCACCGGTCAGGACGTGTTCCTGGTCCGTGGCCGCGAGGCCGCCGAGGCACTGCCCGACGCGTTCAATCCGGCCGATGCGACGATCGTCGCGCTGGTCGACCGGATCGAGGGCGCCGGGCGTTGAAGATCGCCCGCGTCGTGGGCAACGTGCTGGCGACGGTGAAGCACCCGGCGCTGGCCGCCCAGCGGCTGCTGCTGGTCGAGGACGAGGGGCCCGACGGCACGCTCGAGGGCAAGGCGCGGCTGGCGCTCGACCGCGTCGACGCGGGCGAGGGAGATCGCGTGCTCGTGCTCGACGAAGGCAACGGCGCCGCCCAGGTCTTGTCCCGTGCACGCGGTCCCGTGCGCACGGTGATCGTCGGCGTGATCGATGAAGTCGAGTCGTTCACCGCGCAGGACATTCGTTGAACCGGCGCCTCGTGCGTCGATCGCGTCGCGCAGGAGGATGCACGTCATGACCAAGGCGGACCTCGTCGAAGAAATCGCCTCGCGCACGGGAGTCTCGAAGAACCACACCGCGCTGATCGTCGACGATCTGCTCGACGCCGTCTGCCGCGCGCTGTCCGAGGGCAACCACCTCGAGATCCGCGGGTTCGGCACGTTCAAGGTCCGCGAGCGGCGGGCCCGTCGCGCGCGCAATCCGCGCAGCGGCGATGAAGTCATGGTGCCGGCGAAGCTCGTGCCGGTGTTCAAGCCTTCGAAGGAATTGAAGGCGCACATCGCTTCGGCTGGCGCGGACGCGCCGGCTGCGGCCGATCCGGCCTAGGCCGGTTTTTCGCGAGGAGGAAGGTCCGAGCATGGGTTCCGGAAAGAAGCGAAAGCGCAAGAAGATCGCGACCCACAAGCGCAAGAAGCGTCTGCGCAAGAATCGCCACAAGAAGAAGAACGTCTGATGTCCGGGCCGCGCCGCCCTCCCGCCAGTCGGGTGTCGGCGCGCGCCCCGGGCAAGGTCTCCGGACCGCGTCCCGCTTCCGAGCGGCACGTGGGACGGGTTACGGGGGCGCGCGGCCGGCCGGTGTTCGTCTCGGCCCGCCGCACGGGGCATGGACGCCGACCCCTGGTCGTACCGCCCGGACTGTCGCCCGACGCGGGCGACGTCGTGGTCGCCGAACTTCCCGCCGACGAATCGGTCGCCTACCTGCTCGAGGTCCTGGGCGCGGACGAGGATCCGCGCTTCGACGACCTCGGCGTCGCTGCGCGACATCGTCTTCCATCGGCGTTCTCTAAAGCCGCCGAACGCGAGGCAAAGGCGTTTGGCGAGCCGCAGCTCGATCCCGCCAGCGGTCGCATGGACCTGCGCGATCGCGCGGCGTTCACCATGGACCCGGCCGACGCCAGGGACTTCGACGATGCGCTGTCGTGGCGTTCGTTGCCCGAGGGCGGCTGCGAGGTCGGCATTCACATCGCCGACGTCGCCTGGTACGTGCGTCCCGGCAGCGCGCTCGACGTCGATGCGCGCGAACGTGGAACCAGCGTCTACCTGTCGGGCGGTGTCGTGCCCATGCTCCCGCACTCGCTGTCGAGCGACCTGTGCTCGCTGGTGCCGGACAAGCCGCGCTATGCCATGTCGGTGCTCGCGGTCATGGACGACCGTGGCGGCGTGATCCGCTATCGGCTGACCGAGAGCCTGATCGAGAGCCGCGCCCGCCTGTCGTACGAGCAGGGCCAGGCGATCCTCGACGGCGACGCGGCCGCATGGGCGGGGGTGCCCGATGAAGTCGTGCGCGGGCTCACCGCGATCGCGGCGATCGCGGCCCGGCTCCGGGCCCATCGTTTCCGCCGCGGTGCGCTCGACCTCGACGTGCCCGAGACGAAGGCGCGGGTCGACACGCAGGGCAACACGATCGCGATCGAGCGGCGGCCCCGGCTGACCACGATGACCGTGATCGAGGAGTTCATGCTGCTGGCCAACCTGCTGGTCGGCGAGGAAGCTGAACGCCGCGAGGGTCCGTTCCTGTACCGCGTGCACGAGACGCCATCACTGGCCAAGCTGGCGGCGCTCGAGGCCCAGCTCGGCGCGCTCGGCTTGCCGCGCCTGAGCGCCCAGCCCGGCGTGGCGCAGGCACTCCAGTCGCTGCTGGCGACGGGACTCCCGGCCGATCGCCGGCGACTCGTGCACACGCTGGTCCTGCGCTCACTGGCGCGCGCCCGCTACCAGGGGAACGACCTGGGGCACTTCGGACTCGCGGCGCATGCCTACAGCCACTTCACTTCGCCCATCCGGCGCTATCCGGACCTGTACAATCACCGCCAGGTCAAGGAGTGGCTCGACGCGCCGCTGGGCCGGCCCCTGGGCCGCGATGACGACTCGACCGTCGCGGCACTCGGCCTGTCGACCAGCGGACGCGAGCAGACCGCGCAGGAAGCCGAACGCGAGTCGACCCGGGTCAAGGGCCTGCGCTTCATCACCGACCACCTGGGCGAGGAGCATGAGGGTACGATCACCGGCGTCGTCCCCGCCGGGCTGTTCATCGAGCTCGAGGAGTTTCCGGTCGACGGATTCCTTCGCGTCTCGTCGTGGGTGGACGACGATTTCCGCATGGACGAGGCGGGCGTCCGCCTCGTCGGACGGCGCAGTCGCCGTCGCTTCTCGCTGGGGGACCGCATCACGGTCCGTCTCGCGCGCGTCGATGTCGCGGCGCGCGAACTGGAACTCGCGCTCGAATCGCCCCGGCTCGGCCGCGGCGCCGGGCGCTCCGCCGCCGGTCCGCGGCGACGCACACGCGGATCTGCGCCGACCGGCGCCGGATCTGCTCGCAGCAAACCACGAGGGAGGAAGCGCTGATGGCCCGCCGCGCCGACGAACTACGCCAGCATCCCCGCGTCGAAGCCCGCCTCGCGATGCAGCTCGCCGAGGAGTCGCTCGGGACATCTCTGGTCACCACCGAGAGCCTCAACATCAGCCGCGGGGGTGTCTACTGCGAGAGCAGTGAGTTTCTTTCGCCGTTGTCGCGCGTCGCGCTGACCGTCGTCCTGCCGGTGTTCCGTGCCGGTGCTTCACCGCGCGTACTCCGCACCGAGGGCATCGTCGTCCGCTCCGAGGCGCTGGCGCCGATCGGCGGCAAGAAGCGCTGGCAGCTCGCCTGCTGCTTCACCTCGCTCGACGACGAAGCCCGCTCCGTGCTCGACCAGTTCATCGCCTGGCGCGCCGCCGGTGGCCGCGTGCCCGGCGCCCGGCGCATTGCCGCGCCCGTCGTCGCGAAGAAGACCGCGAAGAAGGCGGTCAAGAAAGCCGTTCGCCGCACGAAGAGCGTCGTCAAGCAGGCGAAGAAGGCCGTGCGGAAGGTCGTGAAGCCGGCAAGGAAGGCGCTGAAGAAGGCAGTCCGGAAGTCGACGACGGCAGCGCGCAAAGTCGTTCGCAAGGCCGCTCCCAAGTCGCGCGGCCGGCGGTGAGCTTCGATCCCCTCGACTTGGTTCGTCCCGGGGTGCGGGCCTCCCGCCCATTCGTCGCGGGACGTCCGGTCGAGGAACTCGAACACGAACTCGGAATTGCCCGCGCCGTCGAACTGATGGCGAACGAGAACCCGCTCGGCCCCTCGCCGCTCGCGCTCGAGGCCGCTGCCGCCGCGCTCGCCCGGGCGAACCGCTATCCCGACGGGGGCGGCGTCGCCCTGCGCCGACGCATCGCGCGCGAGCACGGCGTCACCCCGGCGATGATCGCGCTCGGCGCCGGATCGAACGAGCTGCTCGCACTGCTGGTGCAGCTGTTCGTCGGGCCGGGGGACGAGGTGGTCTGCTCCGACCCGACATTCGTCATGTACGGGATCCTCGTCCGCGGGCAGGGGGGCGTCGACGTCGCCGTGCCGTCCCGAGGCCTCGCGCACGACCTCGACGCGATGCTCGCCGCGATCGGCCCGCGCACGCGGATGGTCTTCGTCTGCAACCCGAACAACCCGACCGGCACGCTGGTCGACGCCGTCGCCTGGGCGCGCTTCCTCGCGAGCGTGCCGCCGCACGTCGTCGTGGTCAGCGACGAGGCGTACCACGAGTACGTCGACGATCCCGCGTACCCGCGCACGATCGACGACTTGGCGCGGGAGCACCCGCTGGTGATCCTGCGCACGTTCTCCAAGCTGTATGCGCTCGCCGGACTTCGCATCGGCTACGCCATCGCCCGGCCCGAGATCGCGGCGCTGTTCGATCGCGTGCGCGTCCCGTACGACGTCAGCGCCCCCGCGCTGGCTGCGGCCGAGGCCGCGCTCGACGATGTCGCACACGGGGAACACAGCCGCGCCGTCGTGCGCGAAGGCAAGGCGCTGCTTCTCGCCGCGCTGCCCGAGATCGGCCTCGTCGTCCATCCGTCGCACACCAACTTCGTGCTGGCCGACCTGGGGCGCGACGCGCGCCCCCTGTGCGCCGCACTCGAGCGGCGAGGGATCCTCGTGCGTTCGATGACGTCGTTCGGCATGGCGCCCAACTGGCTGCGCATCACGATCGGCAGCGCGGAGGAGAACAGCGCGCTGCTCGCCGCCCTGTCGACCGTGCTCGGCGAGACCGCCGCCGGCGTCGCCTGAGCGTGGAACTGGTCTTCGCCCCGGCCCGCGCGGTGCGCGGTACCGTGCGCGTCCCCGGGGACAAGAGTGTCACCCATCGGGCGTATCTTCTCGCCATGGTCGCCGCGGGAACGTCGCGGATCCGCGGTGCGAATCCGGGCGCCGACTGCGCAGCGACGCTCGCCGCAGTGGCCACGCTCGGCGCGCGGGTGACCCGCGTCGACGCCGACACGGTCGCGATCGAGGGCCACCCGGACACACTGGCTGCCCCGGGCGGATCGCTCGACCTGGGGAACTCGGGCACCGGCATGCGGCTCCTCGCGGGGCTCCTTGCCGGGCGCAATGTCGCGGTCACGCTGGTCGGTGACACGTCGCTGTCGGGCCGGCCGATGGGTCGCATCGTCGAGCCGCTGCGCGCCCTCGGGGCGCGCGTCACGGCGACCGGCCCACGGGCCACGCCGCCGCTGGTGATCGCGGCCGTCGACGGGCTCGTCGCGGTCGACTGGCACTCGCCGGTGGCGAGCGCCCAGGTGAAGTCGGCCGTGCTGCTCGCCGGCCTTGCCGCCCGGGGCACGACGACGATGCGCGAGCCCGCCCCGTCGCGCGACCACACCGAGCGGCTGCTGCCCGCGTTCGGCATCGCCTGCGCGCGCCCCGATGCGCTCACGTCCTCGGTCACGGGCCCGGTCGTGCCGCACGCAGCCCACGTCGACGTGCCGGGGGATTTCTCGGCAGCGTGCTTCTGGCTCGTCGCCGCGACGATTGCCGGCGAGGGCGAACTGAGGCTCGAAGCCGTCGGGGTGAACCCCACACGCACGGGCGCCCTTGCGGTCCTGCGCCGCATGGGAGCCGACATCGAGCTGCTGCGGCCCCGCACGGTCGGCGACGAGCCGGTCGCCGACCTCGTCGTCCGCCCGGCCGCTCTCATCGCGACGGACATCGAGCCGGAAGAAATCCCGGCCCTGCTCGACGAGCTCCCGGCCCTGGCCATTGCCCAGGCGGTGGCCCGGGGGCGTTCGACGGTGCGGGGGGCAAGCGAGTTGCGGGTCAAGGAAAGCGACCGGATCACGCACGTGGTCAACGGTTTGCGGGCGATCGGTGGCGTCGCAGATGAAGCCCCGGACGGCTGGAGCGTGACCGGCGGGAGCCTCACCGGCGGGGCCGTCGACGCGGCCGGCGATCACCGGCTGGCCATGGCCTTCGGGGTGGCCTCGCTGGCCGCCGCGGGGGCGGTCCGGGTGACGGGAGGGGCCATGATTGACACGAGCTATCCGGGCTTCTATCATGCGTTTAAGGATCGAGTGCTGGCTCGGTGAACCCCCTCGTGATCACGATCGATGGTCCGGCCGCTGCGGGCAAGAGCACGACCGCGCGCGCCGTCGCTCGGCAGTTGGGTTGTCTCTATCTCGACTCCGGCGCGATGTACCGCGCGTTCGCCCTCAAGGTCGAGCGCCTCGGGCTGGCCGCGTCGCTGGATGACGCCCCACGGCTCGATGCGCTTGCCCGGGCGACCGAGATCGGTTTCACCGGCCCGCTCGACGACCCGACGGTCGTCCTCGACGGCGCGCCGCTGACGTCCGAAATCCGCACGCCGCTCGTCTCCGAGCTCGCCTCCCGCGTGGCCGCGCTACCGGCGGTGCGGGATCGGATGGCCGACCTGCAGCGTGCCATCGCGGCCCGCGATCCGCTCGTCGCCGAGGGGCGGGACATGGGCACGGTGCTGTTCCCGGATGCCGCGGTGAAGATCTTCCTCGATGCATCGGTCGAGGAGCGCGCGCGTCGACGGCACCGCGAGTTGGCCGGCCGCGGGCTCGACCTCGATCCGTTCGAGGTGCAGGCCGAGATCGAACGGCGCGACCGTCGCGACCGCGAGCGCGATGTGGCGCCGCTCGTTCCGGCGGCCGACGCGGTCGTGATCGACACCACCGGCATGTCGGTGGACGATCAGATCGACGCGGTCCTCGACGCGGTGCGTGCCAAGGTCGGCCCCGCCTGAATCCGGGCGGCCCGGGAGAGCGCATGGGGCCCTGGTATCGCGGCGTGCACGTCGTCGCGAATGTGGCACTGAACGTCCTCCTGGTGCGCGAGTGCGCGGGCCTCGAGAACGTCCCGCGCACGGGCGGCGTGATCGTCGCGGCGAATCACTTTGCGTTCTGGGACCCGCCCGTGCTCGGGGCGAGCCTGTCGCGCGAACTGTACTACCTGACCCGCGCGGCGTTCTTCGACGTGCCGGGGTTCGGCGGCTTCATCCGCACGCTGAACGCGATCCCGATCCGGCAACGGGTCGCCGATCACTCCGGCCTCGAGCGCGCCCTGGGCGTGCTCGCCGCCGGACACGCGCTGCTCGTCTTTCCCGAGGGCGGTCGCATGAAGGACGGCCGGTTGCATCCGGCCCTCCCGGGCCTCGGACACCTCGTGTCCCGCGCCCGGGTGCCCGTCGTGCCCCTCTACGTGTCGGGCACGAATCGCATCCGCCGCTGTGTGCTGCGCCGCGATCGCGTGCGCATCACCATCGGCGCGCCCCTCCCCTCGACCCTCTGGTCGTCGGCGGGCGAGCAGTCGACCCGAACCGGTCGCGATCGGCAGCGTTCGATCGGGGACCGCGTCATGCAGGAGATCGCCCTCCTCCGGCGTCAGCAGGAGGAGACGGCGCGGAACGGGGCCGCCCCCGACACCGCATCCCCGTAACCGCGACTCCACCCAGGAGGCTTCTGCTTCATGCACGAAGATCGCGAACGTTTCACCCCCGGCGCCACCGAAGACGACGAACCCCGCGCCAGCACCCCTCGCCGCATCACAGCTCCCGTCTTCGTCGACGACGATGAGGATGAAGAAGGCGGCATGACCGCCGCCGAGCGCTCGGCCATGTACGAACTCTATGCCCCGTCGCTGCAGTCGCTGGGCGAAGGCGAGATCGTGCGCGGCACCGTGCTCCACATCTCGGACACCGAGGTGCTGGTCGACGTCGGCTTC
>JANOEH010000139.1:0-3199 GCA_031413115.1 Candidatus Eiseniibacteriota bacterium | reverse complement strand
GGTTTCGGGGTTCTTGGCGACGATGGTGACGGTGCCATCGGCCGCGATGCGGACGAAGGCGTTCGGCAGAAGGCCCGGATCTCGTCCGAGCGTCTGCGCAAACGTGTCGGGGACGTCGAGATAGAGGCCGACCATCAGGCCACCGCCGGCCAGGGAGGCCACCTTCAGGAACGAACGACGGTCGATGGCGGGCGCCATTACGACCTCCCCTCCACCGCGGCAGTGGCCTCGACGGCGGCCTCGACGGCGGTGGACGTGGCCGTTCCGGCGGCCTTATGAATCGCCTGACGAATCCGCGAGTATGTCCCGCAGCGGCACAGGTTGCCGTTCATCGCCCGATCGATATCGGCATCGGTTGGCTTGGGGGTCTGCGCCAACAGCGCGGCCGCGGCGAGAATCTGGCCGGCCTGGCAATAGCCGCACTGCGGCACATCCAGTTCCATCCACGCCTGCTGCAGCGGATGGGAACCATCCGGCGAAAGCCCCTCGATAGTGGTGATCGCCGCCTTGACGGTCGACACCCGGGTCTGGCACGACCGGGTGGCCTTGCCGTCAATCAGCACGGTGCAGGCGCCGCACAGGCCGGCGCCGCAGCCGAACTTGGTGCCCTTGAAATTCAGGACGTCCCGCAGCACCCACAACAGTGGCGTGTCCGCGGCGACATCGACCTTGGCCGCAGTTCCGTTGACGGTCAGTTCGTAAGTCATTCGCTGATTATCGCCTGCTGACGGTGATCTTACGAGCCACGCCGACCGGCCACCCAACCCTCCTGAGGCCCGTCTCGTGGTCGTCGCAGCCAGCTCGGCCGTCGCGCGGACGACCTCGTGCAGGATGCCTTGACGGGCTATCTGGACGAGCTCCGGGTGGTCGTGAGCGATTGCCAGACGAAGTGGCCCGACGACGCGCCGCCGTTTCCCGTGATCACGATCCGCGTCGGCGCCGGCGCGCCGCCATCATGGGGTGAGCGCGGCGCGAACAAGGTAATCACCATCGATGAGGGCACGAGTTGAGCCTGCGGAAGCGCGGCCCGCTGACCATTCCCCCGAACTCGCTTCACGCCTGGATCCGGCTGGCTGTGTGGGAGATCTGGATGGGGGTGATCCTCTGCGCGATCCTTGGTTTCGGTCTCGGCTTCATCATCACGTCTCCCGACAAGATCGGTCATCATCAAGCTTGACCCCGACTCGTTTGTATCGCATTGGGCGCTCGGCATAGCGCTCGGACTGAATGAACGATTCGAAGAGGCGGTGTCTACGCTCGAATCGGCCACCAAGATGTCGCGGCGCCACCCGCTCGCTCTCACTGGTCTGGCCGGTGTCTTCGCACAGGCGGGCATACTGGCGGAGGCACGCGCCATCCATCGCGGGCTGATGGACCGCGCCTCGGTCGCCTACGTCTCGGCGGCTCACCTTGCCCTCACGGCTGAGGCAGCGGGACAACGTGAAGAGGCGATGGCGTTCGTGCGTCGGGCATGGGATGAACGCGAGCCGCCTTTCATCCTCTGGGCGCGGCACTTTCCGCAATATCGCACGCTGCACTCGGATCCGCGATTCGCCGCGATCCTGCGTGAAATGGATTCGTGAACGCCGCGCACCTAATCACGTCGCCGTTTGAGGTCGCGCGCTCTCATGGCAGATTCATCATTCTCGCCAGGGCGGGCCACCTGGAACTCGATCGGAGGAGCGGCCGCAAGGTCCTGACAAGTAGCGGATGCCGCTCTTCGATCGCGTGCTCGGCCCATTCGGCGGCCCGATCGAACTCCTTACACATGGCGTGAAAGACTGCCAGCCCGGCGGGAGCTCCGCATATCTCGCCACGCTGGAGCTTCTCGATCAACGCGTCTGCCCGGCTCGTGGCGCCGGCGCGAACCAGCAGCGCCGCGAGCTGTCCGACGGTCGGACTCGCCCAAGGCGTCAAGGCGTACGCTCTTTCGCTCAACATGAGCGCTTCCTCGAAACGCCCTTGCTGCGCGCAGACTGCGCCGAGCGTATCCAGGGCCATTGGGAAGTTCTCGTCGATCTCCAGGACCTTCCGCAATTCGGCTTCCGCGTCCTCTGGCCTGCCGGCGTGTCGAAGGCCGACCGCCAAATGGTGGCGGTACAAAAGGTTCAGCGGATCCAGTTCGAGGCCCCACGTCATCGCTTCCACGGCCTCCGCGGCGCGACCAATCGGCAACAGGTAATGATTCCCGTACCAAAAGCGAATGTCACGTGAAGCGGGCTCGCGCGCCATCGCCAGACGCCATCGCTGTTCCGCCGCGTGCCACTCGTAGTCGATGCCGTCGCACACGCCCAACAAGGCGTGGGCTTCGGGCAGTGACGGGTCGACGCGTAGCGCCGCCAACTCCGCGGCGCGTGCCAACGGGATGACCTCACGTGACGCCCGGGAACCAAGGTTGGCGAGCATCGTGTAGTAAATCCCCAGCATGCTGTATGCCAGCGCGAATTTCGGATCGAGCTCAATCGCGTGTTCCAGGGATTCCTTGACCCGCGTCAGCGATTCCGGCGTCGGTTTGGACCAGTAATCTCGAGACTTGAGGTACGCTTCGTAGGCGCGAAGGTTGGGCGTGAATGGCCGCGGCGCAGTGGCCTCACCGGAAAGCCTCATCCGGAGAGCCGTGGCGATGGCGTGCGTGATCTCATCCTGGATCGCAAAGATATCCGTCATCTCGCGGTCGTAGCGCTCTGACCAGAGATGAAAACCGTCGGCGACCTTGATCAGCTGTGCCGTGACCCGGACGCGGTTGCCCGCCTTGCGAACACTCCCATCCAGAATATGGTCGACATTGAGCTTCTTGCCGATCTCGCCGAGTTCGACATCCTTCCCCCGGAAAAAAAAGGACGACGTGCGACCGGCGACCTTCACCCCTGGTAGGTGCGCCAGCGCGTTGATAATCTCCTCGGCCAGACCGTCGCTGAAATACTCGCTGTCCTTGTCCGCGCTCATGTTGGCAAACGGCAGCACGGCGATTGATGGCTGGCGCTCGGTGGGTTTCGCGGTCGGCTCGGTCGCCGCGTGTTCAAGCGCTTCCCGCAGTTCGCGCATGGTCTGAAAACGCTGCTCTGGTGGCTTCTGCAGACATCGTCCGACGATGCGCTCAATCGCGGGCGGCGCCTGGCACGGCTGCGGGTCGTCGCGCAGTACCGAACTCAGCACCGCGATCGTGGACGTCCCGCCGAACGGCAGCCGGATCGTGATC
>JANOEH010000138.1:0-3261 GCA_031413115.1 Candidatus Eiseniibacteriota bacterium | reverse complement strand
GACAGCCTGCTGGCGCAGGAGCCGCAGCGCTATCGTCGGAAGTTCTCGACCGAGTTTGCCGGGGGACAGGTGGGGTTCAACTCGTCGTTCGGCCTGGCCGGGACGACGGCGCTGTCGATGTCGGACTTTCTCGGCAACGATCGCTTCTACATCTCGGCCGACATCTTCTCCGGCTCGCTCGAGGAGACGAACCTCCTCGCGTACTATTTCCACATGCCCAAGCGCTGGGATTACGGCTTCGGCGTGTTCCACTACAAGAGCTACTACTTCTCGCGGACCACGGCGCTCGGCGAGTCGTTCACCGAGGCGCGACGGTTCTCCGATCGCAACGTGGGATTCGCCGGGCTGTTGTCCTACCCGCTCGATCGTTTCCGGCGCTATGACTTCAGCCTCACCCAGATGGTCGTCGACCGCTCCTACTTCACGCAGGATCGCTTCGGCTACCTGTATCGCACGGGCAGCGAGCTGCGCACCGTCACCGCGCCGTCCGCCGCCTTCATCAATGACAACGTCCTCTACGGTTACTACGGCCCGGTGAGCGGATCGCGCTGGTACGTCTATGCGACCGACGCGGTCCCGCTGTTCCCCAAGAGCCTGTCGTACTTCAGCAGCGCGGTCGACTGGCGGCGCTACTTCCCGCTCATCCCCGAGTACGAGTTTGCCGTGCGCGCCGAGTGGCTGCGTTCGAGCGGCCGCGACCGGCAGGTCTTCGAGCTCGGGGGCTACTCGACGATCCGCGGCTACGAGGACTTCTCGCTGCTCGGGTCGAACGCGCTCTTCGCCAACTTCGAATTGCGCTTTCCGTTCATCAACGCGCTGGGCGTCGTCGGGCCGCTGCCGCTCGGCGTGTTCAACCTGCGCGGCGCGATCTTCGCCGACGTGGGCGGCGTGTGGAACGACGAGTCGGGCTTCCGCTGGACCGAGACCGACCCGGTCACCGGGTACCGCAGCGCGCGCGACCTGTACTCCTCGGCGGGCGTCGGTGCGCGCTCCTACTTCGGCTACCTGCTGCTCAAGCTCGACGTCGCGTGGCCCTATTACCTCGACCGCTGGGGCAGTGCCCGCTACCACTTCTCGCTGTCGCCCCAGTTCTAGTGAGGCGACCCGGGTGGTGATCGACACCGACCTCAACGACCCGCAGCTCGCCGCCGTGACGCACGGCGACGGGCCCCTGCTCGTCCTGGCGGGAGCCGGCTCCGGCAAGACGCGCGTGCTCACGCGACGCATTGCCTGGCTTCTGGCCGAGGCCGGGGTTCCCGCGCACGGGATCCTCGCCTTCACCTTCACCAACAAGGCCGCGCGCGAGATGCGGGAGCGCATCGTGACGCTGGTCGGCGCGCCAACGGCACGGGCGCTGTGGGTCGGCACCTTCCACGCCACCTGCGCGCGCCTGCTTCGCCAGGAGGCCTTCGCGGCGGGCCTGCCCCCGGCGTTCACGATCTACGACCGGGACGACCAGCTCGCGGTGCTCAAACGCGCGCTCGCCGACTCCGATGTGTCCGCCGACGTGAAGCCGGCCGCGATCCTGTCGAAGATCTCCGCGGCGAAGAATGCCTTCGTCGACCCCGACGGCATGCTGCGTGCATCGGTCGGCGACCTGGATCGGCGGGTGGCCCGTATCTACGCCGCGTACGAACAGGGCCTCGAGCGGGCGGGGGCCGTCGATTTCGACGACCTGATCGTGCGCACGGCGCGCCTGCTCGAGGACGTGCCCGAGGTGCGGGCGCGGTACGCCGGCCGTTTCCGCCACGTCCTGGTCGACGAGTACCAGGACACCAATCACGCCCAGTTCCGGCTGGTCGCCGCGTTCTCCTCGACCCACGGCAACGTCACCGCGGTGGGAGACGACGACCAGAGCATCTACGGCTGGCGCGGGGCGGACCTGTCGAACGTCCTCGACTTCGAGCGCCGCTTCCCTCGGGCTGGGCTCATCCGTCTCGAGCAGAACTACCGCTCGAGCGGCAACATCCTCGCCGCCGCCTCGGCGGTCATCGCCCACAACCGGGCGCGCAAGGGCAAGACGCTGTGGACCACGCGCGAAGCGGGGCCGCGGTTGCGTCTGGTTCTGTCGGGCGACGAGCAGGCCGAGGGCGATCGTGTTGCGCGCGAGGCTCGCCGCGTGCTCGAACGCGGCGGCAAGCTCGCCGACGTGGCGGTGCTGTTCCGCACCAACGCCCAGTCGCGCGCGCTCGAGATCGCGTTCCGCCGCGTCGGTGTGCCCTACGAGCTGGTCGGCGGCGTGTCGTTCTACGAGCGGAAGGAAGTGAAGGACGTGCTCGCCTACCTGCGGGCCGCGCTCAACCCGCGCGACACGGTCGCCTTCCTGCGCGTCCTCAACGTGCCGCGACGCGGGCTGGGCGACAAGGTGCGCGGGCTCGTCGAGGCGGGCGTGGCGGCCGGGCACACGGGGGCCGAGGCGCTTGCGGCGGCGCTCGCGGCCGGCGGCGTGGCCGGCGTGGCGGGCTCGCGCGCACGCCAGTTCCTCGACCTCCTCGACGACTTGAGGCGGCGCAGCGGTGAGCCGGCCGATCGCCTGATCGAGGAGACGCTCGAGCGCACCGGATACCTGCAGGCGCTCGACGATGCGTTCCCGCAGGACGCGCCCGACCGGCGCGAGAACGTGGGCGAACTGGTCGTCGCGGCGCGGCAGTTCGCCGAGCGCGGCAACGATGCCGACAACGACGGGATGGTCGCCGAAGGCGGGGGCTCGCTCGAGGCATTCCTCACCGAGGCGGCGCTGGTGGCCGACGTCGATCGCTGGTCCGCGGACGACGATCGCGCGGTGCTGCTCACCATGCACAACGCCAAGGGCCTCGAGTTCCCGACCGTGATCGTCGCCGGGCTCGAGGAGGGCCTCCTGCCGCACGTCTCGTCGCTCGACGATGACGCGGAGATCGAGGAGGAGCGGCGCCTCTTCTACGTGGCCTTGACGCGCGCCGAGCAGGAGGTCATTCTGAGCGCCGCCTCGTTCCGACGGCGCTGGGATCGCACCGGCGCGGCCGAACTGTCGCGCTTCGTGCGCGAGATTCCACCCGATCTGCTGGTGGTCGACAATCCGGTGCCGGTGCGCCCGTCGTTTGGTCACCCGTCGTTCAGTTCGTCGTCGGGAGGTGGGTCCGGTCGTTCGCCGACTTCGTCGGGTTGGAGTGGCCAGGATGGCATGCGGGTCGCCTCGCCGTCGTTGCCGGGTGGCGGCAATCGCAAGGACCCCGCGATCGGCAAGAGGATCCAGCACGAGAAGTTCGGACGCGGTCGCGTCAT
>JANOEH010000137.1:0-4457 GCA_031413115.1 Candidatus Eiseniibacteriota bacterium | reverse complement strand
CCCCCCGCCCGCGGCCCCCCACCCGGCCCCGCCCGGGGTGTTTACGAGGGGGGGGGGTCCGCCCCCGGCGGCCCGCCCCCCCCCCACGAATCCGGCCAGGTCCTCTTGAGCCGCCATGTGGTCCCCCACTTTCCGCGCCCGTGCCGAACGCATCACGTCCGGCGGCCCGATCGCTCGACCGGGCCGACCGAGTATCCCGCCGGGTTCGCCGGGGTCAATCCACAAAACGAAGCGTCAGCGGGAAGTCGTGCGGACGAGGCGGGTCACCAGCGGCGCAGCTCCTCCGCTCAGGCGCACGAAATAGAGCCCCGCCGGCGCCGATTCCCCCCCGTCGGTGCGCCCGTCCCAGGCGACATCGTTGCGGCCCGCTGCGAACCGGCGATGCGCCAGCCGGCGAACGAGCTGCCCGCGGGCATCGAACACGTCAAGCCGCTGCGCCGCGTCGGCGGCAGAGTCGATCACCAGGCGCGTCGACTGCGCGAACGGGTTCGGCTGCGCGGTAAGACGCCCGCCGCGGGCGTCGGCCGATGTGGGCACGTCCACGCCCGCGAGGATCGAGATCGTGGCATCGCCGGTGGTGACGCCGGCGACCGCGATCCCGGCATCGAAGAAGCGCGTGCCCGGCAGCAGCTGGACGGTCGTGGTCTGCGGCGTCGACGACGCCTGGAAGCGGAGGCGGTAGATCGTCCCGGGCCCGCCCACGGACACGCCGTTGCACAGCAGCACGACGGTCGCGGTGTCGCGCTCGGCGCCACGGCGGAAGCGATGGAACCGGCTGCCACATGCGGTGGTCATCAGCGTGCCCTCCTGCAGCGCAAGCGGGGCCATCTCGACGAGCGTGAGCGCGGCCGGATCGTGGCCGATGATCGCGTCGAACGCATTGAAGCTCGAGCCAGGCTCGGCAACCACGACCTCGAGATCGAACGTGGCGCCCGGGCTCACGGTGAGCGCCGCCGGCTGGAGTTCGACGACGATGCCGGCCTCCGCCACGCCGGCACCCGCTCCGATCAGGAGTGCCAGCCCGGCGGCGGCCGCGATCGCACGGAGGCGGCTCATCGCGCGAGCACCACGGACTGCCGGTAAACCCCGCCGCCGACAATCAGCCGCGCGTAGTAGACACCCCCGGGCAGGCGGCGTCCGCTCTCGTTCGTGCCGTCCCACGTGACGAAGTGGGTCCCGGCCTCACGGTCGCCATGCGCCAGGCGCTTCACCATTCGTCCGTCGACGGAGTACAGGGCCAGGTCGACCGGTCCCCCCGCCGCGAGGCGAATCGCCAGCATCGTCGCGCCAGCGAACGGATTCGGCGTCGGCCGCGCGAGGCCCGACACGAGCGGCACGTCGGCCGCGGCGACCGGAGCGAACTGGAGCACCGCGACCTCGTGATTCGCGGCGTCGCGCGCCGTGACGTGCTCGATCCGGATGCCCGGATCGCCCGCGGCTATCCGCTCGAAGTCGACGCGACCGATTTCGCCGCGGCCCAGCAGCCCCTGCGCCCGCACGCCGAGCAGCGCGACGTCGATCGTGCCGGGGCGCGGTGACAGGAGCACGCCACCCGCATCGCCGACCAGGTTTCCGACCGAGTGCCCCAGCGGGCGCACCACGGCCGGATTCCAGCCGAGCCGCACCGACATCGCCTGGATCGCTCCGCCGGCGCGCAACTCGAGGCTTGCCGCGAGCGAATCTCCGACGGCGGCGGACGGCGCAATGTCGAGGTGCAGTTCCTCCGGCTCGGTGGCGGTCGCACCGTCGAGCGAGCGCGGCGGAACCTTCGCCCAGCCACCGAGCAAGTCGAAGTTCAGCGTGAACAGCACGAGGTCCTCGAAGTCGAGCGCCTCGTCGGTCAGCGGCCTCCCGGCAACGGTTCCGCTGGAGGTCGGTCCGACATCGAGGTACGCGAACGGCGCCACGTCGCCGCCGGTCAGCCCGTAGTGCGCGCCGAGCAGCGAGAGGTCCGCGGTCGCGACGTGGTTGTCGCCCTGTCCCGGGACGCTCGCATCGGACACGTCGCCGAGCAGGTAGTTGAGCGTGCCGGCCGTCAGGTTCGATGCCGGCGATGTCGCCGGGCCGGCCTTGCTCACGAACGCGACATAGTGGTGGAAGTCGCGCGTCGGGGGCGCGTCGAGCTGATCGGGCGCCGTGACCGCGGTCAGCACCCACGGCGGACCCGGTGGATAGGCCGGGACACCCGGCGCGACGCCGCCGTCATCGTCGTATCGCGGGTAGCCGCCGAACGACGCGCGGTAGACCTCGACGGTGGTGCCCCCCGGCGCCGGCGACCACGTCACGCGGATCGGCGCGGTCGGCGTGCCCGTCGTGCCGGGCTCGAGCGCCGCGACGAGATCGGTGATCGGCTGGGGCGGTGTCACCTCGACCGTGAGCGCGATGTTCGCATCGGTCTGCGCCACGCCGTCGCTGACCCGCACGACGAACGGGTAGGTGCCGGGCGCCTGGCCAAACGTCGGCGTCCAGGTGAATGCGCCGGTTCCACTCAGGATGCTTGCCCCCGCCGGCGCACCGACCAGGGAGAACGTGAGGGTCTGCACCGACACATCCTCGTCGGTCGCCGAGGCGGAGAACGCGTAAGGAATGGTCGCCTCGAGCGTCGCCGCCGCCGGCACCCCCGACAACACGGGGGCCACGTTGACCTCGGCCACGGTGAGGTAGATGCCGGAGCCACGGCTCGAGATCCCGTCGCTCACCTGGACGAGGATCGGGTACAGGCCCGGTCCCTGCGCCTCGCTCGGCGTCCACGTGAAGACGCCGGTCGTGGGATGAACGGCGGCACCGGACGGCGCCCCGACGAGCGAGAACGTGAGCGCCTGCGTCGGGATGTCCGGGTCGGCCGCCGTCGCCGTGAAGGTGTACGGTACGCGCTCGGGCGTGGTGGCCGAGAACGGCACACCCGCGATAGCCGGCGTGAAGTTGACCTCGGTCACGGTCAGCGTGATGGCGGCATCGCTCGTCGCCACGCCGTCGCCAGCCCGCACCGTGAATGCGTGCA
This sequence comes from Candidatus Eiseniibacteriota bacterium, assembly GCA_031413115.1. Taxonomy (GTDB): domain Bacteria; phylum Eisenbacteria; class RBG-16-71-46; order RBG-16-71-46; family DASYSL01; genus JANPEF01. The sequence goes on along the minus strand of JANOEH010000137.1, from coordinate 1,456 downwards.
CGCCCGGGCCCTGCGCCTCGTTGGGCGTCCAGGTGAAGGTCCCCGAACCCGGGTTGATGCTCGCGCCCGTCGGAGCTCCCGACAGCGAGAACGTGAGTGGCTGTGCCGGAAGATCACCGTCCGTCGCCTTCGCCGTGAACGTGTATGCCGACTGCTCGGCGATCGTCGCCGTGACCGGCACACCGGTGACCACCGGCGCGACGTTGGCCTCGGTCACGGTCAGGGTGATTGCGGAGAACGTCGTCGCAACCCCGTCGCTAACCTGAACGATGAAGGGGTACTCGCCGGGACCCTGCACCTCGGTCGGCATCCAGGTGAACTCGCCGGTGCCGGCGTTGATGCCGGAGCCTGCGGGTCCACCGAGGAGAGAAAACGTGAGCGACTGCGCTGGCGAGTCGTCGTCGGATGCAGTCGCGGTGAAGGCATAGGCGGCCTGCTCGGGGATGGTCGCGGATGCCGGGACACTGGCGAGCGCGGGTGCGAGGTTTGCCTCGGTAACCGTGAGGGTGATCCCGGCGACGGTCGTCGCCACGCCGTCGCTGACCTGGAGCGTGAACGGGTACTCCCCCGGGCCCTGGGTCTCGCTCGGCGTCCAGGTGAACTCGCCGGTGCCGGCATCGATGCTCGCACCGAAGGGTGCACCAAGGAGCGCGAACGTCAGCGACTGCGCGGGTAGATCGTCGTCGCTCGCCGTCGCCGTGAACGCGTGAGCGACAAGCTCAGGGAATGTCGCGGCCGCCGGGACGTTTGCGAGCACGGGTGCGACGTTCGCCTCGGTAACCGTGAGAGTGATCGCACCGGCGGTCGTCGCCACGCCGTCGCTGACCTGCACGGTGAACGGATACTCGCCGGGCCCCTGGGTCTCGCTCGGCATCCAGGTGAACTCTCCAGTGCCGGCATCGATGCTCGCGCCGACAGGTGCACCAAGGAGCGCGAACGTGACCGGCTGCGCCGGCAGATCATCATCGGTCGCGGTCGCGGTAAACGTGTAAGCCGCCTGCTCCGCGATCGTTGCAGCGGATGGAACGTTTGCGAGCACGGGCGCGACGTTCGCCTCGGTCACGGTCAGCGTGATCGCAGCGTCAGTCGTCGCGACGCCGTCGCTGACCTGCACGGTGAACGGATACTCGTCCGGACCCTGGGCTTCGCTCGGCGTCCAGGTGAACACCCCGGTACCGGCGTCGATGGCAGTACCAGCCGGAGCACCAAGGAGCGAGAACGTCAGCGCCTGCGCCGGCAGGTCATCATCGGTCGCCGTCGCGGTGAACGTATAGGACACTTGCTCGGCAATCGTCGCGGCGACCGGAACGCTTGCGAGCACGGGTGCCAGGTTCGCCTCGGAGACCGTGAGCGTGATTGCCGCACTCGTCATTGCGACGCCGTCGCTGACCTGCACCGTGAACGGATACTCGCCCGGACCCTGGGCTTCGCCCGGCGTCCAGGTGAACTCGCCGGT
>JANOEH010000136.1:0-12917 GCA_031413115.1 Candidatus Eiseniibacteriota bacterium | reverse complement strand
AAGACGGTACGCTATGCATGGCACCCAGCCGCTCCAGTTTCATCGGGCCGGTCGGCCCATCGAAGACCAGGGTCTCGCGCACCGCCTTGTCCCTGGGGTCAGGCTCGCTGGTCGTGTGCTCGGTCACCGTGAACTTGCGCTGGATCTGGCCGACCATTGCGGACCATTTCTCGTCGTTCATTGCACCCCCTCCAAAAATCGCCAAGCCCAAACCGCACGCGAACTTGTCGGTCGGACCAACCAGCCTTTCCTTGACCCGTCGTGCTGCCCTTTCCATAATCCGGGCGACCCGTCGAGGCCGCCCCCTCGTCCCCCGGACCGGAGCATCGTGCTCCCAGCCGGACGCGGCTTCGCTCCCGGACCGAGGATATCCATGCACGGACTGCCGACCAACTCTTCCCTTGCCGCGCTCACCCAGGAATTCCTGGACCACCTGGTCACCACCGACCCGGTGTACGGCACGGTCCTCGGCCATCACGACCACGATCACCTGCTTCCGGCGCACGACAAGAAGAGCCGCGATCGCGCGGTCGGCGGATTCATGTCCCTGCAGGAACGCCTCGAAGGCATCTCCGAGGACGGGCTCGACGCGGCCGACCGTCTCGACCTGCGCGTGCTCGTGCACGGCGCGAAGGGCGCGCTGTTCGAGCTCGAGGACGAGCGCCCCTGGCAGTACGACCCGAACTTCTACATCCGCCAGGCCGGTGAAGGCGTCTCGACGCTGCTCAAACGCGAGTTCGCACCCGCCGCGCCGCGCTTCGAGAACGCGATCCGCCGCATCGAGCAGTTCCCTGCATACTTCGAGCAGGCCGAGCACAACCTCGTGCGCATGCCCAAGCCGCACGTGCTGGTCGGGCTGTTGCAGGTCGACGGCCTGTCGCAGTTCCTCGAGGACTCGTTCCTCAGCCAGGTCGATGCGCAGGCGCCCAAGCTCGCCGAGCGGGCGCGCAAGGCGGTCGACGAGGCGACGACGGCGCTCGTGCGCTTCGAGAAGTTCCTCAAGCAGGCCGCGCACAAGCCGGGCGGCGACTGGCGTCTGGGCGACGAACTCTACGGCGAGAAACTCGCGCTCGCCACCGGCGGCGACATGACGCCCGCCAAGCTCATGGACTGGGCGAAGGGCATGCTCAAGCAGCAGCGCGCGCGGATGGACGAAGTGGCGAAGGCGATGGGTGCGAAGGACATCAAGGACGCGCTGTCGCGCCTCGAGGCCGACAAGCCGGGCCGCGAGGACTTCCTGCCCGAGTGCACGAAGTTCTGCGCCGAACTCGACACGTTCCTGCGCGCCAACGACCTGGTGTCGATGCCGACCGACAGCCCGCTCAAGATCGAGCTCACGCCCGAGTTCGCGCGCGGCGTGCCGGGCGCATCGTGCGATCCCCCGGGCGTGCTCGAATCGCACCTGCCGACGTTCTTCTACATCACGCCGATCCCAGAGAGCTGGACGGCCGAGCAGACCGACGACTACCTGCGCGAGTACAACACGTGGCAGCTTCGCATCCTGTCGATCCACGAAGCGCTGCCCGGGCACTACGTGCAGCTGTGGCATGCCAACAAGAGCGGTCGCCTGGTGCCGAACATGCTGTGGAACGGCGCGTTCGCCGAGGGTTGGGCGGTCTACTCCGAGCAGCTCATGCTCGAGGCCGGCATCAACTCGGACCTGCGTCACGAGCTGGGACAGCTCAAGTTCTGGCAGCGCGCGGTGCTCAACACGATGATCGACGTCGGCCTGCACGCCCAGAACATGACCGAGGACGAGGCGCTGCGCCTGCTGCTCGAAGAAGGCTTCCAGACCAAGAAGGTCGCCGAGGAAAAGATCAAGCGCGCGCAGGTGTCGTCGGTGCAGCTCTCGACGTACTTCGTGGGCTGGCAGCAGATCGTGCGCCTGCGCGACGAGCAGAAGGCGGCGAAGGGCGACGCGTTCAACCTGCGCGAGTTCAACGATGCACTGCTCGCGCACGGCACGCCGCCGTTGCCGTTCGTGCGCGAACTCTTCTTCGAGGTCGAAGCGGGCGAGCCACGGGGTTAAGAAGGCACGGGGGGTCCCCATGCGCCTGAGGCAGGAGCGTCTCTCCGAGATCGTCGCCGCGACGATCGATGCGCTGGCGCGTCGCAGCCGCTTGCTCGTGCTGGGCGCGTGCGCGCTGGTGCTCGCCGCGTCGTGGTGGGGCGCGCAGCGCTTCGCCGACCGGCTGCTGACGCAGATCCCAACGCACACCGGCCCCGAATCACCGACACCACTGACCGCCGAAGAGATGCAGGACCAGGTGCGCCAGGCGCAGGAGCTGAACGCGAAGATCCGCGAGCAGCGCGAGGCGGCGCGAGCCTACACGCTCGGCGAAACCGGCGACCGCATCGTCGGCACCGGCGCCGACCTCGACAGCGCGTTCGCACCGATCGACTGGGACAAGCCCGGCGTCACGGCAGCGCGCGCCGGTCGCAACATCGACGACGTGGTCGACGTCCCCGCCACCCCGCTGTTCGCGCCGCGCGCCGAACGCTCGGCGCTGGCCCGCGAATCAGGCGCGAGCGGCACTGTGATCGTGCGCGCGCACGTCGACGCGTCCGGGCGCGTGCTCGACACGACCCTCGAACGCTCGATCCCGCTGCTCAACGGGGCGGCCGTCGACGCGGTGCGACGCATTCGCTTCCGCCCCGCCGAGCGCGCCGGCCATCCGGTCGACTCGTGGGTGGCGGTGCCGGTGACGTTTGCGAACTGACCACCGACCCTCGCAGCGCACCATACCTGCCGCGCAGGCCTGGCTCGGACTCGTCGCGTGGCTGCTTCTTCCACTGGCTGCGGGAGCCCTCGGCTCGCAGTTCATGCCGGGAGCCTGGTACGCGTCCCTCGCCAAGCCGTCGTGGAATCCACCCAGCTTCGTCTTCGCCCCCGTGTGGACGACACTCTATATCCTCATGGGCGTGGCAGCGTGGCTTGTGTGGCGACGGGCCGGCTTCCGTGGCGCACGACTTCCACTCGTCCTCTTCATCGTGCAGCTCGGGCTCAACGCGCTGTGGACGTTCCTGTTCTTCGGGCGGTTCCGGCCCGACCTGGCGTTCCTCGACATCGTGGCGTTGTGGCTGATGATCCTCGTCGTGACGGTGCTGTTCTGGCGACACGATCGCCGGGCGGGAGCCCTGCTGTTGCCCTACATCGCCTGGGTCGGCTTTGCCGCCGTCCTCAACTTCACGCTCTGGCGGATGAACGCCGGCTGAGTGCGCCGGAACTGCGTGCGGGCATGAACGGCAACGAAGCGAGCCGATCCGGTCGCTGTGACCCGGTCGGCTCGTTGGTTGCAATCGACACGGTGAACACGCGCTAGGCAACCACCTCGACGTAGGCCGAAGACGTGCTCGGCGCCGGAACTCGACCGCCCTCCGCGCGGATACCCTCAAGATGGAACACGATCGCGCGCTGCATCTCCTTGACGACTCCCGTGCGCGTCCGCCCGGTCGCCACACACCCACCCAGATCGGGCGAGTACGCCGAGTAACCGGTTTTCGTCTTTTCGACGACAACGAGATACTTCACAGGTCGATCCTCGCTTGCTTCGTGATGCTCTCCAACGTGGCGGGGGCCAGGTCGTCCCCGGGCTTTCCCGCGACCGTCACGGTCCCCGGCTTGAATCGGTGATGGAACTGCCGATGGCTCCCGCGTACTCGCACGAGGACCCATCCGTCGTTGCGGAGAATCTTCAGGACTTCCCGAACCTTCAACCATCCGTCCGCCCCGGGGGCGGATGTGTGCTCCGGAGCGCGGGGCAATCGTACCGCAGCCGGAGTACTTTCTCTACTCGCTCTTCATCGGCACGAACACGATCTCGACCGACTCGCCCGGGTTGTGCATCCGGATGCGGAATCGATCGGCCGTCAGCTCGAGCACGTCGACCGGATACGTGATCCCCTCCTCGGTCATCGTCAACCCGCTGTCGGTGCGTGCCCATGCGCCGATGAGCGGCTGGTTGCCCGTCGAGGTGATCTCGAGCCGGCCATCGGAGTAGAACGTATAGTGCGCGCCGGGCGAAATCTGCGGCGACGACGCGACCTGCCATGTGCGATCGACGAACGTGGGCTCGGCGGCGGGCGCCGCGGGCGTCGGCGTCGTGCTTGTCGCGGCGGGAGGGGCGTTAACGGCGGGCTGCGGTGCACAGCCGATGAACATGAACACGAGTGTCGCGAACGGCAGTGCGACTCCGATGCGATGCTTCATGCGTGCTCTCCTTGCGCGCCTTCGGCGCGCGTCATCGGGCCGATCAGGTCCCACTTGTTGCCGTAGAGATCCACGAACACCGCGACCGTACCGTACGCCTCGTGACGCGGGCCCTCGACGAAGCACACGCCGGCCGCCGATAGTCGTGCGAAGTCCGCCGTGAAGTCATCCGTCTCGACGAACAGGAACACGCGTCCACCGGTCTGGTCGCCGATGCGAGAAGCCTGCGTCTCGGTGACCGCGCACGCGAGCAAGATCGTCGCACCCGCCCCGGCTCCCGCCGGCGCGATCATGACCCACCGCTTGCCGCCCGCGCCCGGCAGCGGCGTGTCCTCCACCAGCGTGAAGCCGAGCACGCCGACGTACCAGGCGATGGCCTCGTCGTAGTCGCGCACGACCAGCGCGATCGAACGGAGCGCGCGAATCACTTCGGGTAGTCCGCGATGCCCGCGCCGAGCCGGATGTCGCGGCGCACCCGCCAGGTTCCATCGGCGTCACGCGCCGGCGTGGCGGTGCCGATGCCGCCGCGGCCGTGCTCGTGACCCGCACGTTGTTCGGCGGTGAGGAACGTGTCGTCGGTAAAGACCAGGTCGTCGATCCAGTACGTGCATCGCCCGGGCTCAAGCACGTGCAGGTGGATGTGCTGCGGGATGTCGCTGTCGGGATAGCTCGCCGGACGGATCGTGGTGAACGTGTAACGCCCGCTCACGTCGCTCCTCGCCCAGCCGCGCAGCTTGCCATGGCGATACGCCGACGTGCCCTTGAAGCGCTCGTCGTGCGGATAGATGCCCTTCGTGTTCGTCTGGTAGGCGTAGACGACGATACCGGACGCGGGCTTGCCGGCCGCGTTGCTCACGAGGCCGTCCACGCGCAGGGCAGCGCCGGGCTCGCCGTCGGGTGCGATGCGCGCCTCGGACTTCATGCCCGCGACCTTCGGCATGCCGATGAACACCGCATCGCAACCTTCGCACGGACTGCCGACGACGCGCTCGCGGGCCGATGCCGGCGGCGCGCACGAGGCGGCGCACAGGACGAGCAGGAGGATCGGAATCGCGATGAGACGATGGGGCGTGGCCATGCGGCCTCCTCTTACGGGAGTTCGAGCCGTTCCGGGGCGCACCGAGTGTGGCGCACGCCGGGGCCGTCCGTTGTGCAGAAACGATCAAGCCTGCGGCGAATCGTCCCCAACCGCGTAGTCGACGCCGGTGATCTCGAGCCTGCGCTGGCCGCCGGCGGCGTGCAGCACGACCGTGTCCCCGAGGGTCTTGCCCAGGACGGCCTCCGCGATCGGCACCGTGAAGGCGATGCGACCCTCCTCGGGATCCGCCTCGTCCACGCCGACGATCTGCAGCCGCTCGCTCTCGCCGGCGCCCGATCCCGCGAGCGAGCGCAGCGTCACTGTCGCGCCGAAGCGGACGGTCGCACCCACGCCGGCGGCGGTCGCACGCGGGTCGACCAACTGCGCGGTCGCGATGCGATCGGCCAGCTCGCGCGTGCGCTGCGTGACGACCGACCCGCGGCGCCTGCGCACGCCGTCGTCGAGCGAGGCGTCGGCCTCGAGCGCGGCACGGGCCGCCTCGAGTTCATGCATCTCGGCCTGCAGCAGCGCGAGTCCACGCGGGGTGACATAGTTGGGAGAACCCGGCGGCAACGGGGCGCGCGGCGCGACGACGGGGTCCTCCCACGCGTCGTCCTTGACGAAGGCGCGGCTCACTTCGCCTTCGCGGTCTTTCCGAGCGCCTGTGCCCAGCCCGGCATCACGGCGATCTCGCGCAGCTCGGTCCCGTCCTCGGATGGCAGTCGCACGAGGAACCTCTGCCCCGACGGGTCAATCGTGAAGTCCCGCAGGCTCCCATCCCCGGGAATGACCGGCAGCGAAAACATGCGCCGCGGGGCCTCCGGCAGGATCGCATCGTCCACGTACTGGAGCGTCGCCGCGTTGAGCCAGCCACCCGCGCCGAAGTAGAGCGTTCGTCCGTCGGGCGCCCAGACCGGGCTGTTGCCGCCTTCACGGCTGATCAGGATGCGCTGTCCCGGGTGGCCCAGTGGTCGCACCCACACCTGGCGCTGTCCCGTGTCGTCGCTCAGGTACGCGACCCAGCGCATGTCCGGCGAGAACACGGCCTGCGCCTGCGCGCGCGGATCGGAGACGATCTTTTCGGGCGGAGTCGCCCCGTCGAGCGCGAGCCTGTACACGTCCGCATCGACGGTCGCGAACTCGGCGAAGAGAAGGGCGCTGCCGTCCGCGGCGACGTCGGTGACGACCAGCGTTTGAGACGGATCGGTGTACAGGACGCGGCCGGAATCCGATCCATTCGCCAGCCCCAGGCGGATCTCGCTGCGTGGAGACACCGTGCGCACCCAGAGCGCGTGACGCCCGTCCGGCATCCAGAGCGGGGAAATGCCCCGGTCGTCGTGCGTGACCTGGAGGCTCGCATCCCGCTCGAGGTCGATGCGATGGACGTTCGAGCGTCCACCTCCGCCGGGTCCGATGTCGGCGAGGACATACCGACCGTCCGGCGAGAGGTCGAGCCGGTTGTACTCGCGGGGCTCGTTCGAGGCGATGGTGCGATGGCCCTCGAGATCGAACCACGCCAGGCGTGCGTCCTGCCGCGCCGCCCGTCCCGGCACGAGCACGAGCGTGCCATTGCGCGCGATGTCGAAGTACGCGCCGCCCGCGCTCGCCTGGCCGACCACGCCGTCGAATACGGGCACGGACGTGCCACCGCCGCGCGGATCCTTCGGGTCGACCGTCTGGGCGTAGAGCGAACCCCCGCGGGCAACGATCAGGCGGTTCGGGGGCGCAAATCGCGCCGCATTGCCGGTCGCCAGCAAACGTCGCTCCCCCGTGGTCGTCGAGACGGCCCCGATCGCCGCCGTCTCGTAGTCGCCCGGCTTGTCGCTCGTGCCAATCGTGAACACGATCCACTTCCCGCCCGGAAGCGCGAGCGGCCAGCGGTGCGTGCGCTCGTTCATCGTCGAGTCGAGCACGGTCAGCGCGACGGGCGTCCCGCCGTCGGACGGAATCCGGTAGAGCGCCGACGCGTACGTGGGCGAGTAGACGATCGAACCATCCTCGGGCCACGCGCCGCTGCGATCGGCGCCGGTGTCGGCGAGCTCCACCGGCATCCCACCGTGGATCGACACCTTCTGCAGCTTCGAGCGGGCGAAGAATGCGACCCACTCACCATCGGGCGAGAGGAACGCGTTGTGGCCGCCCTCGGTTCCGGGCAGGAGCGTCGCCGTGCGCTCGCCCAGCGGACGATGGTAGAGGTGGATCAACCCGTCGCGCCGCGAGGCGTAGACCAGCGCCCGCCCGTCCGGCGCGATGGCCAGTGGAATGGCCTCGATGCCGGCGTCGAGCCACTCGCCCTTCGGCACGACGATGCTCAGCGCAAGCGGCTCCGGCGGCGGCGGCCGCGACAGGAGCCTCGTCGCGACGACGCCGACGACCGCGGCCAGGATCGAAGCGAAGATCGTGAGCGCAAGACTGGTGGCGGCGGAGGATTTCTTCGCGGCCGGGGCGACGGGAACCGATGTGGCGGCTTCGCCGCTGAAAGGCGCCCCCAGCGCGATGCGTGCCTCGCCGATGTCGCGCAGGCGCTCGCGCGGATCCTTACTCAGGCAACGCTCGAGCAGCGTGCGCACGCGGCCGGGTGTGGCGGAAGGCAGCGCCGCGAGATCGGGCTCGCGGGTGAGGATCGACGCGATCGTGTCCGAGATGGTCTCGCCGCCGAACGTCGCGCGCCCCACCAGGCATTCGTACAGCAGGCAGCCGAACGACCAGATGTCCGAGCGCTTGTCGACCGGCCGGCCCCGCGCCTGCTCCGGGCTCATGTACGCCGCAGTGCCGAGTACGACGCCCACTTCGGTGCCGCCGTAGGTCATCGTCGGCGAGGCCGACACGCTTGGATCGGAGCCCGCGCGCTCGGCCACGCCGCCCTTGGCCAGGCCGAAGTCGAGCACCTTCACGTCGCCCGCGGGCGTGATCATCACGTTGCCCGGCTTCAGGTCGCGATGGACGACGCCGTTCTCGTGCGCCGCCTCGAGCCCCGCGGCGACCTGCCGCGCCACGTCGCACGCCTCGTCGAGCGGCAGCGGCCCGTTCGCCAGGCGCGCAGCCAGCGTCTCGCCCTCGATGCACTCAAGCACGAGGTAGCGCGCGCCATCCTCCTCCTCGAGCCCGAGGATGCCCGCGATGTTCGGGTGGGACAGCGAGGCGAGCAGCTTCGCCTCGCGCTCGAAGCGCGCCAGGCGCGCCGGGTCCTGGGCGAACGCGGCGGGCAGCGCCTTGATCGCGACGTCGCGCGCCAGGCGCGTGTCGCGGGCACGGAACACCTCGCCCATGCCGCCGGCGCCGAGCGGGCCGAGGATCTCGTAAGGACCGATGAGCGTGCCGGAGGTGAGGGACATGGTGCCGGGAATCTACCGCAATCCGGCTGCGGCGGTCGCGGCGGATGCGTCATACTGCCGCGTCGCCTTCCACCCCTGCGCGCGGAGGACCCCCCGATGACCGACCCGAAGCCGTCCGCCGACCCATCCGCCGCCGCCCGCATCGGCGGCCTCGCGCTGATCGCTGCCGCCGTGCTGTTCATCGCCGCGTTCAGCTTCCTCGCGGGGACCTTCGACTACCCCGACGTGCTCGACCGCGGCCCCGCCGAGGTGTTGCCGCGCTTGCTCGCCCTGGGCGCGACGGGCCGCGCGATGTGGGCGATCTACGGATTGCTCCCGTTGCTGCTTGTGCCCGCCGGTGTCGGCGTCGCGCGGGCATTCCGGCGCAGCGCGCCGGGCGCTTCGACCGCGGCGCTCGTCTTCGCCGCGATCTCGGCGCTGACGATGATGCTGGGGCTCCTGCGCTGGCCGAGCATCCAGTGGGAGATCGCACAGGCGTGGGTCGCCGCGCCGGAGGGCGGAACCGAGCACACGGGCATGACCGCCCTGTTCCACGGGTTGAACACGTATCTCGGGGTGTTCATCGGCGAGTTCGTCGGGGAACTGACGCTCAACCTGTTCTTCTCGCTCACCGCCTGGGCGATGTGGCGCACACCGCGCGCGGCCGGGCTGCGGCCGTTCGCGTGGATCGGTTTCGTGGCCGCCGCCTCCGGCGCAATCGCGATGTTCCGCAATGCGACCGCGCTCGTCGCACCCGTGGCGGCGGTGAACGACTACGTCCTGCCGCTGGCGCTGATCGGGCTGGGCGTGGGATTGATGCGGGCGCCCAGCGAGGCGCGAGACTAGCCGAGGACGGCCTCCGCCCGCGCCAACATCGCTTGCGAGTCGACGTCCATCGAGCCCCACAACCACGACCAGTCGAACCGCACACGATCGGTGAAGAGGGCACGCGCCGCCGCCAGATGCGCAGCGCCCTCGCCCGCCGCCGCCCGCCCCGCCAGCGCCATCACCATGTAGTGCCCGCCGCCGAGCGTGTGCACGCGGCCCTCGAGGTGCGCGATCAACTGCACGAACGCCGCGCGCGCGCCCTCCCGATCGCCCTGGTCGAGCGCGGTGCGACCGAGCGTGACCAGCGCGAAGCTGCGGAACGTGTCGCGATACATGTGGTCGGTGCGCTCGACGACTGCGAGTCCCTCCATCGCCAGCGCACGCGCCTCGCCAAGGCGACCCTGCCGGCGCCTTGCCTCACCGATGTAGGCGGCGACACCCGCGGTCGGACCCGTGCGAATCGGGTGCGCCTCGAAGTGGCGCGCCTGCTCGAAGCACCAGATCGCCTCGTCGGGCCTTTCCGCCTCGAGGTGCGCCCAGCCGAGCGCGAGCCAGGCGAAGCCGAACGTCGGCTCAATGGCGACCGCGCGTTGCAAAGCGCCCGCCGCCTCATCCAGACGGCCGCCAACGATCAGGGCGCAACCTGCGAAGTACGGACCGTGATTGTTGTGCGGATCGAGCTCCTCGACGCGCGCGGCTTCAGCCAGCGCCTCCTCCAGCTTCCAGCGGCGGGCCAGCGCATAGCACAACCAGACGTGCGGCTCGCCCAACAACGGGTCGAGTTCGATCGCGCGCCGCGCGTAGCCGATGGCCGCATCGAGATCGGCGGGGTCGGTACGGAACGTGAACTGCATCGCGTGGAACGACGCCAGTCCGGCGAAGGGCGGCGCGAACGTGGGATCGAGTCGGATCGCCTCCTCGTAGCGCCGCCGCGCCTCGTCGAAGGCGCCCTTCTCGAGGCGCAGCCACTGCTGGCGTCCCCGCGCATGCGCTTCATATGCCGCGCGGCGCGAATCGCTGGCGAGGGGTGCAGCGACTGTCGCGGCTGCGGCGGCCGTCGCCTTCGAGCGGGCGAGTCCGCCCAGCAGCACGTCCCTCACGCTTGCGGCGACGCGATCCTGCAGTTCGAACAACGCTGCGACCGGCCCCTCGAGCGTGACCTCGTGCAACACGACCTCGGTCGCCACGTCGGTGAGGCGTACGCGGACCGCCAGCGCACCGTCGACCTGACTGTAAGACCCCGCCAGCAACCAACGCGAAGCGACCCTCTGGCCGACGGCCCGCGCCTCGGTCGCCGGATCGGTCGGCCCGGCTCCGGAGCCGGCAGACGCAAGCCGCACCTCGGCCCGCGCCCGTGCCACACGCGAGCGTGGCAGCAGCGTCACGCCGTCGATCGAAGCCAGCGCGTCGGCGATGCTCTCGCCGAGCGCGCCGCCGACCCAGTCGGTCTCGGGATCGCGATCGGTGTTCTCGAAGTCGAGCACGGCCAGTGTCGCCGCGCCGTGATCCTCGCCGACACCTGCGTCCTGGAGCTCGCGCAGGGCGCGTAGGAACTCGCCCGCCGATGCGGGCCGCGCTGCGGCGGTGGGATCGAGCGCGCGACGCACCAGCACGGCGAGCGCCGGCGGCACGTTCGCCGGCAACGGTACACCCTGGTGCGCAGGGCGCCCGCTCAGCATCTCGTGCAGCACCGCGCCGAGGGCATACAGGTCGGCCGCGGGCTCCGCCTCCTCGCCACGCATCTGCTCGGGCGCCATGTAGCCCGGCGTGCCGAGCACGACGCCGACCTGGGTGAGCTGGGTGAGCCCCGCGCCGGTCGCGCCGCCGCCTGCATCGCCCGGCGCGACGAACGCGCGCGCCAGCCCGAAGTCGAGCAGCTTCACGCCACCGCTCGGCGTGAGCATGATGTTCTCGGGCTTGATGTCGCGGTGGACGAGGCCGGCGGCGTGCGCATGCGCCAGTCCCTCGAGCAGCACGGCGGCGACGCCGATCGCGGTGGCCGGATCGAGCGGCCCGCGCGCCAGGCGCGCCCGCAACGTCTCGCCCGGCACGGGCTCGAGCGCGAGGAACACCTCGCCATCGACTTCGCCCGCCTCGTAGAACGTGGCGATCGCGGGATGCTGCAATTGCGCCGAGGCGCGGGCCTCGCGCACGAATCGCTCGCGCAGGAACGCGGCCTCGCTCGCTGGCATGTCGGGCGACGCGGCGCGCAGCAGCTTGATCGCCACCGGCCGGCCGAGCGCGAGATCCACCGCGCGGTAGACCTCACCCATGCCACCCGCGCCGAGGCGGGCTTCGATCAGGTAGTGCGAGAGCGTGCGGCCGAGCATGGCGGGGAGGGTACCCCTTGGGGTGTGCCACCCGCGAGGCGCCAAGTTGTCAGGCCTGGGGCGCGATGGGGCCTTCGCGGGGGAGCGTACGGTTCGTACGGAACGTACAGAGCGTATGCGCGTCCGGGAAAATCATCGGAAACCGGGCGACTCCACCTCACCGTGCTTGCTATCGGTCGATGGCACGCTCCGAAGAGCTCACCGCCCGCAGCCCTCGTGCTCCCCTCGCCAACCGAAGGACAGGGGAATCGCGCGCGAGGACCAAAGGAAATCTGACGACGTCCCCTGAAATCGCCTCATCCTTTTGCAGGACAACGTCTTAATCGGTTAAGGAGCGCCTCGGCGAGCCCCGTCGAGAACGACTGGGAATCCTCTCCACCGAGAAAGTCCTGAAAACCGCTCTCAACATGTTTGACAGCCAGCAACTGAGGAGTAGATTTGACCGCGCTCGCCCCTTGCTGGCTCCTCGCTGAGGGGACGTCGATCCGACAGCTCGCCGATCGCATTTCAGGCTCACGCGCCACCGCATGGATGCGGAGGGCTCATCGACGGACGTGAAACCCGGTGCACGTCTGGCCGCACCCTCTCCCCGTCCGACAAGGAGGAACCCCGAGATGAAGACACCCCGATTCTTCATCACTCTCGCCGCATGCGCGGTCGTCTTCACGATCGCGTCGAGTCTGTACGCGCCGGTGATTCGCTCGAGTTCGGCGGGGACATTGCCAGTGCTGCGAGTGGATCCGCGGGCGGGGGATCCGGATCAGCCCGGCGCCGGATACCGTGAACTCCCCTATATCGGGATGTCTGAGTCCTCCGGCGCAGACAGAGGATCGACCCTGACTCGGCCGCTGCCTCCACCGGCAACGCTACAGGGACCGGAGTGCTGGTGGAACTTCTTCCGAGACCTGGTCCGGAACCTCGCCTTCGGTCGTTATGAGAGGTGGAAGTCGTGACGCCGACTACTCCTCGCGACTTGGAGCGCGTCCGAGGACGCGAGCTCGAAGCTATCGCAATATCGATCCTCGAAAAAGACGCCTCGGGGCCTGCATTGGATCTTGTTGACCGCAGCACGCTCATGAGCACCCTTGCGGATCATGCAATTTCCGTCGCTCAGGAAACCGCGCATGAGCTTGCTGCTCGACTTGAGTCTGGTCGTG
>JANOEH010000135.1:0-5044 GCA_031413115.1 Candidatus Eiseniibacteriota bacterium | reverse complement strand
CACTTCGCCTGGCGTACGTTCTGGCCGTTTGCCATCGGCTCGATCCCGGCGGCGTACCTGGGCGGGATGCTCAAGCTGCCCGTGACGTCCTACCGCGTGGTGGTGGGCGCCGTGCTCGTGCTCTCGGCGATCCGGCTGCTGTGGACCGCACACTCGCGGGGCACCGAGCGTGACGCCCGGGCCGATGCGGGGGCGCCTCCGCTGTGGGGAGCCTTGCCGATCGGCGTCGGGCTCGGGTTTCTCTCCGGGCTCACCGGCGTTGGCGGTGGGATTTTCCTGTCGCCGGTGCTGCTGCTTCTCGGTTGGGCGGGGGCCAAACGCACGGCTGCGGTGTCCGTGGCGTTCATCCTCGTGAACTCGGCGGCCGGGCTCCTCGGGCACCTGGCTTCGGTCGAGCGCATCCCGTCCGAGGTGTCCCTGTGGGCGCCCGTGGTCCTCGTGGGCGGGCTCCTCGGCTCGAGCCTGGGCAGTCGCGTGCTGCCGGGGCCGACGATCCGCCGCCTGCTCGCCGTCGTTCTCGTGCTCGCGGGCGTGAAGCTGCTCGCTGCCTAGGCGGCAAGTGAGTTCACTGCCCCCGGGGGCAGTGAAAGTGCACATCGTTCGGGGCGGCACCTCGCGTGCGGCGCACTCGTGGCGCCAGCTACACGCCGTCCACCCCGCCGTGCCGCTCCATCCGCGACGCCAGGTGCCGCTTCACGTCCGGCCACTCCGCCGCCAGCACGCTGAAGATCACGCTGTCGCGTGCCGAGCCGTCGCGCCGCCGGGCATGATGGCGCAGGACGCCGTCCTTCTTCGCGCCGAGTGCGGCGATCGCCTTCTGCGAAGCGAAGTTGAAGTTGTCCGTGCGCAGGCCCACCACGGCACAGCCCAGTGTCTCGAAGGCGTGCGCGAACAGCAGGCGCTTGCACGCCGTGTTGACGTGCGAACGCTGGCGGCTCCGCGCGTACCACGTGTAGCCGATCTCGACGCGGTCGATCTCGGCGACGATGTCGTGGTAGCGCGTGCTGCCGACGATCGTGTCGGTCGCGAGGTCGCGCACCACCCACGGCAGCATGTGGCCCGCGGCCTGGCCGGCGAGCGCCGTGGCGAGGTACGCGTCGGTCTCGTTGGGCGCGGGGACGGTCGTGTACCACAGTTCCCACAGGCGGCCGTCGGCGGCGGCGGCGCGCAAGGCGGCGCCGTGATCGGCGGTGAGCGGCTCGAGGCGGACGCCGTGACCCTCGAGCGTGACGGATGAAATGCGGAGCATGGGGTTTCTCCTTTCGAGCCGAGCATGCCTCAGAAGCAAGCTTGATCGAAGTCCCGATGTGGCGCAATCATGGGGCTCGCTTCCGCGAAAGGAGAGATCCCGTGAACATCGATCCGGCTTACGGCCACCTGCTGCTCGCCCTGATCCTCGGCGCGTTCGTCGGCTGGGAGCGCTTCCTCGATCACAAGCCCGCCGGCTTGCGCACGCACACGCTCGTGTCGCTGGGCGCGGCCGGCATGATGGTCGCTGCGCGCGGCATGATGGGCCACGACGCCGCCGCCGACCGCGAGCTGTCGCGCGTCGTGCAGGGCGTGATCACCGGCATCGGGTTCCTGGGCGCGGGTTCCATCCTGCAATCGGGCGGCAGCGTCCGCGGGCTTACCACGGCGGCCTCGATCTGGATCACCGCCGCGATCGGTGTCGCCGCCGGCGGGGGGCAGGTCGGTTACGCGATCGCGCTCACGGCAGCGACCTGGATCGTCCTGCGCGGCTTCCTCGGAATCGAGCGGGCATGGCTCAAGCGGCACCCGCGGGTGCGCCCGAGCGCGCGGCGCACCGGGACGTTCCGCGGGGAGTAGGCCCGGCCCTCAGGCCGGAACGGCCACCGTCTCCAGCGTCTCGCAGATCAGGTCGCCCGTCTCGTCCGTCGGCAGCGCGCCCGTGGTCAGCGAGGGGATGCGCTTCGTGCGCACCAGTTCCATCACCGCGGCCTCGACGCGTTGCGAAGCGCGCGTCTCCCCGAGGTAGTCGAGCATCATCTGCACGGCCATCACGGTCGCCACCGGCGAGCTCACGTTCTTGCCCGCGTACTTGGGGGCCGAGCCGTGAATCGGCTCGAACATCGAGACCGCACCCGGGTGGATGTTGCCCGAGGCGGCCGCGCCCATTCCGCCCTGCAGCATGGCGCCCAGGTCGGTGATGATGTCGCCGAACATGTTGCCCACGACGGCGACGTCGAACCACTCGGGGTTCTTCACCATCCACATGCAGGCGGCGTCGATGTAGGCGTGGTCGCGCGTGATGTCGGGGTACTCGGCGCCGACCTCCTCGAAGGTGCGCGTCCACAGGTCCATGGCGCGGATCGCGTTCGCCTTGTCGATCATCAGCAGCTTGTTCTGCTTCGCCCGCTTGCGCGCCAGGTCGAAGGCGTAGCGGATGACGCGCTCGGTGCCCTTGCGGGTGAAGATCATCTCCTGGATGGCGACCTCGTCGGGCGTGCCCTTCTTGAAGATGCCCCCGATCCCCGCATACACGTCTTCGGTATTCTCACGCACGAAAACCATGTCGATGTCGGCCGGGCCCTTGTCCTTGAGCGGGCACAGGTGCTCGGCGTAGAGCTTGACCGGGCGCAGGTTGACGTACAGGTCGAGCCCGAAGCGCAGGCCCGAGATGATCGCCCGCTCGAGGAAGCCCACCTCGATGCGCGGATCGCCGATGGCGCCCAGCAGGATCGCGTGCTGGCCCTTGATCTCCTCGAGCGCCGAGGCGGGGAGCGTCTCCTTGCTCTTGAGATAGTGCTCGGCGCCGAACGGGTAGGTGGTCGTCGCGTAGGTGAAGCCCTCGAGCTTCGCCACGCGGTCGAGCACCTTCACGCCCTCGCGCACGACCTCGGGGCCGATGCCGTCGCCGCCCAGGACCGCGATGTCATAGTGCCGCTTCGCCGCGCTCACGCGCCCACCGCGGCGTGCTTCGCGATGGCGTGCACCTCGTCACTGGAGAGGACGCGCGGCGAGGCCTTCGCCGCCTTGAACACGGCCTGGACGACCGGCTCCACCGCCTCGTAGCCATGTTTCTCCAGCCAGAACACCACGTTCGACAGGCCGCTCATCGGTCCCACTTCGATCTCCTGTTCGCGGCCGACCATGCTGGCCGGCACCCCGGAATAGACGCGATCGGCGAGCCACGCGTCGCCCTTCTTGAACGCCTTGATGACGGCGGCGGCGTGGACGCCGGTGCCGGTGCGGAACGCGTCGCGCCCCACGACCGGGTAGTTGATGGGAATCGGCACCTCGGTCGACTCGGACACGACGCGGCAGTAGTCGGGCAGGGCCGACAGGTCGTGGTCGATCCAGCCCATGAGCTGCAGGTTGACCAGGAGCTGGTCCATCGCCGTGTTGCCGACGCGCTCGCCGATGCCGATCGCGCAGGCGTGCAGGCGATCGGCGCCGGCCGCCGCGGCCGCGATCGAGTTGATCACACCGAGCCCGCGGTCGGCGTGGCCGTGCCAGTCGAGCTTGACGGTGGGATCGATCGTGTCGAGGTAGGCGCGCGTCCAGCGGATCAGGTTCGCCGCGCCGTCGGGCGTGGCGTGTCCGCACGTGTCGCACACGCAGATGCGGCGCGCGCCGCAGCGAATCGCGGTGGCGAACAGCTGCTTGAGCGTGTCGGGGTGCGCGCGCGTCGTGTCCTCGGTCACGTACATGACCTCGAGGCCTTCCTTCACCGCGAAGGAGACGGCCTTCTCGGTGTGCATCAGCATCGTCTCGAGCGGCCAGTCCTCGGCGTACTGGCGGATCGGCGAGCTGCCGATGAACGTGCACACCTCGATCGGGATGCCCGCCTTCTGCTGGATCTCGGCCACCGGGCGGATGTCTGCTTCGAGCGTGCGTGCCGCGCAGTTCGCCTTCACGTTCAGTCGCGCGCTCTTGATCTCCTGCGCGAGGCGCAGCACGTGCTCGACGACGTGGGGCCCGGCGCCGGGCAGCCCGATGTCGGCGGTCTGGATGCCGAGGCGATCGATCAGGTGGAGGATCTCGAGCTTCTTCTCGATCGACGGCGACGTGACGCTGGGCGACTGCAGGCCGTCGCGCAGGGTCTCGTCGTCGAACTCGAGGACGCGCGCCGGGCGCGGCCAGACCTGATTCTCGAGGTTCCAGTCATAGATGAGGTCGTGATCAGCGGGACGCATGGGGCTCCGTTCCGGAGGAGGGGTGCGATCGGAGGCAACCGCGCCGGGCGCGGCTGCAGGGGGCTCCGAAGGAGCCTAGGTTGCCGCGCCGGGGCGGGGGTGTCAAGGCGGGCGGACGACCTGCCGATCACCCGGGGACCATGCGCCCCCCCGTGCTCCCGCTTCTGCTCGCCCTGTGCGTCTTCGCGACCGGCTGCTCGACCGACGAGGCGGCCGAGCGCGGTGCCGCCGAGGGGCGACTCGCCGCACGGTTGCGGATCGAGCACTCCGGCGAAGACACCCTCACCTTCACCTCGCCCGACGCCGTGGCCGGCGATCGCCAGTTGCCCGAGCCGATCCGCCGCGCCCTGCGCCAGCCGCTCGAGTCGTGGATGCTGTCGTGGCGGCTCGCATTGCCCGCGCTGCGCCTCGACCAGTTCGCGCGCGGCGCGACGCTGAACTTCGCCGCCACCCCGGCCACGCCCTACGACGGCAGCCTCGACGGCGCCGAGCTGCGGCTCCAGCACCTGGTCGTCCCGTCGCCCGCGGTGTGGCTGCTGGTCGATCCGTTCCTCGACCTCGACCTCGAGACCAGCGACGAGGGCGGCACTCGTGCGTTGCGCATCGACGAGCCGGGCATCGCGGTCGTCGATCTGCAGGCGCGGACCGAGCGCCGCGTCCTCGACCTGCCGCGCGGCGCCTCCGTCGACGGCGCCCACTGGCTCGACGAGCGCCGCGTCGTCGTGCTCGTCGACGAGCCTGCGCCCGGCGGGCACCGCCCCGTGCTCTACCTGGTGCACGTCGCCGCCGAGAACGCGGTCCGCTACGCCGGCCCGGTCGCCCCGGCGGCCGATGCACGTGCGGCCCGGACCGACCTCGATCGTCGGTTCCGGGCCGCCCGCCCTGAC
>JANOEH010000134.1:0-10010 GCA_031413115.1 Candidatus Eiseniibacteriota bacterium | reverse complement strand
TCTTGTTGTAATAGGGCCGAAATTGCAAGCTGTGGGCGGTGACGGCGCTCCGGCGAGCGGTTATGGTAACCGTCAAGGTTCGTCCGGCAGGGGGTTTTGACTTGGGTCGCGTTATTCCAATTGAAGAGGTGCCCTCACGCTCGCTGCTTCGACCCCCGTTGCGCGCCACCACCGTGCTCGCCCACGTCCATGGCGGCGTCGCCGCGCTCGGTTCCGACGGCCAGGTCACGCTCGGGGACATGGTGGTGAAGGCGAGTGCGCGAAAGATCCGCCGCCTCGGTGGCGGCGAGGTGCTCGCCGGATTCGCCGGCGCCGCCGGGGACGCGCTGGCCCTGCTCGATCGCCTCGAGGAACAGGTCAAGCGACACCCGGGGCAGCTCGAGCGCGCCTGTGTCGCGCTGGCCAAGGAGTGGCGCACCGATCGCCTGCTGCATCGGCTCGACGCGACGCTTGCCTGCGTCGATCGCAAGCGCGCGTTGTTCGTCGCCGGCAGCGGCGAGATCGTCGAGCCCGACGACGGCATCGTCGCGATCGGCTCCGGGGCGCCGTACGCGCTCGCCGCCGCACGGGCGCTGCTGCGCAACACGAAGCTCGGGCCGGAGGCGCTGGTGCGCGCGAGCCTGTCCGTGGCCGGAGAACTGTGCATCTACACCAACCAATCGCTCGAGATCGAGGTTCTCGCGTGAAGACTCGCGGCTCGAGCGGACGGGGCGCCGCCGCAGGGAAGGCGCCGCCACGCGCCGCGAAGCCCGCCAAGACGCAGCCCGGTCGTCGGAGCGGGCCGGGGGTCGCGGCGGGGGACGACGAGGTCGCCGAGCTCACCCCGCGCGAGATCGTCGCCGAGCTCGACAAGTACGTGATCGGCCAGGCCAAGGCGAAGAAGGCCGTCGCCATCGCCCTGCGCAATCGCTGGCGGCGCTGGCGGCGCTGGCGGATCAACGACGAGATCCGCGAGGAGATCCAGCCGGCGAACATCATCCTCATCGGCCCGACCGGGGTGGGAAAGACCGAGCTGGCCCGGCGCCTTGCGTTTCTCGCCCAGGCGCCGTTCGTCAAGGTCGAAGCGTCGAAGTTCACCGAGGTCGGCTACATGGGTCGCGACGTCGAATCGATGGTGCGCGACCTGGTCGAGCTCTCGGTCGGGCTGGTGCGCGAGGAGCATATCGACGACGTCGAGGACGAGGCGTGGGAACGCGTCGACGCGCGGCTGCTCGACCTGTTGCAGCCGCCGCAGGCGGCTGCCGAGGGGCCGGTGAATGCGGCACAGAAGCGGGCGGCCGCCGCGTGGGCGGCCGAGCGGAAACGGCTTCTCCGGCGCCTGCGCGCCGGACGGCTTGACGATCGCAAGGTCGAGATCGAGGTCGCCGTGCGCCCGGGCCCGCCGCCCGAGGCGCTCGGTCACCTGCCGTTCGACGAGGGCGAGGCGAGTCTCGGTGACTGGCTGGCCGATGCGCTTCCCCCGCGCAAGAAGCAGCGCCGCCTCGACGTGGCCGACGCGCAGGAGATCCTGTTCGACGAGGAGGTCGATCGTCTGATCGATCACGACAAGATCGTGAACGAGGCGCTCGACCGCGCGGAGAACACCGGGATCGTCTTCATCGACGAGATCGACAAGATCGCGGCCGCCCCGGGCGCGTCCGGGCCGGGACCGGACGTGTCACGGGCGGGCGTCCAGCGCGACCTGCTGCCGGTGGTCGAGGGGACGAACGTGCCGACGCGCTACGGGATGGTGAAGACCGAGCACATGCTTTTCATCGCGGCGGGAGCATTCCACCACGCGAAGCCGAGCGACCTGATCCCCGAGTTGCAGGGGCGTTTCCCGATCCGCGTCGAGTTGGCGGCGCTCACCGAGGACGACTTCGTGCGCATCCTGACCGAGCCCGAGAACGCGCCGATCAAGCAGTACAAGGCACTGCTCGCCGCCGACGGCACGCGGCTGAGCTTCGAACGGGCGGCGATCCGGGAGATCGCCGCGCTGGCCAGCCGGCTCAACGCCACGAGCGAAAACATCGGGGCGCGTCGGTTGCAGACCGTGTTGGCCACGCTCCTCGAGGACATCCTGTTCGACGTGCCTGACCCGAAACTGAAACAGGTCGTGATCACCCGCGAGGACGTGCGCCGTCGCCTCGAGGCGCTGTTCGTCGACCCCGACACGGCGCGGTTCATCCTGTGACACGGCGGAACGCCCGGATCGCGATGGCGGCACTGCTGTGTGGCTGGGCGCTCGTCGGTTGCGCGCGCAAGCTGCCGCCGACCGGCGGGCCGCGCGACGTGGCGCCGCCCGAGCTCCTGTCGATCGAGCCCGACTCGGGCGCCACCGGTGTCGACACGGCGGCGGTGATCCGCCTGTCGTTCAGCGAGCCGATGGATCGCGCCAGTGTCGAGACGGGCCTGCTCGTCGCGCCGGGCGTGCGCGGGGGGGCGTTCTCGTGGACAGGCGGCCGCACGGTCACCTTCCGTCCCGACCGGCCGCTGCGCGCGTCGACCGCACACACGATGCTGCTCGTCGCCGGTGTGCGCGACGCGCGGGGCAACGTGGTCGACCGGCCATTCGCCGTCCACTTCACGACGGGCCCGGCCTTCGGGCCCGGGTTGATCACCGGGCGGTTGGACGGGCGTGGGGTCGTGCCCGAGGGTGTCTACCTGTGGGCCTACCGCGAGGACCGCGGCCGGAAACCCGACTCCACCGCGCTCGACATGGACGCACTGGCGAGGGCCCGGGCTGGCGGAGTCTTCCGCTTCGTCGGGCTCGAAGTCCCCGGGTCGTACCGCCTGTACGCCTTCGTCGACCGCTCGCGGAACCGGACCTTCGAGCCGGGGTCGGACCTCCTGGTCCGCTCGGAGAGCCTGCTCGTGCTCACCGCGGCGGCGCCGGAGGCCCAGGACGTCCGGGTGATCGCCACCGATCCCGAGGCCTTGGCCCGGGTGGAAGGGGCTGTGGTAGACTCTCTGGCGCCCGGATCGGCCCCACTTCGTGTCGAGGTGCGGGGTGTCCCCCTCGAGCCCGTGGCGGCGGCGGATCGGGCGCCGGTGATCGTGCTCGACGTGCGGGAGGGACGCTTTGTCGGCAATCTGCGGGGTGGTCGCTGGCGCCTGACGGGCTTCCGCGATCTCGACGAGGACCGCACGCTGGCCGCCAACGAGCCGCGCTCGGCCACGATCGAGATCGACCTTGAGCCCGCCGGTCGCGTGACGGACCTGACCCTCGTCCTTCCGGCATTCCCCTGAGACCGCCCGTGATCGGCATCCCGTTCGTCAAGATGCACGGCGCTGGCAACGACTTCGTCGTCGTGGATCGGCGGGATCGGCCGGAGCTCGCGGACGCGGTGGGCTACGTCGCCGCCTTCGTGCGCGACGTGTGCGATCGGCGGCGGGGAGTCGGCGCCGACGGGGTGCTGTTCCTCGACGCGGCGGGAGACGCAACGGGAGCGGGGGAGCAGCTCGACTTTCGCATGCGCTACTTGAACCGCGACGGAGGCCGGGCGGATCTCTGCGGCAACGGCGGTCGCTGTCTGGCCGCCTTCGCGGTCGCCCGCGGCCTGGGCCACGACGGATGCGTGGTGTTCGCCTCGGATGCGGGCCGCCACCGCGCGAGCGTACGCGGCGACCGCGTCGAGCTCGTACTCGGTGACGTGGACGCGCCGCTGCTCGATCGCCCGTTCGCCACCGTCGCCGGCGTGGTGCGCGGTGCGAGCGTCACCGTCGGCGTGCCCCACCTCGTCATCGAGGCGGCGGATGCCGACGCGGTGGACCTGGCGACGTTCGCGCCGCCGCTGCGCGCGCACGTGGAGCTCGGCCCGGCGGGGGCGAACGTGGATGTGGTCAGCGTACACGGGGCGAGCCGCGTGCGCCTGCGCACCTTCGAGCGCGGTGTCGAGGGTGAGACGCTCGCCTGCGGCACGGGCGCGGCGGCGACCGCGATCGCGCTGGTGGCCGCGGGGCGCGTGACCGCGCCCGTGACGCTCGAAGTGGCGAGCGGCGACGAGTTGGAGGTTTCCTTCCGTGAGGAGGGTGGCCGCTATCATGATGTGACGCTGACCGGGCCCGTCGTGACCGGATTCGAAGGGACCTATTTCTGGCCACCCTCGGGGACCCCCTCCCGATCTCTCTAGGCATTGCGGCGTCACGGCGCGCCGCGCCCCCCGGCCGTTCGTGCCGTCGAGTCGGAGTCGAGATGCGCGGGTCCGTTCGCGGCCGGGTGGTCCGGCCCTCGATCCTGCATGCGTGTGCGCGCGCGGCAGCCCAGGCGGCAGCGCTTGCCGCGGGCCTCCTGCTGCCGAGCGCGCCGCCGCCCGCCGTGGCAGCGACGTTGCACCAGCGCTATGACTTCGAGCAGCCCGGTTACGGCCGGGCCGGCCAGGAAATCACGGATCACTTCCTGCTCCAGTCGGGTGGTCAGTGGCACCTGTTCTACACCGAGCTCGCCGGTCCGACGACGCCGGAGTGCCGGATCGGGCACGCGCAGAGCACGGACCTGGTCCACTGGACCGAACGGACCACCGTCACGAGCGCGGCCGGGAGCGCGTGGACCGCGACGGGCACGTGGGCGCCGCACGTCATCGCGAAGCCGGGCGGCGGGTGGCAGATGTTCTTCAGCGGACGCAACGCAGCGGGCGCCCAGGCGATCGGCGCGCTCACCAGCAGCGACCTCGAGACGTGGACACCCGTCGCCGGCAATCCGTTGTGGTCGCCCCCGACCTGGGCGCGCAGCGACGGCACCAGCGCGACCTCGTGCCGCGACCCGTTCCTGTGGACCGACGGCACCCTCTACCACATGCTCTACACGGCGCACACCCTCGGCGGGCGGCCCGCGATCGGCCACGCGATCTCGGCGAATCTCCTCTCGTGGAGCGACGCGGGTGCGTTCATGATCGACGTCGACAGCGTCACGCCGATCGACCTCGAGAGCCCGCAGCTCGTGTTCGACAACGGCCGTGTGGAGTTGTTGTACACGCGCTTCCGCCTGCGCATCCTCACGGCGGCGACGTCGGCCGGCCCGTGGGACCTGGCAGACGAGGTGACGGTCGATCCGGTCGGCGGCGCGGCCGAGAAGCTCCGCGTCGGCGCGACGCAGCTGCTCTCACGCGTGCGCTTCGACATCTGCGACGCGCCGACGAGCCTCATCGTCATCGACACCGTCACCGCGTCTCCCGACGGCTACATCGTGCCGGATCCGGGCGTGGCTCCTGACTGGCGCACCTTTGGCGAGGCGTTCGAGCGCGGCTCGACCTTCAGCGATCCGCCGGCGTGGCGCGGCGAGGCCCCGGCGGCCCCGCTCGGCTGGCGCTGGATGGGGAGCGGGGAACGGTATCGCCAGCCCTCGGACCCCCAGGCGGCCTGCAACGGGCTGGTCAACGAGACCACGATCGGATCGCTACGTTCTCCTCGGTTCACGCTTTACGGAGATTCCCTGTGGTACCGCGTGATGGGCGCGGCATCCCTTGATTCGGCCGCGCTCCGCCTCGTCGACGCCTGCACGGGGCTCGAACTCGCCCGCCGAACCGGACCAGAATCGAACGTGCTCACGCCGGGCGCATGGCCGAACAACGGGCGGCGTGGGTGGCCGGTCCACGTCGAGCTGGTCGACCTGCTGACGCGGCCGGGTGGGTTCATCGGTGTCGACGCGATCCGCGACTCGACGATGGGCACCTTCACCGCACCGACGCCGATCGCGATCAATCAGACCGCACCGGCGGGGGGCGAGATGCTCGCCCCCGGGCAGAGCTACGTGGTCCGCTGGACGAGCTTCAGTACCGCGGGCGTCGATTCGCACGTCGTCTACGTCTCCTACGACGACTTCGCCACACCGCCGGTCCGCCTGCAGAAGCGCAATGCGAACCAGTTGTCGTGGACCTGGACGGTGCCGAGCGTCGTCGAGTTCGCGGTCCGCATCCGTGTCGTGGCCTACGCCAAGAACGCCGTGCACGACTGCGACACCTCGCCGCCGTTCGCCATCGGCGCGACCACCGATGCACCGCCCCCCGACGTGGCGGGGGGCATGCCGATCGCGCTCGTGGCCCTCGGGAGTCCGGGACCGGCCCCGGTGCTCGAGTGGAGCGCGCCGCCCGGACGCCACATCCGCCTCGAGTTGATCGACGTGCGCGGCCGCCTCGTCCGGGCGCTCGTCGCCGGCCGCACCATGGGAGCCGGCGGGCGCGAACGGGCGAGCTGGGACGGTGTCGACGAACGGGGACGGCGCGTGCCGCCGGGCCTTTATTTCGCGGCGCTCTCGGTCGATGGCGGGCCGCGGCACACCGTGCGTCTCGTGCGCCTCGCCCCCGGTGTCGCCGCGCCTTGACGCACCGGGGCCGAGGGCGCACACTCGCCCCCATGTTCGAAGGCCTGTCCGTTGCCCTGGTCACCCCGTTCAAGGACGGCGCACTCGACGAGCCCGCCACCGAGCGGTTCGTCGATTTCGTCGTGCGCGGCGGCGCCGATGCGCTGGTCGTCGCCGGCACCACCGGCGAGGCGCCCGCTCTCACCCGCGACGAGCGACGGCGTCTCTACGCCCTCGTCAAGTCCGCCAACGGCGGCCGCGCGCGCCTCGTCGCCGGGACCGGCACGAACGTCACCCGGGACACGATCGAGCTCACCGCCGAGGCCCGCAGCGCCGGTTACGACGGCGCGATGATCGTCGTGCCGTACTACAACAAGCCCACGCCCGCCGGCCTGGTCGCCCACTTCACCGCGGTGGCGAAGGCCGTCGACCTGCCGCTGATCGCCTACAACGTGCCGTCGCGCACCGGGACGAACATGCTTCCGGACACGGTCGTGCGCATCGCGCAGCTCGACTCGGTGGTGGCGATCAAGGAAGCGTCGGGCTCGCTCGACCAGGTGAGCGCGATCCGCGCCCGCTGCGACCTCACCGTGCTCTCGGGCGACGATTCGCTGACGCTGCCCATGCTCGCCGTCGGCGCCCGCGGCGTCGTCTCGGTCGTGGGCAACGTCGCGCCGCGCGCCATGCGCGACCTGCTCTCCGCATTCGCCGAGGGACGTCTGGTCGACGCCGAGGCGATTCATCGCCGGCTCACGCCGCTCATGCGCGCCTTGTTCCTCGAGTCGAACCCATCGCCGACCAAGAGCCTGCTCGCCGACCTCGGAATCGTGGTCAACGAGCTGCGGCTGCCGCTCGTGCCGGTCGAGCCTGCCACCGCGCTCGCCGTGCGCGACGCGGCGAAGGTCGCCGGCATCCTGCTGCCCGACCCGACAGGAGTGGCGCGTTGAGCCACCTGCCCGTGGCCGTCGCGGGGGCCACGGGCCGGATGGGCGGTCGCGTGGTGCGGGCGCTCGAGGCCGACGCGGAGTTCCGTGTCGTCGCCATGCCTCCCGAGGGCGGGCTCGCGGCCGGCTGGAATGGCGCGCGCGTGCTTGCCGACTTCACGGCGCCGGCCGGGACCGCCGCGCTGGCGCCGCTTGCCGCGGCTCGCGGCATCGCGCTCCTCGTCGGCACGACGGGTCTCGATGCCGCCGTCCACGCCGCGCTCGATGCGGCCGCCGCGCGGGTTCCCGTCCTGGTCGCGCCCAACCTGAGCCTCGGCGTCGCGGCGCTGGCACGGGCGTTGCGCGCCGTGCTGCCGGCGCTTCCGGGCTACGACGTCGAGATCGTCGAGCGCCATCACCGGGCCAAGGTCGACGCGCCATCGGGCACCGCGCTCGCGCTTGCCGCGGTCGTCGCCCGGGCCCGCGGCGAGGCGGTGACGGGGGTCCGCGCCGGGCGCTCGGGAGCGGTCGGTCCGCGTCCGGCGGGCGAGATCGGCGTGCACGCCGTCCGCGGCGGCGCGTGGGTGGGCGAGCACACCGTGCTGCTCGCCGGTGCCCATGAAACGCTGGAGTTCACCCACGTCGCGCACGATCGCGACGCGTTCACCGCAGGCGCCATCGCGGCGCTCCGCTTCCTGGCCGGCGCACCGCCCGGTCGCTACACCCTCGAGGACGCGCTCGTGTGACGGACCGCGCGGCACCCGGGATGCCGGCGCGATCCGCAGGGGTCCGACCATGCACTCTCGCCTTCGTCTTGCGATCGTCTTCGGGTTCGTCGCCGCGTGCCTCTCCCTCGGGGCGCCGGACCGGCCCGTGGCCCAGGGCCTGTACGGGCAGAACAAGGTCCAGTACGACCGGCTCGACTGGCGGATCCTGCGCACCGAGCACGTCGAGATCTACTTCTACGACGAGGAAGAACTCCTCGCCCGGGAACTGGCGGCCATCGCCGAGTCCACCTGCGCGGAGTTCGACACCACGTTCCGGATGCGCCCGCGAAACCCCATCCCCATCCTCACCTACTCCTCGCACCAGGCGTTCCAGCGCACGAATGCCACGCCCGGGTTCATCGGCGAGGGCACCGGCGGCATCACCGAGCTGATCAAGGGCCGCGTGCTCATCCCGCACAACGGCTCGCGCCACCGGCTCGTCTGGGTGACGCGCCACGAGCTGGTGCACGCCTACATGCTCGAAAAGCTGGCGCAGGAGCGCAGCGCCCACAAGAATTACCGCGGAGCCTGGCCACCGCTGTGGTTCACCGAGGGGCTCGCCGAGTTTCTCGCCACCTCGTGGGACGCGACCGCCGAGGGCCTGTTGCAGGACGCCGTCGTCACCGGCACCGCGCGACCGATGACGCAGAGCTGGGAAATCGAAGGCACGGTCCTCATGTACAAGGAGGGGCAGTCGTTCCTCGAGTTCATCGCCGCGCGACACGGCGGGAAGCGCGGGGTGATGGAGCTCTTCGAGCGCTGGATGGACGCGCCGACGTTCCCCGAGATCTGGGAGAAGACGTTCGGCGAGAAGCTCGCGGACGTCGACGAGGAGTGGTTCGAAGGATTGCGCCGCCGCTATTACCCGAAAGTGGCGACGCGCACCCCGGTCAAGGACGTGGCGCGCTCGGTGACCTGCTGCGGCCCCACGTTCGACCTCGCGCCGGTCGTACTGCCGCCGGTTGCGCCCGGCGACACGACGCTGCGCTTCGCCTACCTCCGGGCCGAGGACGGTGCGGTCGACCTGCGCGTCCGGCGCGAGCGCGGCGGCACGCTGATCGACGACCGTCGCCTGCTGCGGGGTGGGTTCTCGCCGCGCTTCGAGTCGTTCCACTTCTTCCGCAGCCGCATCGGGGCCAGCCGCGACGATCGCCTCGCTCTGGTCGCCCAGCAGGCCGGGCGCGACGTGCTCCATGTCGTCGATGCCACGAGCGGCGAGGTCGTGCACACCTGGGCGTTCCCCGGAATCGTCGGCCTCGCGTCGCCGACGTGGGTCGCCGGGGATACGACGATCGTCGTGGTCGGGCAGGCGGTCGGCGGAAGCACGGACCTGTACCGCGTGCGCGTCGCCGACGGCGCGCTCGCGGCGCTCACCGCCGACCCGGCCGACGACGACGATCCCACGGCGCACCCGACGCGGCATGCGATCGTCTGGGCGTCGGATCGCGAGAGCGCGGGCGGACCGCAGCACGCGCTCTACGAGATGGACCTCGCGAGCGGGGCGGTGACCAAACTCACCGCCGGTGCCGCGGACGATCGCCGGGCGACCTGGTCGCCCGACGGGACGACGCTCGCGTTCCTGTCCAACCGCGTCGAGATCGACGACCTGTGGCTGTGGCGCGCAGGCCAGGTGCAGCGGGCTTCGCGGTTCCTCGGGCCGGTCTACGATCCCGCCTGGCGGCCTGATGGCTCGGGGCTGCTCTTCGCGGGGCAGTCGGGCTGGTCGTTTCACCTCTACGACGTGCCGGTCACGCCGCTCGACAGCCTGTGGGCGCCCGCGCTCCCGGCACCCGACTCGCTGGGCGGCGCGGGCGTGCCGCCGCGGGCGCTGGCCGCGGTGCCTCGGGCGTTCGAGCCCGCCGAGCCGTACCGGCGACACCTGTCGCTCGACATCGCGCAGAGCATCGTGTCGGTCGATCCGGCGCTCGGCACCGGCGGGACCGGCGGCATGATCGCGCTGTCGGACGTGCTGGGCAACGAGGGCGTCTACCTGTTCATTGCCAACGACGCGGCGTCGCTCGATGACTTCTTCGCCGGCATGGA
>JANOEH010000133.1:0-8402 GCA_031413115.1 Candidatus Eiseniibacteriota bacterium | reverse complement strand
CGGCAGGCGGCGTCGAGATCGAGACGACGGCGCACGAGAACCCCGACGCGATCCGAAAGCTTCCCATCGATCCGGTGATCGGCCTCATGCCATACCAGGCTCGCTCCGTCGTCGTCGCGCTGGGCATGAGCGGCAAGCCGGCCTTGGCCATGGCCGACATGCTGGTCAAGCTGTGGTGGGTGTTCAAGGACAACGACGCGTCGCTCGCCGAGATCAATCCGCTCGTCGTGACGAAGCAGGGAGACGTGGTCGCGCTCGACGCCAAGGTGTCGATCGACGATAGCGCGCTGTTCCGCCACGACGACCTCGAGGCGATGCGCGACACCGCCGACGAGACGGCGGGCTCGATCCTGGCGCGCGAGCGCGGGCTCTCGTACGTGCCGCTCAAGGGGGATATCGGCTGCATCGTCAACGGCGCCGGCCTGGCGATGACCACGATGGACCTGGTCAAGCACTACGGCGGCGAACCGGCGAACTTCCTCGACATCGGCGGCTCGTCGAATCCGGAGAAGGTCGTCGCCGCGCTGCAGATCATCACCGGCGACTCGACGGTGAAGGCGATCCTGTTCAACATCTTCGGCGGCATCACGCGCTGCGACGACGTGGCCCGCGGCATTCTCGCGGCGCTGGATCGGCTCAAGATCGGTGTCCCGCTCGTCATCCGCCTCACCGGCACGAACGAGGAACTGGCCCGCGAGATCCTGGCCGAGCGCGGCCTCACCGCCACCACCTCGATGGACGAAGGCGTGAAGGCCGTGATCGCTGCGGCGAAGGGAGGGGCGCGATGAGCGTCTGGGTCGGCAAGAACACGCGCGTCGTCGTCCAGGGCATGGGCCGCGACGGATCGTTCCACGCGAAGTCGATGAAGGACTACGGCACGCAGGTCGTCGCAGGCGTCTCGCCGACGAAGGCCGGCGAGAGGATCGAGGGGATTCCACTGTTCGCCACGCTCGCCGAGGCCGTTGCGAAGACGAAGGCGAACACGAGCATCATCTACGTGCCCGCACCCGGCTGCGCCGACGCGATCTACGAGGCGATCGACTCGGGCGTGGATCTGATCATCGCGATCACCGAGGGCGTTCCGGTGGTCGACATGCTCGAGGTGTGGCAGTACCTGAAGGCCGCGCAGGAGAAGCGCGGCGGCCTGCCGCGCCTGATCGGCCCCAACTGCCCGGGCGTCATCTCGCCGGGGCTGTGCAAGGTCGGCATCATGCCGGGCCACATCCACCTGCCCGGCCGCATGGGGCTCGTGTCGCGCTCGGGCACGCTCAAGTACGAGGTCGTGCACCTCCTGACGGCCGCGAAGATGGGCCAGTCGACCTGCATCGGCATCGGTGGCGACCCGATCAACGGCACGAACTTCATCGACGCGCTCGCCGCGTTCGAGGCCGACAAGGGCACCGACGGCATCGTGCTGATGGGCGAGATCGGCGGCACCGACGAGGACGAAGCGGCGGCCTTCATCAAGAAGCACGTGAAGAAGCCGGTCGTCGCCTTCATCGCCGGACAGACCGCCCCCCCGGGTCAGCGCATGGGCCATGCCGGCGCAATCATCTCCGGCGGCGCCGGCACGGCGGCCGAGAAGATGCTGGCGCTGCGCAAAGCTGGCGTCATCGTCGCGCCGATCCCGTCGGAGATCCCGGGCCTGCTCGCGCGCGCCCTTGCGAAGCGCGGGAAGAAGCCCGTGGCAGCTCCGGCAGCTCCGGCGAAGCCGAAGTCTGGAGCGAAGGTAACTCCGAAGAAGTCCGCGAAGCTCGCTCCGAAGAAGGCCGCGAGGAAGAAGCCCGCCGTGAAGTCCGCGGTGCGCCGCACGGCGGCGAAGAAGGCGCAGGGCGGTCTCGACCGCTCGCGCGCGAGGTTCAAGAAGTCGCGGCGAAGACCAATCGCGGCAAGCGCCGCTAGCTCGCGACGCCGCACGCACCCCAACAGGAGTCCGCAATCCGCATGTCGAATCGCACGCTGTTCATCGTCAAGCCCGATGCCGTCGAACGGAACCTCACCGGCCGCATTCTCGCGCACGTCGAGGAAGCCGGCTTCCGCATGATCGCCGGCCGACTCACCACGCTCGAGAAGGCCGTGGCCGAGGTGTTCTACGCCGAGCACATGGAGCGCCCCTTCTTCGGCGAACTCGTCGCCTTCATGACCTCGGGCCCGGTGTTCCTGACCACGCTCGAGGGCGAGGGCGGCCCGCTCCGCCTTCGCGAGGTGGTGGGGGCGACCGACCCGGCCCAGGCGGCCGAGGGTACCGTCCGCAAACGCTTCGGTCTCGACAAGCAGCGCAACTCGGTCCACGCCTCGGACTCGGCCACCTCGGCTGACCGGGAGACCAAGCTCTTTTTTGGCAACGACTTGCCGGCCTAGCAGGGGTCGTCGGGAGAGGGCGGACGGTTACATGTTCGGCGGTCCGCCTGGCCCGCTCCTGTGCTAGAGTCCCGCGATCGGGCCCGGAGTGCCCCCATGGCGGCGTTACGCCTTGAACTGTCGACTTTTAAGCCCGGTGTGAACCGGGTGGATCTGGTCGCCACTCCGGACGCGCTCGAGTTGCCGTCCGAGACGTGGCCGACTGCGATTTCCGTCGTGGTCGAGACCGATCGGGTTGGCGAGTTGTTCAACATCACGGCCCGCGTCGCCACCGAGTCCGACGAGGAATGCGCCCGTTGCCTGAAGCGCGTCCGGTTGCCTCTCGAGTGCGTCGTCCACCTGTTCGCCGAGCGGACGGGGACGGGACGCCACCGCGACGACGACCTCGGGGAGGATGACACGCTCATCTTCCACGACGGCCGGCATGTGGACCTCGATTCGGGCGTGCGCGAAGCCGCGATTCTCGCCCGACCGATGGTGCCCCTGTGCCGCCCCGACTGCCGGGGCCTGTGCACGAGTTGTGGCGCCGATCTGAACGAAGGGCCCTGTTCTCACGCGCCGGATTCCGGATCGCGCTGAGGCGGCGCCCGTGACCGGGACCCTGCGCTCGAGCGCACGGCCCGAGGGAGATGCGCGATGGCGGTTCCGAAGCGACGACACTCGAGCACCCGCGGCAAGAAGCGGCGCACCAACTGGAAGCTCAAGACCATGGGCGTCGGCCCCTGCGCCCATTGCGGACAGCCGCGCCTGCCGCATCGCATCTGCGCGAACTGCGGCCACTATGGCGGCGAAGAGGTTCTCGTTCCCCGTAACGCGTGAGCTCCGCTCCGGACACGAGTGCGGCGCGAGGCGGAATCCCGACCATCGGCGTGGATGCCATGGGCGGGGATTTCGGCGCGCCCGTCATCGTGCCCGGCGTGGTGATGGCGCTCCGGGAGTTTCCGGGGCGTTTCCGGATCGTGCTCCTCGGGGATCTCGACGCCATGCGGGCTGAAGTCGCCCGCGCCCGTGCGACCGACCTGCCGATCGAACTGGTCCACGCGCCCGAACGGGTCGAGATGGACGATCAACCGTCCACGGTGCTCCGGCGCAAGCCGCAATCCTCGCTCGCCATCGCCACCACGATGCAGAAGGAGCGGAAACTCGACGCGTTCTTCAGCGCCGGCTCGACCGGCGCGGTCGTCGCCGTGTCGCTGCTCGGGCTCGGTCGCCTCGAGGGCGTCAGCCGGCCGGCGATCGCCTCGATCTTCCCCAACCGCGGCGAGGGTTGCGTGGTCCTCGACGTCGGTGCGACCTCCGATTGCAAGGCCCTGCACCTGGTCCAGTTCGCCGAGATGGGCTCGTGCTACGCGCACGACGTGCTGGGCATGCCGTCGCCGCGCGTGGGACTGCTCTCGATCGGCGAGGAGTCGTCGAAGGGAGACGAGTTGCGCCAGGAGACGAACGGGCTGCTCGCGCAGATCGCGAACCTCAACTTCATCGGCAACGTCGAGGGGCGCGACATCCTCAAGGGAGGCGTGGACGTGGTGGTGACCGACGGGTTCACCGGCAACATCGTCCTCAAGCTGGCCGAGTCCGTGATCGGACACGTCGCCCGCAGCTTTCGCCAGGAGATCGGGCGCAACCTGCAGGCGAAGCTCGGCGCGCTGCTGCTCAAGCCCGCCTTCGACGAGATGAAGCAGCAGTTCGACTACGCCGAGTACGGCGGGGCGCCCCTGCTGGGCGTCGACGGCGTGATCTTCATCGGCCATGGCAGCTCGTCCCCGCGCGCCATCCGCAGCGCGATCCGGTCGACCTGCACGTTCGTCGAGCAGCGCGTCAACGAACACATCCCGCAACTCCTGAGGAACGTCCATGCCGAAGCCTGATCGCCCGCGCGGCGCCGTCATCGCCGGCACCGGCCGGGCCCTGCCCGAGCGGGTCCTGTCGAACGCCGACCTCGAGAAGATGGTCGAGACGTCGGACGAGTGGATCGTCTCGCGCACCGGCATCCGCGAGCGCCGCATGGTCGCGCCCGGACAGGACAACTCGGATCTCGCGACCGCGGCCGCGCGCCAGGCGCTCGAGGCCGCAGGCCTGACGCCCGACGACGTCGATCACATCTTCGTCGCCACCGTCACGCCCGATCGCATCCTGCCGTCGATGGCTTGCACGGTCCAGCAGAAGCTGGGCGCCACGCACGCCGCCGCGCTCGACATCAACGCCGCGTGCTCGGGCTTCCTCTACGGCCTGCAGATCGCGCAGGCGCTCGTCACCTCCGGCGCCTGCGAGACGGTGCTCGTGATCGGCTCCGAGACCCTGACGCGCATCGTCGACTTCGAGGATCGCAACACCTGCGTGCTGTTCGGCGACGGCGCCGGAGCGGCGGTCGTCCGCCCGTGCGAGGCCGGGGTCGGCGTGCTCGCGGTCAAGCTGGGCGCCGATGGCGGCCAGGGCGACATGCTCACGGTTCCGGCTGGTGGCTCGCAGAAGCCCGCGACGCACGAGACCGTCGCCGCGCGCGAACACTTCATCAAGATGCGCGGCAACGAGCTGTTCAAGTTCGCGGTGCGCGCCATGGAGTCGATCTCGCGCGACGCGCTGGTCGAGGCCGGCCGCGACGCCTCGGAGCTGACCGCGCTGATCCCGCACCAGGCGAACCGTCGCATCATCGACGCGACGGCCGAGCGGCTGGGCATCGCGAGCGAGAAGGTGCTCATGAACCTCGACCGCTACGGCAACACGTCGGCGGCGTCGGTGCCGATCCTGCTCGACGAGGTCGTGCGCGACGGCCGCGTCAAGAAGGGCGACCTGCTCGAGCTGGTCGCCTTCGGCGGCGGCGTGACGTGGGGCGCGGCGGTGACGACGTGGGATCCCGCGGCGGCCTGGCCCGTCGAGGCGCGCGAAGCGCGCACCTCGATCGCCGCGGTCAAGACCGGGGCGCCGGCGTGACGATCGCATTCCTCTTCCCGGGGCAGGGCTCGCAGGTCGTGGGCATGGGCAAGGCCCTCGCCGACTCCTTCCCCGAGGCGCGAGCAGCGTTCGCCGAGGCCGACGACGCGCTCGGCGTCGCGCTGAGCGACGTGATGTGGAACGGCCCGGAGGACACGCTCAAGGCCACCGAGAACGCGCAGCCCGCGCTGCTCGCGCACTCGGTCGCCGCGCTGCGCGTCGTCGCCGCCCGCGGCGTCACGCCGACCGCAGCCGCCGGACATTCGCTCGGCGAGTACAGCGCGCATGTCGCCGCGGGCTCGCTCGCGTTCGCCGACGCGATCCGCCTGGTGCGGCGGCGCGGCGAACTGATGTCCGAGGCGGGGAGAGTGCGGCCGGGCGGAATGGCTGCCATCCTGGGCCTTGCGGGCGAAGCGGTCGAAACGGTGTGCGCCGGAGTGACTGCCGACGGGAAAGGAACTGTTGTTCCCGCGAACTTCAACTCGCCGGGGCAAGTCGTGATCTCGGGCGAGATCGACGCGGTCGAAGCCGCGATGGTCGCCTGCAAGGACGCCGGCGCCAGGCGCGCGCTCCGGCTGCCGGTTTCGGGCGCGTTCCACTCGCCGCTCATGGGCCCCGCTGCCGAGGGCCTGGTCGCGGCGCTCGCCGCCGTGACCGTGAACGACGCGCACTGCCCGGTGATCGCCAACGTCGATGCGCGGCCGGTCACCGCCGCGGCCGACATTCGCGACCGCCTGGGGCGCCAACTCCTCGGTGCCGTGCGCTGGGAGGAGTCGATGCGTCACCTCGTCTCGGAAGGAACGAGCGCGTTCGTCGAGCTGGGCACGGGCAAGGTGCTGCGCGGACTGCTGCGCCAGGTCGCCCCCGACGCGAAGAGCGCCAACGTCGACGACCCGGCGAGCCTCGACGAGGCGCTTGCGCTGGTGACCGAAGGAGCGACGTCGTGAGCGCGCGCGAGCTGGACGGACAGGTCGCCATCGTCACCGGCGGCGCGACCGGCATCGGCCGCGCCATCGTCGACGTGCTGGCGCGCGATGGCGCGACCGTCGCCGTGATCGCCCGCAATCTCGAGCGCGCCGAGGCTGCGTGCGCCGAGGTGCGCGCCCAGGGCGGCACTGCGCAGGCGTTCGCCGCCGACGTGGCCGACGCCGTGGCCGTGCAGGCCGCGTTCGATGCCGTGTTGAAGGACTTGTCGCGCATCGATATTCTGGTCAACAACTCGGGCGTGACCAGGGACGGGCTCGTCCTTCGCATGACCGACGCCCAGGGGGGCGAGGTGCTGGCGACGAACCTGACCGGCACCTTCCACTGTTGCCGCGCCGCGGCGCGCACGCTCCTCAAGCAGAAGAGCGGGCGCATCGTGAACATCACGTCGGTGGTGGGGCAGATGGGCAACGCCGGCCAGGCCAACTACGTCGCTTCCAAGGCGGGCGTGATCGGTCTGACCAAGGCGCTGGCCAGGGAGTTCGCCCCGCGCGGCGTGACGGTCAACGCGGTGGCGCCGGGGTTCATCCGTACGGCGATGACCGATGCGCTCACCGAGGAACAGCAGCAAGCGATGTTCGCGGCGATTCCCCTGGGACGATTCGGCGAAGCCGCCGACGTCGCGGAGGCGGTCCGCTTCCTTGCCTCACCCCGCGCTGGCTACGTGACCGGACAGGTCTGGAACGTGGACGGCGGGATGGTGATGGCGTAGTTCGTACCAACCCCCGCGGGACGACCTCGCGGGATTCCAGCAGACAGGGGAGGTGAACGGAATGGCTTACAGCGAAGAGAAGGCCAAGGAGATCATCGCCAAGAACCTCGAGGTCTCCGTCGACCAGCTCGCTCCCGAGGCCAAGTTCATCGAGGACCTCGGCGCCGATTCGCTCGACACCGTCGAGCTTGTCATGGCGCTCGAGGAGGAGTTCGGTCTGGACATCCACGACGAGGACGCAGACAAGTTCAAGACCGTGGGTGACGCCCTGAACTACCTGAAGGAACACGCGCAGTGACGCGGGGCGGGGGAGGCCCGGACGCACCGCGATCCG
This sequence comes from Candidatus Eiseniibacteriota bacterium, assembly GCA_031413115.1. Classification (GTDB taxonomy): domain Bacteria; phylum Eisenbacteria; class RBG-16-71-46; order RBG-16-71-46; family DASYSL01; genus JANPEF01. The sequence goes on along the minus strand of JANOEH010000133.1, from coordinate 1,080 downwards.
GGTCCCCCTCCGCGTAGCAACCCCGGAGCGACCACCACTTCTTCGCAGGGACGATCGTGAACGCAGACCGCAAGGGAAAGATCGTGATCACCGGCATAGGCGTCGTGAGCCCCCTGGGCAACGACGTCGAGTCGATGTGGTCCGCCCTGGTCGCGGGCAGGAGCGGCGTGGGGCCCATCACGCGCTTCGACGCCTCGACCGGCTACGCCACGCGCATCGCCGCGGAGGTGAAGGACTTCGATCCCACCGTCTGGATGGAGCGCAAGGACGCCAAGCGGAATGATCGCTTCGTCCAGCTCGGCGTGGCCGCCGCCGCTCAGGCGGTGGAGTCCGCGCGCCTCGACATGATCACGGTCGACGCGAACCGCGTCGGCGTGATCATTGGCTCGGGCATCGGTGGGATCGGCACCTTCGAAGAGCAGCACACGAACCTCATCCAGAAGGGACCCGAACGGGTCTCGCCCTTCTTCATCCCGATGATGATCAGCAACATGGCCTCCGGCCAGATCTCGATCCACACCGGGGCGAAGGGACCGAACTTCACGACCGTGTCCGCCTGCACCTCATCGGCGAACGCGATCGGGGAGGCGCTGCGCTGCCTGCAGCATGACGACGCGGACGTGGTCATCACCGGAGGCACCGAAGCGACGGTCACGCCGATGGCGATCGCCGGCTTCAGCTCGATGAAGGCCATGTCCACAAGGAACGACGAACCAACCCGGGCCTCCAGGCCCTTCGACGCCGAACGTGACGGCTTCGTCATGGGCGAAGGCGCCGTGATGCTCGTGATCGAGAAGGAGGAGCACGCCATCAAGCGCGGCGCTCCGATCCTCTGCGAACTCGCGGGCTACGGAGCGTCCGGCGACGCGTATCACATCACCACCCCGATGCCTGACGGCGATGGCGCCGTGCGCGCCATGCGCCAGGCGTTGAATGACGCGGGACTGAAGCCCGAGGACGTGACGTACATCAACGCCCACGGCACTTCGACTCCCTACAACGACCGCACCGAGACGGTGGCGGTCAAGCGTCTGTTCGGGGACCACGCACGGAAGCTCATGCTGGCTTCGACGAAGTCCA
>JANOEH010000132.1:0-11729 GCA_031413115.1 Candidatus Eiseniibacteriota bacterium | reverse complement strand
CGCGTGGTGCTGCGCCTGTTCCTGTTCCTCCTGCCCGCGGGCTTCACCGTCCTCGGGACCCTGATGGCCTCCCCGTCCGATCCCGACTTCGGCGGCTCCAAGGGACTCCTCGCCGGCGCGCTCGCCCTGGCCGGTCTCCTGTTCGCTCCGATCGCGCTCCTCGGCATCGCCTTCGGCCGACGGTCCTGGACCTGGCCGTGGGGCGGGCTCGTCCCGCTGGCGCGCGGGCTCGTGCCCTGCGTGACCACGGTCCTCGGCTGGTGCGCGGCCGTGCTCGCCGAACGCCTGGTGGCCCGCATGTACGGCGCGCCCGTGGCCCTGTTCGTGATCGGCAGCCTCGGCCTCCGGCTCGCGGTCGTGGCGTGGCAGCTCGTGGGGGCGCGGGGGCTCGGCGTCCTCGCCCGCCGCAGCGGCCCCTGAGAGGGAAGTTCTCGCCATCGGCACCGGACGGGCTGCTCGCTGACTTCCGCGACGATCCGTGGCCGCTGGCCAGGGACGAGGGCGCGAGTGAGCGCAGCGCCCGAGAGGACGCGGCGTGCCGCGCGGCGGCTCGCCAAGGTGTCGGGCTGTGGACACGATTGGCTCGCCGCCGCAGGTCATTCCCTGTTCATTGGTTACGTGATCGACACTTGCGCGGGGCTGAGCGATCGAGCCCGATGGGTCGGGTACGCATCAACCCCGCATCCGGGGCCGTGGCCGCACGTTCAAGGATCTCTTCACACTCCCTGATCGAGGGCGCGCCGCCCACCCACGCGTGGCCTACGTCTGCGTCGCGTCGCCCGCGTCCTCGACGGCGGGGTCGGGCGCCGGAGACGAGGAATCCGCCCTCCTCGCCCGAGAACGAGAACACGTCACTGTCGGTCGAGTGCGGCTGCAGCACCGTGCGCGTCGCCAGGATGCGGTTGCCGGGGATGCCGTGCGTCAGCGCCTCGGACGTGCCGCGCGGCGCCCGCAGCTCGTGCACGCGGCGCTCCTCGTTGGCGCGGATGAGCGAGATCTCGGGCAGGCGCTCGGTCTCGAGGAAGAAGTGGGGCTCCTTGGCCAGCGCATGCGCCACGCGCAGCAGCGCGCCGACGGTGGGCGTGGTGTGCCCGCGCTCGATCTCCGAGATGTGAGTCGCCGACAGCCCGGCGGCGGCCGCGACCTGGCGGAGCGTCAGGCTGCGCTCGCGGCGCACGGCCCGGATGCGGCGTCCGATCTCACCCTTGCGCACGTCGGCCTCAGAGCCCGTACTTGGGGCAGGTGGCGAGGAACACGATGCACTCACCCTCGCCGCCGTTGCGGTAGGCGTGGGGGCGTGTCGACTTGAAGTGCAGCGAGTCGCCGGGCTCGAGGAAGTAATCCTCCTCGCCGATCCTGACGTGCAGCTTGCCGGTCACCACGTGCACGAACTCCTCGCCCTCGTGGGCGTGGTGCGGCCCCAGCGGCGCGACGCCCTGCGCATAGGTCTTCAGGAGGATCGAGATCTCGGAGCCGGGGAACGACTTCGACAGCGACTCGGTGCGCACCGTGACATGCTCGTTGAAGACGACGCGGCGGTGGCCGGGCCTGGTGTGCGAGACCGGAAGCCCCACGGCGGCGTCGATCAGCAGCGCCGAGCGGGTGCCCAACGCACGGGCGATCTTCTCGAGCACGCCGACGGTGGGCGAGCTCTTGCCGCGCTCGACTTCGGAGAGATGGGTGGCCGAGATCCCGACCTTGGCCTCGATGTCCTTGAGCGTGAGGCCGCGACGCAGGCGCTCCTGCTTGATGCGACGCCCGAGCTCGAGGTGGCTGCCGGGGGCGGCGGTGGTTTCGCTCATCGGATCAGGGGCGTCCCGCCGCCGCGGCCGAGCCGGGCTCGGGCGTGCGCCCGTTCTCGAGGTACGACCACAGCATCGAGGCCTGGCGGCGGCTGACCGCGGGCGGACCGATCACGCGTGCAGCGACCAGCGGCACGTCGCCGACCGAGTCGGGGTGTTCGAGCGCCTCGAGGCCATGGGCGAAGTGGTCCTCGAGTGCGCGGCGATCGGTCGCGGTGGGCAAGCGGTCCGCGCCTGCCGGGACGGCCTTTCCGGCGCGCTCGAGCGCGCTCATGACGGCAATGGTCTCGCTGAGACCGGCCGGGGCCTGGGCTTCGGCCTCACGGCGAGGCAGGCGATCGGCGGCGAACGACGGGCGCGACGAGGCCGGGAGTCTGGCGGCGAGGCCGAGCAGTCGACCGCGCAGCGTGGCCCACCGCGCCGGCGGCGGACCGCCGGGGGCCAGTGCGGTATAAGCGATGCGGTAGAGCTCGGCCCGGCTGAGCGGATCGTCGCCCTGCTCGATGCCGCGACGGGGAAGGGCGCCGCGCTGGACCAGCGCCAGCAGCGGATCCAGAGTGCTCGGCGGGTTCGCCCGGGCAAACGTCCCCGGGAGGATCGGTGACGCGTTGCGCGGCATCATGGCGGCGAGCACGCGCAGCGGGTCGACGATCGAGGCCCGCGTCCACGCCTCGCCCAGCGGGAGGTCGGCGTGCTTGAGCACGTCCTTCATCTCCCGGAACTCGAGGTGGAGATGCGGACCGCTCGAGTGGCCGGTCGAGCCGATGCGGCCCAGCGGCTGGCCGAGGGCGACCACCTCGCCCTCGTGGACCGCGATGCTGCCGGGCAACAGGTGTGCGAACAGGGTGAAGAGGAGGTCGCCGCCGGGCAGGCGATGCGCCAGCACGACCATGTTGCCCCAGCCGCCGGCCCAACCGGTGCGGGTGGTGACGACGAGGCCGGGGGCGACGGCGCGCACTTCGCCGCCCGAGGCGCGATTGGACAGGTCGAGGCCCTCGTGGCGATCGCCGCGAGAGCGCAGGCCGCGCGACAGCGCGAAACCCGACGTCTCGCCGGGGGCGGGGCGCTGGAAGTCGAGGGGATCGCCCACGGGAGAGACCATCGTGGTCGCCCAGGGGGTGCGCTCGAGCTCGCCCTGGGCATGCCCGATCCCGGCCGGCGCGAGAAACAGCGCAAGGGCGGTGGCGAGCAGGCTGCGGGACAGCGGCGCGATCGAGAGGAATCGGTGCGTCACGGGCCGGGTCCTTTCGGTCGGGTCAGGCGGCGGCGGCGGGGGCCACCGATCGAAAACTCCGGGCCCCGACAACCTATCCGCCGGGTCGGGAACGGTCAATGCTTTATCGGACGAAAATGCACGGCCTTTTGCCTAAAGTGAGCTCTGACTCGAGATTCGAAGGATCGAGATTCATTAAGTGACTATATAACAAACGTTTATGCTACAGACTTGGCCTGGCTGTGGCCTGAACATTTCTTGACATCCGTGCGTATGGGCGGACAGCGCGGCTCCGCAGGCTACCCGCGGTAGCGCACCTTGAGCCGTCCCCAGGTCGACGCCCGGGCAGGGGTCGGACCGCAATCGCCGCAGGTCACGCCGGTCGATCCCCAGAACGCATCGCCGCAACCGGGCGCGACCAGCGGCGAGTTGGCGCACAGGCCCACATCGCCGGCGGACAGGTTGCACAGGTACGGGTCGACGGCGAGGTTCGAGCCGTCGGCGGCGGGCGCACAGTTGCCGGAAAGATCGGCGCCGTGGTTGCCGAACAGCGCCGAGCAGCCGGCCTCGAGCGTCGCGCGCGAGTCCGTGCACGCCAGGCCCGAGGCGTTGCCGGCGACGATCGAGGCGTGCAGGCGCAACGCGCCCGCATCGGTCACCTCGCCGGCCGCGGGGGCCGTGCCCGTCGACGACAGGAGGTCGCACTGAGCGAGCGACAGGAGCGCGCAGTCAGCGGCCCCCAGTTGCGGGGCGGGCACGATCGTGTCGCCTGGCTGCTCGGGGGCCCCGGCCGCACAGCTCACGTAGACGCCGCCGCCGCCCTGGCTCGAGCCATTGCGCAGGAACGTGCAGAACGTGGCGAGCACCTGCCCGCCCGCCGCAACGGCAATGCCGCCGCCGCGTCCGGACGCGACGTTGTCCTCGAAGCGCACGTGCCCGAGCGTCGCGACGCAGGTGTCGAAGTGCATCCCGCCGCCGTTGCCGCCGCTCGTCGCGCCGCGCACCAGCGTGCCGGTCACGTTGACGCGCGCGCCGTTGGTGGCGAAGAGGGCGCCGCCGGTGGTGGCCTGCGGCGTCTCGAAGCGCCCGTCCTCGATCGTGACCTGGCCCGCCGCCTGGAAGTGTCCGCCGCCGAACGCCGCGCTACCACCGCTCCAGGTGCAGCGCACCAGCATGAGGGTCGTCGCGACGCCGGACGAACCGCCGCCGAATGTCGCCTGGCCGCCGTCGAACGTGCAGTCGACGACGCGAACGACACCGCCGAGCACGCGCAGCGCGCCGCCGACGGTGCTCCCGCTCTCGGGCTCGCCGCGGCCGCGCTCGAGGCGGAAGCCCTCGAGCCGCGTGCCCTGGGCACAGTCGATCGCCGAGACGCACGAGCCGCCGAGCGCCGCGTCGATCGTCGCCGTCCCCGGTGCGCCGTCAACGCGCAACACCACGCCCGAGGGGAGGGTGACGCGCTCGACGTAGGTGCCGGGGGCGACCAGGACGGTATCGCCGGCGGAGGCGCCGCCGAGCGCCGCGCCGATCGTCGCCCAGTCGGCGGGGACGCGCCGAGTCGTCGCCTCGACGGGCGTGCCCAGCGAGACGAGGCAGAGGGGGACGAGGAGCGCCGTTCCGCGCGTCACGGCAGCCACACGAAGCGCCCGCGGGCGACCGAGGCTCCCGCGCGGTCGGCGACGTGCACCAGCACGACGCCCGGCGGCACGCCTCGGCCGCTGTCGTCGCGCCCATCCCATGCGGTGCGGCCTTCGCCTTCGCCGCTGACGGGCAGCGTGGCGAGTCTGCGTCCCGCGACCGAATAGAGGGTGGCGGACAGCCCGTCGCCGCTGCGGCCGCCCAGGGCGACACGCACATTGGCCCGGCCGTGGGCGGGGTTGGGCCACGCCCAGGCCAGCCCGGCACTCGCGGGTACCGCGGGCAGCGGGTCGACTGCGACCGGTGCGGCGGCCGGTGCGGCGCGCACGATCGTGCGCAGGCGGCGCTCGCCCGCACTCGAACTGAGCCACGCCAGGTGCGTGCGGCCGAACGAGTCGAGGGCGAAGCCGGTGCCGTGCAGCTGCTCGGCTCCGAAAGAGAGGAGGCGCGACGGTCCCGCGTCCCACAGCCCGAGATCGCGGTGCCAGGTCGCCTCGACCAGTTCCAATCCGTCCGACGTCGAACGCCGGAAGTTGAGCTTGATGTTCCCGCGCGCGTCGACGACCGGGCGAGGCAGGTCGAGATTGACCGCGCTGCGATAGACGTCGAAGCCCAGGTTCCAGCCGGCCAGAATCGACCAGCGGGCCTGGCGGATCTCGCTCTCGGACGACCGGTTTTCGCGCCAGAACAGCCACACCGAGGTATCGCTCTCGGTCACCAGCACCGGCTGATTGCTGGTGAAGCCGTCGCGGGCGGAGAGAAAGCGCGTCTCGGTGAACCGCCCGGCGCTGTCGACGCAGACCTTGATCTCGTCGACCCCGTCGATGCGCTCCTGGTAGGCGAGCACGATGCGGCTTCCGGCGGTCGCGACCGTGGGCAGCGCGGCGTTGCCGAACTCGGCGAACTGCTCGGGGAACGAGGCTCGCACGTCGGTCGCCGCGGACTCTCCTCCCGGGAAGAAGCGGCGCGTGTAGATCGCGGTGCCACCGTCGCGCCCGTCCATCCAGGCAAGCACGATGCGCCCGGCGCTGGTCCATGCGACGGCGGGCAACTGCGACGCCGCGGGCTGGTTGGTGGCGCGCCGTGCGGCGCCGAAGTCGGCGCCGGGCTCGGCCCACGCGTAGTAGATTTCGGAATTACCGTCGCGCGTGTCCCACCACGCGACTGCCTTTCGTCCTGCCGTGCCGATCGCGAGGGCGGGCGACAGCGAGAGGCCCGGCTCGTTGGTGAGCGCCAGGGGCGGGCTCCATTCGACGCCGAAGCGCTTGCGCCGGATCCGGATCTCGTTGCCGCCCGGCGCGTCATCCTCGTAGGCGAGCCACAGGTCACCAAGGGCGTCGGCGACCAGCGGTGAACGCCCGGTGGCGACCAGCGCCGCGGTCGAGCCGGTCATGCCGATCGTCTGCGGCGCGCTCCAGCCGCTCGGCGAGAGCTGCACGTAGGCGGAGATGTCGGCGCCCTTCGTGCGGATCGCCTCGAGCGACGTGTTGAGTGGCCGGCCCTGGAGCGTGCGCGTCGAGGGGACCGTGTCGTCGGCGAAGCGCGTCCGGTTCTGCAGCCCGGGGAACGGGTCGCGCCCATCGCCCCGATTGCCCGCACGCGTCAGGTCGTAGCGGCCGTCGGCCTCTTCGAGCCGCAGCCCGGGAATCAACCCGGAGTTGATGTTGTTGGCGTAGCGGCGCTGGGCGATCACGTCGGAGCGGATGCGATAGGCGAGGAGGCCTTCGCCGGGCAGGCTCGAGTCGAAGCCGGTACGCCGGCGGTTCTCGAGCAGGAAGAACTCGGGCGAGTCCTCACCCTGGAACCACAGGCGGTAGGCGCGGTGCGCGGTCGCCATGGGCTGGAAGGTGGCGTCGCCGTCGGTCGCGAGGTTTTCGACCGTGGCCCATCCCGCGTCGACCTTGGCCCAGGCGGAAGGATGCGTCGGCCGCGCCGGCGAACGGTTGTCGCCGCCGTACGCGCCGGTCGACATGAGGCACCAATTGCCCGGCCCGAGATTGATGCCGCCGCCGAGCACCCTTGCGTCGTAGAGATCCGGCCAGCCCAGGAGGTGTCCGAATTCGTGCGCGTAGACGCCGATCTCGGTGAGTGACGTCCCATCGAGCGGCGAGTTCTCGGGCAGGATGGCGAACTGGTCGACCTTCATGAACTGGCCGGGAAAGCCGGGCCGTGGATCGTCCGTGACGTACGAGCTGACAAAGCCCCAGTTGTTGTTGAGGCCCGAGGTCACCGACCAGAACTGCGTGCGATCGCCGGCCGCCGCCTCGGCGCCGACCCCGGCGTGGACGACGAGGACGCCGTCGACGTAGCCGTCGGCATTGCGGTCGTGCTGGGTGAAGTCGATGTCGGCATCGTTGGCCCGCAGCGCCGCGTACAACAGGCCCGCGTCGTTCTGTGGGTAGGTCGTGCGGGCCAGCCCGTACGAATCGTTGGCGTAGAAGTTCGCCGTGTCCGGAAGCGTGCGCCAGCCGAGGACGCGTCCGCGCACCTGGAGCCGTCCACCCGAGATCTCGTCGTAGTAGTTCGCCAGCGATCCCGTGGGCACAGCCCCGGTCGTGTCGAACAGCAGCGGCTGGAACAGCGCTGCGGCGTGCGTAGCGCGACGATCCGGAAAGTCGACGAGCAGCACGGGCAGGTTCCAACGCCCGATCGTTGCGGGCATTGCCGCGTGCGCGGTGGGCCGCGCCAGGCGCGGGTCGAGCGGCGTCGTCCACGGCGTCTCGGCCGGGACGACGGGCGGCGAGGCCGGGCGGAGGAGGCCCGAGGCGATTGCCTCGACGACCGTGGCCGGAAGGGGACCCCCCACGATGGGAGGGAGCACGGCGCCGGCGTCGCGGGGCAGGAGCATCACGAAACCGGCCATGCTCGCAAGGGCGAGCCCGGCAATGGAAGCAGGATGCGGGGTCCGGCGCACGCGCCCTGGAGCGGCGCGGCCCGGGCCCAATGGGATCATCGGCACGCGGACTCCTGACGCGAAGTCGCCCGGTCGGGCCTCTGGATGATCGCAAGCCGCGCATCGGTGGTCAAGGGGGGCGACGCGGCGGTGCGGGCGACGCGGCGGGCGGCGCGGTCAGGCGAATCGGCCACTTGCCCGCGCGGGCGTGGCGACTTAGCGTAGGTTCGTGAGCCCCGACGCGTCGTCCTCGACCCTGCTCAAGCGCTGCGTCCTCCCGGCCGCCCTGTGGCTGGCGCTCGCCGCACCGGCCGCCCGCGCTGCCGACGCGGGCGAGACCCGCGCCATCGCGCCCCTCATCAGCGAGACTTCGCCGCGCTTCGGCGCCGACCTGCGCGCCTCGCTCACCGCACGCGGAACGGCGGTCGGCCTCGATCTCGAGATCCCGTACTCCGAGTTGCAGTTCATCCGCGTCCCGGGCGGCTATGGCGCCGTGCTCCAGGTGACGGTCGTGTTTCGAACGGAAAAGAAGAACGAGCAGGCTGGCGGCGACGTCTGGGAGGACCGCATCGCCGTGCCCACGATCGGGGCCTCACGCGATCCGGCCGCGCGGGCGCGCTTTCGCCGCAGCTTCGCGCTCGAGCCCGGCGAGTACCGGGTCGAACTCAGCGTCGAGGACCAGAACGGCGGCCGCGTCTCGCGTGCGCGCGGCACGCTTGCCGTGCCCGTGTTCGCCTCCGGCGGCCTGGGGCTCGGGGACCTCGAGTTCGGGTTGTGCGGCGCGGACGGCCGCTTCGTGTCGGTGCCGAGTCGCCGCTACGAGGTCGACCTGGCGCGGCTGTGCGTCCGCGGGGCGGTCTACGATCGCAGCGTCGTGGCCGCCGAGCGTACCGTGGCGCTCACCTACGAAGTCCGCAGCGAGACGGGCGAGTCGGTCGCGCATGGCGACACCGCGCTCGAGGTGAACGCGGCGACGACGTTCGAACTCCGGCCGCAGGTGGGAAACCTGTTCCTCGGGCAGTACAGGCTGGCCGTCGAGGCCAAGGAGGGCAGCCGGCGCTGGAAGACCGAGCGCACGTTCGACGTCGAGACGATGTCGCTGCCACGCGGGCAGAGCTACGCCACCGTGATCGAGATCCTGTCGTACATCGCGACCGATGCCGAGTACGAGCAGCTGCGCCGTGTCACCACCGACTCGACGCAGCAGGTGGCGTGGGAGATGTTCTGGGGACGGCGCGATCCATCGCCCGAGACGCCGCGCAACGAGGCCCTGATCGACTTCTTCGGCCGTGTGCGCCACGCCAATCGCGCATTCGCCATCCAGAGCGTGGCCGGCTGGCGCAGCGACCAGGGGCGGATCTGGATCCGCTACGGGCAGCCCGACCAGGTCGAGGATCGGCCGGCCACCTTCTACGAGCCGCCGATGCAGGTGTGGCAGTACTTCACGCTCAATCGTCGGTACGTGTTCGCCGATCGCGAGGGCTTCGGCCGCTACGAGCTGGTCTACCCGAGCGGGGAGCGATGAGCCTCGATTCCGTGCCGTCCACGAAATCGAACGCGCTCGCGGCGCCCTCCCCGCGCCACGCGACCGCACCCGCAGCCGCCGTCGTCGCCACCGGCGTGGTCGACCTCCGCCGCGCGCCGGACGCGACGTCGGAACTCGTCTCGCAGTTGCTCTTCGGCGAGCCGCTGGCGGTCCTCGGCCGCTCGGACGACGGCCGCTTTCTCGACGTTCGGGGGCCCGACGGCTACCGCGGCTGGGCCCGCACGCTCGGCCTGGCGACCGGCGACGCGCCCGCGGTCGAGGCGTGGGCCGATCGCGCGTCGCTGCGCGTGCGCCGGCCGTGGGTGTGGCGCAGCGATGGCGGGGGACCGCTGCCCGCGCAGGCGTGGCTCGCTCCCAAGGCGGCCGATGCGGTGCTCGGCCCGCTGGGCCCGGTCGCGCTCAAGCCCGCCGATCGCCGCGCGCTGGTTCCGGCAATCGTCGCGGGTTCCACCGTGCGGCGGCCGACGGCGCGCGCCTGGACGGCCGCGCTCGCGCCGTATCTCGGCGTGCCCTACCTGTGGGGCGGCCGGACGGCGGCCGGTCTCGATTGCAGCGGCCTCACCCAACTGGTCGCACTTGCACTGGGGCTCGATCTGCCGCGCGATGCGCGCGACCAGTGCGCGCGGGTCGGGGGCGTCGAAGCGCTGCGCGCGGTTCCGGGAGGGCCGGTCGTGCGCGCCGCCGCACGCCCGTACCGTCTCCGCGCCGCGCAGCCGCGGGTGGGGGACCTGCTGTTCTTCGGCCCGCGCGTCGACAGCGTGACCCACGTCGCCCTGTCGTCCGGAGGACTGGGGCTGTGGCACGCCTACGGCTGGGTCCGGGCGGCCTCGCTCGACCGCACGGCTGCCGCCTACGAGCCGGAGCTGGGCGAGAACCTCCTCGGCTGGGGCCGGCTTCCGGGGGGCCACACAGGGATTTGACATTGACTCGGAATGCCCGCCAATGGATCATTCCCCGGTCGGCGCCAGGTCCGTCTCCGCGCTCCCCTTCATGGAGAGCGGTCCGGGCGTCCGCATACCTTGTTCCGCTCGCCCGGGGCAGGGTTTTTGCTTCCCCCTTCCGCCAAAGCGGAGGGCTCGACGGGTCGGCTGCTGCGCGTCGATCCCATCTTTCCTCGTGGAGGTCCCATCCATGCGGCATTTCCATTCGCTCGTCCTCGCCGGCGTTGCCCTGTTCGGCCTGGTGCCGACCGTGGCTTTCGCCTCGCAGGCTCGCGTCGACGGCCTCGGCCTGCAACCGGACTTCGTGCAGGACTACATCAACGTCATTCATTACCCCTCGACCATCGTCAAGTACCAGAACCTCGTCTACGGTGACCTCGGCATCAAGGACACCGACGGCGGGGACCTGAACGAGTTCGAGGACAATGTCGGCAGCGTGCCGGCGCTCGACAACAGCGCCCGCTCGATGGGCGCGCACCTCAAGCTGTGGAAGGGGATGCCGGGCGTGCTCGGCATCCAGCTCAACGAGAACGCCACGCCCATGTCGCCCGCCTACGGCGCCGGCTACTGGAACCGCAATCGCAACGAGGGAGTGACGTTGCTGTGGGGCCAGGACTTCGGGGGTGTTACGGCCGGCTTCCAGTTCAACCGCACGTCGTCCGAGTACGAGACGTCGACGCTCTCGAGTGAGCCGTATCCCGCGGCGCCCGTCGGGATCGGCCCGCTGCCGACGAACACCCGGCAGGCGATGAACACGATCAACGCGGTGCTCGGCTCCAGGCCGTGGAACACGACCGGTTTCGGCGGCGGCGTCTCGTTCGACTTCGACGCTGGTGGGCGCAGCCACACGGCGGACGTCGCCGTCCAGTACCGCAGCATGAGCTACGAGGTGGTGAGCACGCAGCCCGCGGGGACCATCACCGAGGAGAGCGACGGCAGCTACGGCCTTGCGATCAACGCCCGCAGCCAGTATGCGACGTCGGACAACACGTACCTCGTTCCCGTGATCAACTACTGGAACATGAGCCTCGACAACCAGGTCGCCGACGGCATCACTCCGGCGAACGATTTCCAGGCCGCGAACTCCGTCAATGGCTGGAGCATCGGGCTGGCCGAGTCGTGGGTGCTGCGCGACGCCGACCTGCTCACTCTCGGCCTCCAGGTGGGCCAGGAGGAGATCCAGATCGACGACTTGCGCTTCGTCAGCGTCCCCTTCAGGGCCACGTACTCGACCACGCCGCTGCTCTTCGGCTCGGCCGAGGTGCACCCGATGAGCTGGTTTCACGTGCGCTTCGGCGCGAGCAAGGCGTTCACCAGCAAGCTCGAGGCGACGAACCCCGGCACGGGCGAGCAGGAGGAGGCGAAGGATTCCCCGCTCGGCTACTCGCTCGGCGCAGGCTTCCGCATCGGCGGTCGTCTCGACCTCGATGCGGTCCTCAACCAGGACTATGCCTTCACCGGCGGCTGGGCGGCTTCCGGCAACGAGGAGACGCCGTTCTCAAGGCTTTCGGCGACCTATCGCTGGTAATGCCGCAGCGCCAGAATGGCACAGCAGGGTTCTCGATTTGTCCCCGGGGCACCTCGCAAGAGGCGCCCCGTTCGTCATTCCGCAGTTCGATCCAGCCTAGAAGCTTGCCCGCCAAGGACATCCCGATTCGTGGCTGCAACATTCGTGATTGACAGCGGCTTGACGGGG
>JANOEH010000131.1:0-6101 GCA_031413115.1 Candidatus Eiseniibacteriota bacterium | reverse complement strand
CACGCTCGTGAACTGGGTGCAGCCGGGGGCGGGCTTCGATCCGGCGGATCTCGCAACGCTGGGAGCGCCGACGCGCCACGTCCAGGTCGCCGAGATGGTCATCGAGAAGGCCCGCCGCCTCGTCGAGCACCGCCGCGACGTGGTGATCCTGCTCGACTCGATCACCCGGCTGGCGCGCGCCTACAACGCGATCACCCCGGCGAGCGGCAAGGTGCTCTCCGGCGGCGTCGACGCCAACGCGCTGCAGCGCCCGAAGCGATTCTTCGGCGCGGCACGCAACGTCGAGGAGGGTGGCTCGCTGACGATCGTGGCGACCGCGCTGATCGAGACCGGATCGCGCATGGACGAGGTGATCTTCGAGGAGTTCAAGGGCACCGGCAACATGGAGCTCGTCCTCGACCGCAAGCTGGCCGACAAGCGCAGCTTCCCGGCCATCGACCTGAACCGCTCGGGCACGCGCAAGGAAGAGCTGCTTCTCGCCGAGGACGTGCTGTCGCGCATGTGGATCCTGCGCAAGTTCATGAACGAGCTGAACCCCGTCGAGGCGATGGAATTCCTCATCAACAAGATCAACGAGACGAAGACGAACAAGAAGTTCCTCGAGTCCATGAACCACTAGGAGGACGCGATGAAGGACATCCATCCGCAGTACGAGTCGTGCACGATCCTGTGCACCGGTTGCAGCACGTCCTACGAGACGCGGTCGACCAACGTCAAGGGCTACCACGTGGAAATCTGCTCGGCCTGCCACCCGTTCTTCACGGGCAAGCAGCGCCTGCTCGATACCGCGGGTCGCGTCGAGCGTTTCAATCGCAAGTACCGCAAGGGTGAAACCGTCGAGGCGCTGGCTGCGGCCGCTGCGGCTGCGGCGTCGGACGCGTCGGCTCCGTCGGCTCCGGCCGAGAACGCGTAAGAACGCCTCGCGCCCGTGTCGTTGCATGATGCGCTCACCCGGGTCGAGGCACGCTTCCAGGAGCTGACCGACGCATTGTCGGACCCGGCGGTGCACGGCAATCCGTCCGAGCTCAAGCGCCTGGCCAAGGAACGCTCGTCGCTCGAGGCGTTGATCGCCGCGGCGCGCGAGCTGCGCTCGGTCGGGCAGCAGATCGAGGACGACGAGGCGATCGTGCGCTCCGGTGACGCCGACCTGCTCGCCCTGGCCGAGGCCGAGTTGCCCGGGCTCCACACCCGCAAGGAGGAGCTCGATGCGCGCGTGCGCACGCTCCTCCTGCCCCGGGACCCGAACGACGACAAGAGCGTCATCCTCGAGATTCGCGCCGGCACCGGCGGGGAGGAGGCTGCGCTGTTCGCCGGCGAGATCTTCCGCATGTACCAGCGCTACGCCGAGCGGATGGGCTGGAAGGTCGAGATTCTCTCGGCCTCGCCCGCCGAGATGGGCGGCATGCGGGAAGTCGTCGCCGCGATCGAGGGCGACGGAGCCTACTCCAAGCTGAAGTGGGAGTCCGGCGTGCACCGCGTCCAGCGCGTGCCCGCGACCGAGGCGCAGGGGCGCATCCACACCTCGGCCGCCACGGTCGCCGTGTTGCCCGAGGCCGAGGACGTCGACGTCGAGATCAAGGATGACGACATCGTGGTCGACGTCTACCGCTCGAGCGGCAAGGGTGGGCAGGGCGTCAACACGACCGATTCGGCCGTGCGCATCCACCACCTGCCGTCGGGACTCCTCGTCACCTGCCAGGACGAGCGCTCGCAGATCAAGAACAAGGCGCGGGCGATGAAGGTCCTCCGCTCGCGGCTGCTCGACCTCAAGATCCAGAAGGAAGCCGAGGCGCGCTCGCGCGCCCGCAACGCGCAGATCTCGACCGGCGATCGCTCGGCCAAGATCCGCACGTACAACTTCCCGCAGGGCCGCGTCACCGATCACCGCATCGGGCTCACGCTGTACAAGATCGACGACGTGCTGCTGGGCAACATCGACGCGCTGATCGACGGGATGATCGCGGCAGACGCCGCCGAGCGGTTGCGCGAGGCGGGGGAGGACACGGCGGCGTGACCGTCCGCCAGGCCCTCGACTGGGCCGCCCGGGGACTCGCGCGAGCGGGAGAGCACGACGGCCGGGGAGAGGCGGAAATCCTCCTCGGCCGCCTGCTTTCCACCGGGCGAGCCGACCTGTACCTGCGCGGCGACGCCCAGTTCGACACCGGCGCGGCACGCCTGCTGTCACTCTGGATCCAGCGTCGCCAGGGTGGCGAGCCCCTGCAGTACATCACCGGCGAGGCCGCGTACCGCGACCTCGTCCTCGCGGTCGGCCCCGGCGTGTTCATCCCGCGGCCCGAGACCGAGCTGCTGGTCGACGTGGCGCTCGCCTTCCTGCGCGGCCGGCCGGCCGCAGCCCCACGCCCCCGCGTGCTCGAATGCTGCACGGGCTCGGGTGCGATCGCGCTGGCCGTCGCCACCGAGCACCCCGACGCGCTGGTCGTGGCGACCGAGCTGTCGCCGCGCGCGCTGGCGTTCGCCGCGCGAAACCGGGGGCGGCTCACGCCGGATGAGGCCGCGCGCGTGCACCTGGTGCAGGGCGACCTGGCAACCGCGCTGGCCGGGCGATTCGATGCCCTGCTTGCGAATCCCCCGTACATCGCCGAGTCCGAGCGCCCCGACCTGCCGCCGGACGTCCTCGACCACGAGCCGCACCTGGCGTTGTTCGCCGCGCACGACGGATTCGCGATCGTCGAGCGCCTGATCGACGAGAGCGCCGCCCGGGTCGCGCCCGGCGGGCTGCTGGCGCTTGAACTCGGTGCGGGGCAGGGCGATACTGCGCTCACGCGCCTCGCCGCCGATCCGCGCTGGGTCGGCGGCGAGGTGCGCAAGGACCTCGCGGGCCGCTCGCGCATGCTGATCGCCCGCCGATCACGGGAAGGGACGCCATGAGCGACAGCGCCACCGCCACGGAGAAACAGAGCATGGACTGTCTCGTGATCCAGGGTGGCCGACCGCTGTCGGGCTCGGTCGAGGTCTCCGGCGCCAAGAACGCCGCGCTTCCCCTCATGGCCGCGACGCTGCTCGCCCCGGGCGAACACGTGATCACACGCGTGCCGCGGCTGGCCGACACCGCGACCATGGTCCGCGTGCTCGAGGCCCTGGGCGCGAAGATCCGCTGGGACGCGACCGGCATGCACGTCGACACGCGCTCGACGTCGTCGCTCGAGGCGCCGTACGAACTGGTGAAGACGATGCGCGCCTCGGTCTACGTGCTCGGGCCGCTGCTGGCGCGCTTCGGCCGCGCCCGCGTGTCGCTGCCGGGTGGTTGCGCCTGGGGCCCGCGCCCGGTCGACCTGCACCTCAAGGGGATGGAGGCGCTCGGCGCCACGATCGAGATCGACGAGGGCTACATCGTCGCCACGGCACCCCAGGGCAACGGCGCGCCGGGCGGATTGCGCGGCACACGCTTCGACTTTCCGATTTCGAGCGTGGGCGCCAGCGGCAACCTGCTCATGGCCGCCGTGCTCGCGCGCGGCACGACCGAGATCACGAACGCGGCGATCGAGCCCGAGATCACGCAGCTCGCCGAGATGCTCGTCGCCATGGGTGCCCAGATCGAGGGCGTGGGCACGACGCACCTGACCGTCGAGGGCGTCGAGGCGCTGTCGCCCACGTCGATCGAGGTCATCCCGGACCGCATCGAGGCCGGCACGTACCTGGCCGCGGGTGCCATGACGCTGGGCGACGTGACGATCACGCGCTGCCGCCCGGCGCACCTGGCCGCCACGTTGCAGGCGCTCGAGAACGCCGGTAGTCGCGTGACCATCGACGGCACGTCGGTGACAGTGCAGTCACAGGGTCGGCCGCGCGCTGCGGACCTCACGACCGCCGTGTTCCCCGGCTTCCCGACCGACATGCAGGCGCAGATGATGGCGGTCGCGACGATCGCCGACGGCACGAGCACGATCACCGACACCATCTATCACGACCGCTTCGCCCACGCCCCCGAGCTGGTACGCATGGGCGCCGATATCCGCGTCGACGCCAATGTCGCGGTCGTCACCGGCCGCGATCGCTTGCAGGGCGCGCCCGTGATGGCCACCGACCTCCGTGCCTCGGCCGCGCTCGTGCTCGCCGGGCTCTGCGCCGAGGGTGAGACGCGCGTGTCGCGCATCTACCACCTCGACCGCGGCTACGAGGCCCTCGCCGACAAGCTGGCGACGCTCGGCGCGCAGGTGGAGCGACGGGCGGAGACGGAGTAGGCCCCGGAAGGTTCCGGGCGTCATGAGCCGCACCCTCGCCGTCATCGGCACCGCCGGTCACATCGACCACGGGAAGACCGCGCTCGTCCGCCGCCTGACGGGCGTCGACACCGATCGCCTCAAGGAAGAGAAGGAGCGCGGGATCTCGATCGATCTCGGCTTCGCGCCGCTCACCACGCCGGCCGGGCGCCGCGTCGGCATCGTCGACGTGCCCGGCCACGAGAAGTTCGTGCGCAACATGCTCGCCGGCGTCGGCGGGATCGACCTCGTGATGCTCGTGGTCGCCGCCGACGAGGGCGTCATGCCGCAGACGCGCGAACACTTCGCCATCGTGAACTTGCTCGGCATCCCGCGCGGGATCGTCGTCCTCACCAAGGCCGATCGCGTGGGCGACGACGCTTGGTGGGGCGAGGTGGAGGCCGACGTCGAGGCGCTCGTCGCGGGTTCGTTCCTCGAGAGCGCGCCGGTGGTGCGCTTCTCGGCGGTGACGGGCGAGGGCACGCCGGCATTGCTGGCGGCGCTCGATATGGCGCTGGCGGTCGGAGTCGAGCGCGGCGAGGCCGAGCCCGCTCGTCTCCCCATCGACCGCGTGTTCTCGGTCGAGGGTTTTGGCACCGTCGTCACCGGCACGCTGTGGCGCGGGCGGATCGCCGTCGGCGACACGGTCGCGATCGAGCCCGCCGGGCGCACGGCGCGCGTGCGCAGCGTCGAGACGCATGGCGCTACGGTCGAGGCGGCCGTCGCCGGGCAGCGCACGGCGATCGCGCTCCACGGCCTGGCGAAGGAGGACCTGGCGCGCGGCGACTGGGTGCTCGCGCCGGGCTCGCTCGCTGCGTCGACGCTGGTGACCGCGCGGATCGACCTCCTGCCCGACACGCCGAAGCCGCTCGTCTCGCGCCAGCGTGTGCGCTTTCACCTGGGCTCGGGCGAGGCGCTCGCGCGGGTCGCGCTGCTCGAGGGCGAGGAGCTGAAACCTGGCGACAGCGCGCTCGCGCAGTTCCTGATCGAGACGCCGGTCGTGCCCGCGCGCGGCGATCGCTTCGTGTTCCGCGCCTACTCGCCGATGCGAACGCTCGGCGGCGGCACCGTGCTCGAGCCGGCCGCAGTGAAGCGCAGGCGGGGCGACGTGCGTGGGCTTGCCGTGACCGAGCGCGGGGACGCGACCGCGCGCGTGGCGCAGGCGCTGCGCAGCGCGGCGCTCGTGCCGCAGCGCGACGACGAGCTGGCGCGCCGACTCGAGCTGGCGCCCGCCGTCGTCACGGCCGAGATCGATCGCCTCGTCGCCGACGGCGACGTGCTGCGCCTGGCCGACGGCCGCGCGCTCGCGATCGCCGACGGCCTGCACACCGCCGCCGCGCGCGTGCTCGACGAGCTGGTCGGCTACGCGAAAGCGCACCCCCTGCGCTTCGGTCCCGGCCGCGGCGAGCTGAAGTCGCGCTTGTCGCGCGCGCTCGACGGAGCGGTGTTCGACGCGGCGCTCGCGGCCGGGATCGGCGACGGCGCGCTCGTCCTGCGCGGCGACCGCGTGAGCGAGGCGCCCGGGCGCGAGCTCACGGGCAAGTACGCCGAGGCCGCCGAGCGTGTTCTCGAGGCGCTCGAACGCGGCGGGTTCGCGCCGCCCGAGCTCGCGACGCTCCTGCCGCCGCCCGGGCTCAATGCCGCCGAGGCGACAGAGCTGGTGGGGCGACTACTTGCCGATGCTCGGGCAGTGCGGATCGATGCGACGTTCGTGTGGTCGCGCCCGGCGTGGGATCGCGCGGCCGCGTGGGTGCGCGGGCACTTCGCAGGTGCGCCGGCGCTGACGGTCGCCGACCTCAAGAATGGACTGGGGATCTCGCGCAAGTGGGCGGTGCCGCTGCTCGAGGCACTCGATCGCGAGGAGATCACGCGGCGCGAGGG
>JANOEH010000130.1:0-13099 GCA_031413115.1 Candidatus Eiseniibacteriota bacterium | reverse complement strand
CGCTGCGCGGCCTGCTCGAACCCGACGCGTTTCCGGCCGGCGACCTCGGCCTGCGCAAGGCGCTTGCCGCGCGCGGCGCCGGGCCGCTGTCCGAGGCCGCGCTCCTCGCCCGCGCCGAGCGCTGGCGGCCGTGGCGCGGCTACGCGGCGATCCACCTGTGGCACGCGGGGTGAGGCACGCCCTCTCGTCCGCGCTCCGCGCCTGGGTCCGCATCGCCAGCGTCGTCCTACCGACGTACGTCGCGGTCGTACTGTTCAAGCACTCGCCGCTTCTGCCGTGGACGGTCGAGCGCATGGCGCCGCTCATGGCCGCCTTCGCGCTTCCCGGTGAGGCCGCGCTCGTCCTCGTCCTCGGCATGTCGATCAACATCTACGCCGCGGTCGCCGCGTGCGCCGGGCTCGCGCTGTCGCCCGGGCAGGCGACGACGCTCGCGCTGTTCCTCGGCTTCGCCCACAACCTGTTCGTCGAGGGCGCGGTGCTGCTGCGCCTCACCCCGCGCGGCGCGTGGTGGATCGCGCTGCGCATCGCGACGGCCATCGTCGCGGCGCTCGCGTTCGGGCCGTGGTTCGCGACGATGTGGCCGGGCGCGACGGTCATCGCGGGCGCGGACGGCCCGGCGCCGTCGCTCGCCCGCGACCTGCTCGAGGGCGGCGCGCGCTCGGTGCTGCTCGTCGGCGCGATCGCCGTCCCGATCGTCTTTGCGCTCGAGGTCGCCCGGCAAAAGGGTGCGCTCGCGCTCCTGCGCCGGCCGCTCGCCCCGGTCGTCCGCACGCTCGGCATCGACGAGCGGGGGACCGAGGCGCTGCTCGCCGGGCTGTTCTTCGGGCTGGTCTACGGCGCGGGCGTGATCGTCAGCCGGATCGAGGAGGAGGGCCTGCCGCGCGCCCAGGTCGACCGGATCTGCATCGCGCTCGTCCTCTGCCACGCGATCATCGAGGACACGCTGCTGTTCGCCCCGGTGGGGGCGGTCCTGTGGCCGGTGGCGCTGGTGCGGGTCGCGACGGCGGGGGTGGTGCTCCTGGTGCTGCCGAGGATCGGACGCTGAGGCCGCGAATCGCCGGCCGCTGACCGATGACTTGACAGCCGGGCTGCCGATGGGGTTTTCTACGGACGTGCGCGAGGCGCGGTCCGCCGCGCCCATCGCATTTCGTGGGCGATTAGCTCAGCTGGCTAGAGTACCTGCTTGACATGCAGGGGGTCACTGGTTCAAGTCCAGTATCGCCCACCACTTCGCAGTGCAGCTTCCAGCAACACGTGAAACGCGCGGGCGCCGTCTTCACGGCGCCCGTTGGCGTAGGGGCCTGCAGGCCGGCCCGCAACACCCGAGGAGAAACCGATGCTCGAGATCCCGGATTACGACCCGAACGAGACCATCGCCGACGAGGTGGACGCTCAGGGGCGTCCGTTGCTCTCGACGGTGCGGCACTCCACCTCGCACGTCATGGCCACCGCGGTGAAGCGCCTGTTCCCCGAGGCGCACCTGGGCGTCGGCCCGGCGATCGAGGACGGTTTCTACTACGACATCGAGTTGCCGACCCCGCTCACGCCCGACGACCTCGCCGCGATCGAGGCCGAGATGGCGAAGATCATCGCGTCCGATGAGCCGTTCGTGAAGAAGATGTGGTCGACCAAGGAAGCGATCGGGCACTTCGCCGCACAGGGCGAGAAGTTCAAGGTCGAGATCATCCAGGACCTCGAGAAGATCGGCGTCACCGAGGTCTCGAGCTACGAGAACGGCGATTTCTTCGACCTGTGCCGTGGCCCGCACGTCAAGCGCACCGGGCAGATCGGCGCCTACAAGCTGCTGTCGATCGCCGGCGCCTACGGGCGCGGCAAGGAATCGAACCCGCAGTTGCAGCGCGTGTACGGAACCGCGTGGCACAACAAGACCGATCTCGACGCGTACCTGCACCGCCTCGAGGAGGCCGAGAAGCGCGACCACCGGAAGATCGGCCGCGCCCTCGACCTGTTCAGCGTGCACGAGGACGTCGGCGCGGGCCTCGTGTTCTGGCACCCGAAGCTCGGCATGGTGCGACACCTGATCGAGAGCTACTGGCGTGAGGAGCACTTGAAGCGCGGCTACGAGTTCGTCTACACCCCGCACCTGGCGTCGGAGCGGATCTACACCACCTCGGGGCACCTGCAGAACTACGCGGACCTGATGTACGCGCCGATGGATATCGACGGCTTCCCGTACCGCGTGAAGCCGATGAACTGCCCCGGCCACATCAAGATCTTCCAGTCGACGCAGCACAGCTACCGCGACCTGCCGCAGCGCTTCGCCGAGCTCGGCACCGTCTACCGCTACGAGCGCTCGGGCGTGCTGCACGGCATGCTGCGCGTGCGCGGCTTCACCCAGGACGACTCGCACATCTTCTGCACCCGCGAGCAGCTGGCCGACGAGATCACCGGCATCCTCGAGTTGATCGACACGATGATGAAGGACTTCGGTTACACCTACGAGGCGTTCCTCGCCACCCGGCCCAGGGAGAAGTCGCTGGGCACCGACGAGGAATGGGCGTGGGCGACCGAGGCGCTGCGCGAGGCGCTGCTGCGCCGCGGTGTCGACTACAAGGTCGACGAGGGCGGCGGCGCGTTCTACGCGCCGAAGATCGACATCAAGCTCTACGACGCGCTCGGCCGCGGCTGGCAGGGACCGACCGTGCAGGTCGACCTCAACCTGCCCAAGCGCTTCGGCGTCACCTACGTCGGCCCCGACGGCAAGGAGCACGAGGTGGCGATCGTCCACCGCGCGATCCTCGGCTCGCTCGAGCGCTTCGTCGGCGGTTTGATCGAACACGTCGGCGGCGAATTCCCGCTGTGGTTGGCACCCGAGCAGGTGCGCGTGCTGTCGATCTCGGAGCCGTCGGCCGAGTACGCGACCCAGGTGCGCGACGCGCTCCGCCGCGCCGGCCTGCGCGCCACCGCCGACCTGGCGGCGGACAAGATCGGCGCCAAGGTCCGCCTCGCCGAGACCGAGAAGATCCCCTTCATGCTCGTCGTCGGCGAGCGCGACGCGACCGCCCAGGTGGTCTCGCCACGCCGGCACAAGGGCAAGCCCGAGGGCACCTGCACGGTCGAGGAGTTCATCGCCCGGGCCGCGGCCGAGATCGCGGCAAAAACCCGTCCGAGTCCGGCGCAGCCGGATTAGATCCCGGGCGCGCAGCGCCCGGAACCGACCCAGGCACCAGAGGGCCGCGTCCCAACAAGGGCGCGGCCCTTTTCACATGTCTCGCATGCCCTTGTGATTCCCCGCCCGGCCCCCGGTCCAAGTCAGTGCAACCGCCGCGCTCCCCCTCGACCCTCGTGGCCCGCCTGGCCCGGAGACTCGCCATGTTTCGTCGCTTCCCGCCCTCGTCGGCGCGATCCACCGCCGCCCTCGCACTCGCCCTGCTCGCCGGCGGGGCCTGCCTGCTCGCGCCTTCACGAGCCGCAGCCGTCGCCGTCGCCGTGGGCACGAACGGCATCTCGGTCTCGTCGTCGAACGCCGGCGCGTCGTGGAACAGCCCGAATACCATCAACGCAGGCGTTTCGTTCGCCGGCGTCTGGATGACTTCCGACGCGAACGGTGTTGCCGTGGGGAACGGCAACTCGATCTATCGCACCACGAGCGGGGGAACGAACTGGTCGCTGGTCAGCTCGCCGATCACGACGACCTACAACGACGTGATGTTCCCGACCGCGGCGACCGGCTACATCGCGGCGACGAACGGCCAGGTCCTCAAGTCCACGAACAGCGGAACGTCGTGGACCGCCCAGAGCACGGGGGCGGTCGGTAGCCTGCTCGCCATCCACTTCGTCAGCGCCACCCAGGGCTGCGCCGTGGGCATCAACGGTGCGATCACTCGGACGACCAATGGCGGCACGTCGTGGATCGACGAGACGACTGGCGCGAGCACGCTCAACGACGTCTTCTTCTTCGACGCCAACAATGGCTGGGCGGTGGGGAACGGCGGCACGATTCTGCGCTCGACGAACGGGGGCGATACGTGGGCGGCCGTGACTTCCGGCACGACCATCGACATTGCCGCCGTATGGTTCACCAGCGCGACGCTCGGCTTCGTCTGCGGCGGCGATCGCGTGTTGCGCAGGACGACGAACGGCGGCACCTCGTGGAGCGCGGTGACGCTGCCGACGACGCAGGTCCAGTCGGGGCTGTTCGACCTGATGTTCGCCGATCCCGACACAGGCGTGGTCGTCGGCTCGGGCGTGAGCGCCTACCGCACGATCGACGGCGGGACGACGTGGACGGTCGCCAACCCCGACCCGACGGCGAACGAGGTGCTGCAGGCGGTCCACCTGGGCCGCCCGCCCGGCCCGCCGCCGCAGATCACCGTCAACGTGAACGCCATCCCGGCCGGTCGGTCGTTCCGCGTCGACGGGCAGACGTTCACCAGCGCGCAGGTCTTCACCTGGGACGCCGGCTCGTCGCACCAGCTCGAGGGCGTCACGCCGCAGACGATCAGCGCCGGAGAGCGCTACGTCTTCCTGGCGTGGAGCGGGGGATCGACCTCGACCGGCTCCTCCATCACCGTCACGCCCGCGACCGGCACGAGCTTTACCGCGAACTACCAGCGCCAGTTCCTGCTGACCATGAACACCGAGACCGGCGGCACCGTGACGCCCACGGCATGGCGCAACGCGGGCTCCGTGGTCCAGATCGCCGCGACCGAGGGGACCGGGTACGACTTCGACGGATGGGTCGGCAGCGGCTCGGGCTCTTACACCGGGACGAACAACCCGGCATCGGTCACCATGAACGGGCCGATCACGCAGGCGGGGAACTTCGTCCCGGTGGCGATCACGCTCACGTTCCAGACGAACCCGACGGGGCGCAACGTGATCGTCGACGGCACGACGTGGACGACGCCGTACGTCCTGCAGACGACGGCCGACATCAGTCACACGCTGGGAGTGCCGAGCCCCCAGGGCGAAGCGGGCGGAACGCGCCTGGCCTTCCAGTCGTGGAGCGACGGGGGGGCGCAGTCGCACACGATCGATCCGCTGGTGAGCACGACGTACACCTCGACGTTCAAGACCCAGCACTTCCTCGACGTCGTCCTGAACCCGGTCACCGGCGGCACCATGGCGCCCGGCGACGGCTGGCACGATGCCGGCGCGAGCGTGACCCTCACGCCGACAGCGAACCTCGGGTATGCGTACTACCTGATGTCCGGATCCGGCTCCGGTTCGTTCACGGGGCTGTCCGACGACGCGACACCGCGCGTCACGATGAACGGCCCGATCACCCAGACGGCGTACTTCTCGAACGCGACCATGCGCACGGTGACGCTGGTCGCCAATCCACCCGGCCCCGACCTGATGGTGGGCACCGTCGACGCGGGCAGCAACAAGCGCTTCGTGTGGCCCAGCGGGCAGTCGCTGCAGATTTCCGCCCCGAGCACCCAGGTCGCGCTCGCCAGCGTCAAGCGCTGGCAGTGGACGCGCTGGAGCCAGGGCGGGGCTCGGACGCAGACGGTGACGCCGACGGCGAACGTCACCTACACGGCGCACTTCGACGTGCAGTTCGAGCTCGAGATGCTGGCCGAGCCCGGCGGGACGACGAGTCCTTCCGTGGGCGAGAGCTGGGTCGACTCGAACACCGTGGTCACGATCACGGCGCTGCCGGACGCCAATCACTCGTTCATGTCTTGGAGCGGCACCGGGTCCTCGGCGTACTCCGGATCGAACAACCCGGCCCAGTTCACGATCCGCGGCAAGGTCAACGAGCTGGCGCGCTTCGACCTGTTGCCGTTCGTCACGCTCGATCCGTCGATCGCCGGCCGCAGCTTCGTCGCGGGCGAACCGGAGACGATCCGCTGGGACGCGAACTTCGCATCGACCACGCCCTGCCAGCTCCAGTACAAGTGGTCGCTCGCGTCGACGTGGATCTCGATCGGCAGCGCCACGCCGCAGACCAAGATGCTGGTCTGGACGCCGCCCGATGCGCCGCAGACGAGCCTGCAGATGCGGCTCCTCTGGCCGGTCAACGTCGCCTCGGGCGACACGCTCGCCGGAACGT
Source organism: Candidatus Eiseniibacteriota bacterium (assembly GCA_031413115.1). Taxonomy (GTDB): domain Bacteria; phylum Eisenbacteria; class RBG-16-71-46; order RBG-16-71-46; family DASYSL01; genus JANPEF01. The sequence continues at coordinate 7,077 of JANOEH010000130.1, read as the reverse complement.
TCCGGATCTGCGATCCCTACTTCGCCGCGGCGACCGCGATCACCGGCCTGGGCGCGGGCGTGCGCGCCAACGACATCGCGGCCGGTGACATGAACGGCGATGGCGTGGCGGACCTCGTGTTCGGGCTGGGCACGCCCCTGGTCGCGGTGCGCACCGGCCTGGCCGGGGCACCGGGCGTCGGCACCGGTGGCTTCAATCCCGCGACCACCGCCCCGACCGGCGCCTTGGGCGTGGCGAATCTCGAGCTGGGAGACCTCGACCGCGACGGGCGGCTGGACGTCGTCGCCTCGATCATCGCCACCAATGATCTGCGGCGCTGGGCGGGCAACGGGGACGGCACGCTCGATCCACCCGTGGTCGTCGACGTAAACGGGCAGCTTGCCGATTTCGCGCTCGCCGACGTCACCGAGGATGGCGTTCTCGACATCGTCGGCGTGGGCGTGGGCGTTGCCGGTCGACTCTGCGTCTCGAGAGCGAATACGACGAACGGCGTGTTCACCGGCACCTTCACGCCGCTGCCCGACGTGCCCACCATCGACAATCCGGAGGCGATCCAGCTCGCCGACCTCAATCGGGACGGGATCCTCGACGTGGTCGTGCTCGGTGAAACGCCGGATCGCCTCGCAGTCCACTTCGGGGCGCAGGGACCGCGACCCGGCTCGGGTTCGTTCGGCGCGCCGAGGACCGCGGACGTGGCGGGCGCGCTCAACGGCGTCGAACTCGCCGACTTCGACGGGAACGGCCGCCTTGACGCTCTCGTCATCGACTTCGGTGGCGGACCCCAGGTCGCCCTCGCGGACTTCGGCGCTCGTGGGGAGAACGGGCTCCTGTTCGCGCGCCGCGACACGGTCACGACCGACGGCCCGTTCCAGATGGCGCAGGTCGGTGACTTCGATCGCGACGGCCACGTCGACATCGCCTTCGCGCGGCGCACGCTCGGCGGCGCCCGCCTCTACCGCGGTATCGGCGACGGCTCGTTCGAGTTCATGACCGCGCAGGCCTCGGGCGCCGCGGCGCTCGACGAGATGCTCGTGCACGACCTGGTCGAGGACGGGCGTGCCGACCTGTTGCTCATTCCCGAGGACGCGGCGATGACGCTGCGTGTCGGGGACCTTGCCGCCTGCGGAGGCAGCGCGGGGGCGGTCTTCCTCGATGCCCCCGACGCGGCGGGTCTCGCCTTCCCGATCGGCGCCGAGATGCCGATCGCCTGGCGGCGATTCCAGTCGGCCGAGGCGGTCGACCTCGAACTCTCGCGCGACAGCGGCCAGACCTGGGAGTCGATCGCACGGAACGTCGTCCACAGTCCGGTGTCCTGGACGGTGACGCCGCCGGCGACCGAAGGCGGGATGGTGCGCGTGCGTCCCACGAACGGTTCGCACCTGTCCGACCGCAGCACGAACAAGTTCGCGATTCTCGCCCCCTCGGTCGACGTGCCCGGCGGCGAGACCGTGCCGACCATCGCCGCATTCGCCGCGCCGTGGCCGAATCCGGGGCGGGGGAGCACGCACTTCCGGCTGGCGCTGCCCCACGATGCCGTGCCGCACGTCGCGCTGTACGACGTGGCGGGACGCCGGATCCGGCTGCTCCACGAGGGGGCGCTGCCCGCCGGCGACCACGCCCTGGCCTGGGACGGAAGGGACGACGGGGGCCGGGAAGTCGGGGCGGGGGTCTATTTCGCCCGGGCCGGGTGGGAGGGCTTTCGGGCCGAGCGACGGGTGGTTCGTCTCGACTGAGCCAATGCTGTTCGATTTCGTGCTTTCTCTCGTTGAGTGAGGTGGAGGGCGGCTCCCGCCGCCCAGGGCGTCGTAAGGACCGTCGAATCCGGGGGGAGACGCGGTCCTTCACACGGCCGGCCCGGGGGCCTTGCGCCCTCCGGGCCGGGCTGCTACATTCCCGGCTGACATCGTGCCAAGTGGAAGCCCAAGTGCGGCTTCCCACCCCCTGCGGGCCCAAGGCCCTGCGCCCGGGTCGAAATCGAAGCGCCGCACCAACGCGCGCCACGAGTCCTGCCGACCCGTCACAACGGGGGAGGACCGTGCGCATCTCGGGGCGGGGTCGATCATCGACCCTGCCCCGATTTTCTTTGCGTGCGCGACCCGCCCGCGAGGAACCCGGTCGGTGCGCGGGATCGGGCGGCCCGAGGAAACGCACGGTGGAGCCTTTACGTGGAGGTGGTTATCCCCGCACCGTATCGCCCCCAGGAGCCCCGCGCCAACGAGACGCGCATCAACGAACGCATCCGCGTGCCGCAGGTTCGCGTGATTGCCGACGACGGAACCCAGCTCGGCATTCTCTCCGTTCGTGAAGCCCTGACGATCGCACAGGAGAAGAACCTCGACCTCGTCGAGGTTTCGCCGACAGCGCGTCCCCCCGTGTGCCGGATCATGGACTACGGGAAGTTCAAGTACGAACAGAGCAAGCGCGAGCGAGTGGCGCGGAAGAAGCAACACGTGCAGCAGCTGAAGGAAATCAAGCTGCGACCGAAGATCGACGATCACGACTTCGACTTCAAGGTCGAGCACGCGCGCCAGTTCCTGAAGGAGCGCGACAAGGTGAAGGTGACGCTGACCTTCCGCGGTCGCGAGATGGCACACCCCGAACTCGGGTACGCGATGATGCAGCGCGTGCTGGTCGACCTGGCCGAGTACGGAAGTCCGGAATCGATGCCGCGCAGCGAGGGTCGCTCGCTCACCATGGTGTTGCTGCCGAAGCCGGCGAAGTCCACCGCGGCTCCGGCCAAGCCTGCCGCACCCGGCGCGCCCGCGGGCGCCCCGGCCCCCGCGAAGCCCGCACCGCGTCCCAGCGCGGCGGTCGCGGAACCGACCGAACCGTCGTAACGAGGAGACGTCATGCCGAAGATGAAGACGAACCGGGCAGCCGCCAAGCGCTTCAAGCTGACCGGCACCGGAAAGATCAAGCGCGGGAAGGCTTACGCGCGACACATCCTGACCAAGAAGTCGCGGACGCGAAAGCGTAACCTGAACAAGTCCACGCTGGTCCACAAGACCGAGCACAAGCGCGTCATGCGCATGCTCGGCCTGCGCTAGAAAAGGGGAAGACGAACCATGCCTCGTACCAAAACCGTCGTCCCCGGACGTCGTCGCCGCAAGAAGGTCATGGCCGCGGTCAAGGGTAACTTCTCCGGCCGTCGCAAGCTCTACCAGACCGCCCGCGAGACGCTGACCCGCGCGCTCCAGTTCGCCTACGAGCATCGCCGCACCAAGAAGCGCGAGTTCCGCGCGCTTTGGATCACGCGCATCAACGCGGCGGCGCGCATGAACGGGCTGTCGTACTCCGCCCTGATGGACGGCCTGAAGCGGGCCGAGGTCACGGTGAACCGCAAGGTTCTCGCCGACCTCGCGGTCCACGACATGCCGGCCTTCGCCCAGCTCGCCGAGGTGGCCAAGCAGGCGCGGGCTTGAACGCAGCGGAACTGATTGAGAGCCTCGCCGCCCTGCGGTCGAGCGCTCTCGACGACGCGCGCGCCGCGACGACGCCCGAGGCGTTGAACGCGGTGCGCGTTCGCGTACTGGGGCGCAAGGGGGACCTGACGTCCGTGCTGCGCGGGCTCAAGGATCTCGCACCCGAGGAACGGACGCAGGTCGGCCAGCAGGCGAACCAGCTCAAGGACGACCTCGAGGCGCTGCTCGCCGAGCGGCAGGGGGGGCTCGAGGACGAAGCCGAGCAGGGCGCCCGCGGGCTCGACGTCACGCTGCCCGGGCGACGCCCGTGGATCGGCGGCCGGCACGTGCTGACCGCGCTCGAGGCCGAGCTGGTGGACGTGTTCCACGGCCTGGGGTTCACTGCGGGTGAGGGGCCCGAGGTCGAGGACGACTTCCACAACTTCACCGCGCTCAACCTGCCGCCGGGCCACCCGGCGCGCGAGGCGCACGACACCTACTACGTGACGCCCACGACCGTGCTGCGCACGCACACCTCGCCGTGCTGGGTGCGCGCCATGGAACAGGCCAGGCCGCCGCTGCGGATGGTCTTCCCCGGCCGCGTCTACCGCGCCGAGGCCATCGACGCATCGCACTCCGACCAGTTCCACCAGATCGACGGCCTCTACGTCGAGGCGGATCGCCCGGTGACACTCGCCGACCTCAAGAGCACGCTGGTCGAGGCGGCGCGGCGGATCATCGGCGCGAAGGTGAAGACGCGCTTCCGCCCCAGCTACTTTCCGTTCACCGAGCCGTCGGCCGAGATGGACGTGACCTGCATCCGCTGCGGCGGTTCGGGCGCGCTCGCCGGCGGCGACCGCTGCGGCGTGTGCAAGGGCTCGGGCTGGCTCGAGCTCCTCGGGGCGGGAATGGTGCACCCGGCCGTGTTCGAGGCCGTCGGCTACGACCCCGAGAAAGTGAGCGGCTTCGCCTTCGGCATGGGCCTCGATCGCATGGCGATCCTGCGCCACGACCTGCCCGACATCCGGCTGCTGCTGGAGAACGACGTGCGCTTCCTGGGGCAGTTCTCGTGAGGTACCCCCTCTCCTGGCTCAAGGAGTGGGACGAGCTGCCGGCCACCGCCGACGAGATCGCGCAGCGGCTGACGTCGCGCGGCTTCCCGGTCGAGGCAATCGCCCGCGTCGGCCACGCCTACGAGAACGTCGTCGTCGGGCGCGTGCTCGATGTCGCAAAGCACCCCGACGCCGACAAGCTCGTGCTCACCCGCGTCGACGTCGGCGGGCCGGCCGTGCTCGACATCGTGTGCGGCGCGCCCAACGTGCGTGCCGGCATGACGGTCGCGGTGGCGCTGGTCGGCGCCGAGCTGCCCGGCAATCTCAAGATCAAGCAGTCGAAGATCCGCGGTGCGCTCTCCCAGGGCATGCTGTGCTCGGCGCGCGAGCTCGAGCTCGGCGGCGACCACACCGGCATCCTCGACCTCGACGCCGGCGCGACCGTCGGCACGCCGGTGCGCGCGCTGTTCGGCGAGCCCGACTTCATCCTCGACGTCGAGGTGGCCTACAACCGGCCCGACGTCCTGTGCATCGCCGGCCTCGCGCGCGAGATTGCGGCGGCCTGGGGCGTGCCGCTCGCGGCCCACGCCGCCGCGCGATTCGACGCAACGGTCGCCACCGGCGGCGCGTTCAAGGTCGAGGTCGAGGATCCCGAGGGCTGCCCGCGCTACCTCGCGCAGGTCGTCCGCGGAGTGAAGGTCGGCCCGTCGCCGGCGTGGCTCGTCGAGCGCCTCGAGCGCGCCGGCATGCGCGCGGTGAACAACGTCGTCGATGTGACCAACTACGTCATGCTCGAGCTCGGCCATCCGCTTCACGCCTTCGACCTCGCCAGGCTCGACGGCGCGACGATCGTCGTCCGCCGGGCGCGCGCGGGAGAGACGATGACGACGCTCGACGGCAAGGCGCGCACGCTTTCGGGCGAGCACCTGATGATTGCCGACGCGGTTCACTCGACCTGCATCGCCGGCGTGATGGGCGCCCAGGAGGTCGAGGTCGCGGAGACGACGACCGACCTTCTGCTCGAGGCCGCATGGTTCGACCCGGTGCGCGTCCAGCGCGCGGTCAGCGACCACGGCATCATGTCCGAGGCGGCACGGCGCTACGGCCGCGGCGTCGACCCGAATCTGGCGCCGGCGGCGATGGCCCGCGCCCTCGCCCTGTTCGCCGAGGTCACCGGAGGCACGCCCGACGGCCCGGCCACCGACGTGCGCGGCCGGCACTTCGATCCGGTCGAACTCGAGTTGCGCCCGGCGCAGGTGACGCGACTGCTCGGCGTGCGCATCGGCCGCGATCGGCTGGTCAAGGACCTCGCAGCACTCGGCTTCGGCGTCGTCGACCCCGCTCCTGGACTCGACGCGGCGCAGGACGAGGTGCCGCTGCTCGTCACCGTGCCGATCCGGCGCCGCGACGTGACACGCCCGGTCGACCTGGTCGAGGAGGCCGCCCGTGCCTGGGGCTACGACCAGCTGCCCGACGTGCCGCTGGCCACCGGCGGTTCGGTCGGCACGCGCCCGCCCGAGCGGCGGTTCAAGGAGACGGTGCGCGACGCGTTGGTCGGCCTCGGCTTCCGCGAATGCCTGACGCCGACGCTGGACGATCCCGCTCGCCTCGCGCTCACCTGGCCGCTGCTGCCGCATGGCACGTTGGGGGAGACCCCCGCGTTCGTCACGGTGCAGAACGCCGCCGGCCCCGAGACCTCGGCCCTGCGCAGCGACCTCGTCTCGGGGCTGGTCCGCGTCGCGGCGCACAACCTGCGCCACGGAGCGACCGGCCTGCGCCTGTTCGAGATCGGCCGCGTCTTCGCCCCGCGCCCCGGGACGATCCTGCCCGAGGAGCGGACGCAGGTCGCCGCCATGGTCACCGGGCCGCGCTACGGCGAGGCCTGGGACCAGCCGCAGACCGCTGACTTCGCCGACGCGAAGGGCCTGTGGGAGGCATTCCTCGCCCACCTCGAGGTTGACAGCGGGGATTGGCGACCCTATGCTTCCCGCGGCTGGAAGTCGGGAGAAGCCGCGGAGTTACGCGCGAAGCTTCATGTGGCTTGCGCGGGGCGGCTCGGTCCCCGGCTTGCCCGGCAGCTCGAGATCGAACCGCCCGTCTACCTGTTCGTGGCCGATTTCGAGGGGCTGATGCGAGCGCGGAAGCCGCGCACCCGCTTCACCCCATTCACCCGCCTGCCGGGGGTGACGCGGGATCTCGCGTTCTTCCTGCCCGCGGAGGTGCCCCACGCGACGGTCGTCTCGATCGTGCGCGCGGCCGGCGCGCCGCTGCTGGCAGACCTCCGCCTCTTCGACGTCTACGAAGGGAAGGGCGTCCCGGACGGGAAGAAGAGCCTCGCCTACACGATGACTTTCCAGGCCGCGGAGCGCACACTCACCGAGGCCGATATCGAAACCGTGCAGCGCACCATCGTCGACGCACTCGCCACGCAGGTCGGCGCCGTGCTTCGCGACCGCTGATTCCGAGGAGACGAACCCCGATGGCCGAAGTCATGGAGACCCGGACCACCTCGCTCGAAGCCCTGGCCGAACGCATCGACCGCGCCGTCACGGCGATCGGCCGCCTTCGAGCCGAGAATGCGAAGCTGCGCGATCGCCTCGCCGAAGTGGAGGCGCAGGGCGGTG
>JANOEH010000129.1:0-14092 GCA_031413115.1 Candidatus Eiseniibacteriota bacterium | reverse complement strand
CGTGATGTAGTCGTAGGCGCCCTCGCGCAGGGCGGCGATCGCCGAGGAGATCGACACCTGCCCGGTGACCAGGATGACCGGCACGTCGGGGTTCATCGCCTTGAGCCGGCGCATGAGGTCGAGCCCGGACATGTCGCGATCGAGGTTGAGGTCGGTGAGCACGACCTCGGCCTCGAACGCCTCGAACGCCTCGAGCGCGAGCGCGCCCGACGAGCGCGTCTCGACCTCGTGGCCGCCCATGAGCGTCAGGTAGTCGCGGAATACCTCGGCGACAGCGGGTTCGTCGTCGACCACGAGAATGCGCCCCGGGACCGCCACGCCATCGGCCGACAGGCTCACGCGGCCTCCGCGGGGGCGGGCGGCGTGAGAGCGGTGGGCGTGGCCCGAGCGGCGGAGTCGGCTCGCGCGGCGGCGAGCGCCGCGGCGACGAGTTCCTGGGCGCAGGTCGCGGCCGAGGCGAACGCGTCCGCGCCTGGGCCGGTCGCGACGGGCCACAGGGCGACGCCCGTGCCCGGCATGCAGCGGCGATGATCGGCGAACGGGTGGCGGGCGATCGTCGCGGCGAGCCGCGCGACGGCACGACCCGCGGCGTCGGCGCCCTGGTGCGGCAGCAGCAACGCGAAGGCATCTTCGGGGACCAGCCGGGCCACGAGGTCACTCTGCCGAGCCCTCGCCATGAGCACCCCGGCAATCGCGGCCAGCGCCTCACCAGCCACGCTCTCCCCCGCCGTGCGACGCACGGCGGCCAGGCCATCGAACGACAGCACGACGATGGCGCAGCGCTCGGCGTAGCGGCGACCGCGCTCGATCGCCTCGGCGACACGCTCCTCGAAGGCCAGACGGTTGGGCAGGCCCGTCGCCGGATCGGTGCCCGGCCGGCGATCGGCCTCGCGCGCGGCGCGCCGCGCCACGATCGGCGCGGCCAGTGCGGCGGCAGCGGCGACCAGCAGGTCGCGGTCGGCTTCGTTGAACGCGCCCGGTTGCCGGCTGCCCGCGTTGAGCACACCGATCGACACCTTGTTGACGACCATCGGCACCGACACGAACGAGCCGTGCCGGGGCGCATCGACCGCGTCGGGCCGCGCCTCGCCCCGCAGGTCGGACAGCAGCACCGGTCGGCCGGTGCGCGCCACCCACGACGACAGTCCCACGCCCAGGTCGAAGCGCACTTCCGGAATGAGGTCGACGTGCGCGCCACGCGTGGCGACCGGCTGCAGCTCGCCGCTCAGGTCATCGAGCAGGAAGAAGGTCGCGCTCTCGAACGCCACGGTCTCGCCGAGGCGATCGAGCGCACGGCCGAGCGCGTCGGCCGCATCGGGGCGCTCGCGCACCAACGCGACGATGTCGGCCAGCGCGGCCAGCCGAGCCGCCGCACCCTCGTTCGCTGCGGGCGTGCGACGGGTCGACTTCGCTCTCGGCTTCGTCTGCTTCGCGCGCGGGCTCACGCCGCACCGCCATCATCGAGCGGTCGCGCGAGCAGACCCTCTTTGAGCTCCGCGATGCGCAGCGCTGCCTGCTTGATGCGGTTCGCCTCGCGCGTGATCACGGCAAGCCGGTCGGCGACGCCCGGGATCTGCCCGGCGGGTCCCAGGCCCAGCAACTGCGCGTTGCCGAAGATCCCGACCAGCGCGTTGTTGACGTCGTGGTTCACGGCCAGGCTCTCGAACATGCGCTGCAGCGTGACGTCCCGCTCGGCGCCCAGCCGCCGCGCCTCGGCCGCGAGCTCGTCCGCCAGCGCAACGCTCGCGGCGTCGCCGCGTGCGCGCAGGCGCTCGGCCAGCGCCAGCAGCGCCGGATCGCCGGTCTCTCGCGGCACGGGCTCGAAGTCAGGGTTCGGCAAGGGCAGGGTCACGGGATCCTCAGGCTGCGAGCGCGCGACGGACGCGGCTCTTGAGACGGACGACGGCGCGGGAGTGGACCTGCGACACGCGCGACTCGGAGATACCGAGCGTGACGCCGATCTCGCGCAGGGTCATGTGCTCGTAGTAGTAGAGCGCGACCACGATGCGCTCCTGCTCCGGCAGCCGGTTGAGCGTATCGAGCAGGACGAGACGCGTCTGCTCCTCCTCGATGCGCGCCAGGACGTCGGGAACGTTCGGGTCCTCGATGAGCTCGGCCAGGCCGAGCGAGTCGCCCTCCTCGGGTGAACGCGTCTCGTCGAGCGACAGCAGCACCGCGCCTCGCACCTGGTCCATGAGCCGGTGGTAGTCGGCCAGCGGCATCTTCGCCTCCCTGGCGACCTCCTCGTCGGTGGCTGCGCGGCCGAGCCGCTGGTCGAGCCGGCGCGTCGACGCCTCGACTTCGCGGGCCTTGCGGCGAATCGAGCGCGACGCCCAGTCGAGCGCGCGGAGCTGGTCCAGCACGGCGCCCTTGATGCGCCACACCGCGTAGGTCTCGAACTTGGTCCCCTTCGACGCGTCGAACTTGTCATACGCGTCGAGCAACCCGAGGATGCCGGCCGACATGAGGTCGTCGTGATCGACGTTCTTGGGCAGCCCGACCGAAAGGCGCTCGACGACGTACTTGATGAGCGGCGTGTAGCGCTCGAGCAGCTTCTCGCGCGCCACGCGGACGGGCGGATCCGCCGCGTTCGCGGCCGCCGCGCGGGCCCGCGCCGCGGCGATCTCGGCGGCGCCCTTGAGCGGCTTCCTGGGCACCAACGCCAGCGGCGCGCGCAGCATCGCCGTGTGCGGCGCGATACGCGCCACGCTCGGCTTCGCCTTCGTCGCGGCCGCCACCTTCGTCGCCTTCACGATCTTCGCCGACTGCTTCGCCCGCGGCAGCTTCGCCGCGACGTTCGTCGCCTTCGCCGACCGGGCGACGGACTTGACCGGACGGGGTGCCGCGGCGCGGACGGAATTGCCGCGGCCGCCCTTCACCAGGGTGAGGCGGGGCGTGCCCTTCGGGGCGCGCAACGGAGTCGACGAAAGACGGGGCATGGGCGATCTCCTCGGACGGTTCAGGCGGACAGGCGCAGGCGCTCGCTGGAGAGCGCCTGCGGACGCGGATCGGACGGACGGGCCCACAGCCGGCCCGCCAACGTGCGGAAGGCGAGTGCGGCCGGGCTGTTCGGTGCGGCTTCGACGACGGGACGACGGCGACGCACGGCCTGCCCGACCGCGGGGTCGTCGGGCACCGCGCCAAGCGAGTTCACGTTGCGATCGAGGAAGCGACGGGTCAGTGAAGCCAGGTCGTGCGCGACCTCCTCGGCTTCCTCGAGCGACGGCGCGCGGTTGACCAGGACGTTCGGCGTCCCGGCAAGACCCTGCGCGACGAGCACCTTGAGGAGGCCGTAGGCGTCGGAGTACGACGTCGGCTCGGTCGTCGTCACCACCACCAGCTCGGACGCCGCACGGGCGAATGACGAGGTGAGGTGCGAGGCGCCCGAGGCGGTGTCGATGATGAGGAGGTCGGCATCGGCCGACAGGCGCGACAGTTCGCGGTACAAGCCCTCGCGCCGGAAGTCGTCGAGGTCGGCGAGATCGCGGTCACCTGAAGCGGCGGGCACGAGGCGGACGCCATGCGGCCCCTCGACCACGATCTGGTCGAGCGTCTTCTCGCCGCGCAGCACGTGTCCCAGGTCCCAGCGCGGCGACAGGCCGAGCAGCAGGTCGAGATTCGCCTGGGCGAGATCGCCGTCGAACAGGATGACGCGGGCACCGAGCTCGCCCAGCGCGACGGCCAGGTTCGCCGCGACCGTGCTCTTGCCGACTCCGCCCTTTCCGCTCGTCACCGCGATCGTGCGCACCGTCGGACGAGCCAGCGCCACGAAGTGCTCGCGGGCGTCCCCCTTGCGGGCGGTGCCCCGCGAGGTACGGGCGGGCGGAACGAGTTTGAGGTCGGCCATGGTCGCGCTCTCCGTCTTCGTTGGCCCGACCCCGGATGGGTCGGTCGCGGAGGCAAAACGCAAGGCGCGTGCCACCGCGCACGGCCGTGATGCGATCTGAATTGATGATGATAAAGGCTTGGAGTGCTGTGGGTTATGAAGTTGGACTGAAAGGCGCCTCCCGCCTTTGGCGGGAGGGAGCTGGACGGTTGTCGGCCGCCCGGCCAGCCGACTGAACATGAATCGCGCGTCAGCCACGCGTGCGGCCAGAAAATGGTCGGGCCCGGGAGTCACGCTCCCGGGCCCGGATCGTCCCGCGTCCCTGCGGAACCGTGCGACCGCGTCCATGCGGTCCGATCGTCCTCGTGTTGCTCAGTGCACCGTGTGCCGGCTCGGCGTCTGGCCCATCCAGGGCTGCAGCTCGAGCACCGCCTGCACGAACTGCCAGTAGCGCTTCTCGCGAGCTTTCTCCTGCGCCAGGCGCGTCAGGCCCACGTCCTCGAACTTGACGCGCTCCGCCTCGACGCGCTCGACCATGCGACGCACCTGGGTGAGACGCGCGGCCAGCGGCTTCTTCTCGATCGATGTTGCAACGTTACGGCGCATGCTTCCTCCCTGAAGCGAGCGTGGGACCGGCCGTCCGGCGGGCCGCACCGGCGAGTGCCGCCGCCAGCGCCCCTTGCGCCAGATCGGCAAGCCGACGAACCTGAGCAACAGGACGGTCGAGCGCGGCGGCGACTTCGGCCTCGTTCAAACCTTCGATGAAGAGGAGCGCGAGCACGAGGCGCGCCTCCCCCTCGAGTCCATCGAGGGCGACCGCGACGGCATCCTCGCCGCTCAGGCGCCGGCCCCGTCGAGCGCGGCCTTGACGCTCTTCCGCAGCTGCTCCATGCGGAAGGGCTTGGGGAAGCAGGCATGGATCCCCGCATCCTCGAGGTCGCGCAGCGTCTGCTGCGTGCCGTACGCGGTGACGACGATCACCGGCACAGCGTGCTTTCTTCCCATCAGGCGGCGCACCAGCTCGACTCCGTCCATGCGCGGCAAGCGAAGGTCCGTGATCACGAGGTCGGCACGCCGCTCGCGCACCGCGGCCAGCGCCTTCTCGGCGCTGTCGACGGTGGCGATCGAGTAGCCCTCGTCCGAGAGCCCCTGTTCGAGGGCCCAGGCGGTGGCGTGCTCGTCTTCGACGATCAGGATGTGCGGCATCGGTGTCCTCGCGTTCCCTGCTCATTGGGCGGTGGTCGTGCAAACGGGGAAAGTGCACGGTCTGTGCCAGATCCCGGCCGCCGGCCGGAGAGCGCAGGGCCAGGAACACGCAAGCGGTTGCAGCACGGTGCGATGGCGATCAGGAGTGTGAGGTCGGGGGGAATGCGACTCAGGGCGCCCCGCCTCTCGGCGGGACGCCCCTCGTGACATCTCGTGACATGAAGCTGGCCGATCGGCCGTGAACTAGTCGCCGCCCTCGTCCACCCCCTCGGCCGCCTCCTCGAGGGCGTGCTCCTTGAGCTTGGTGCGCAGCGTCTGGCGCGAGATGCCAAGGGCCTGCGCCGCGCGCGTCTTGTTGCCGCGCTCGCAGCCCAGCGCGTGCTGGATCGCCCGCATCTCGACCTCCACCAGGGGCATGATGACGCCTGGCGAGAACCACACCGCACCCACGGCGACCGCGGCGGCGGAGCCGCCGCCCCCTGCGGCGCTCGCACTCGGCGCTCCGGTCGAGGCCGGCGCACTCGCAATGCCGGCCGAACCCGCCGCCGGCCGCGACACCTCGGACGGCAGGTGCTCGGGCCGGATCTCCTCGTCACTCTCGAGCAGCACGATGCGCTCGATCACGTTGCGCAGCTCGCGCACGTTGCCGGGCCACGCGTAGCCGACCAGCAGGCGCTCGGCCTCGGGATGGAGGCGCGCCGGCATGCGGCCCACCTCGCGCGAGAAGCGCTCGATGAAGTGGCGCAACAGCATCGGGATGTCGCTCGCGCGAGCGCGCAACGGCGGCACTTCGATGGGAATCACCTGGAGCCGGAAGTAGAGGTCCTCGCGGAAGCGGCCGAGCTCGACCTCCTTCTTCAGGTCGCGATTGGTGGCGGCGACGACGCGCGTGTCGACCGTGATGTCGGCCGTGCCGCCGAGCCGGCGGAAGGTCTTCGACTCGAGCACCTTGAGCAGCTTGGCCTGCAAGCCCAGCGACATCTCCCCGATCTCGTCGAGGAACAGCGTGCCCGCGGCGGCCATCTCGAAGACGCCCTTCTTGGTGCGCTTGGCGTCGGTGAACGCCCCCCGCTCGAAACCGAACAATTCGGACTCGAGCAGGTTCTCGGGAACGGCCGAGCAGTTGAGCTCGACGAACGGCCCCGAGCCGCGCGGGCTCTGCACGTGCACTTGCTGTGCGACGAGCTCCTTGCCGGCACCGGTTTCACCGCGGATCAACACGGTCGAGGTCGAAAGGCGCGCGATCTTGGTGATCTGCTCGAGCACGCGCTTGAGCTCCGCGCTCGAGCCGAGCAGCGGCTGGCCGGCGAACTCGGCGCGCACGCCCTCGAGATTTTCCTTCTCGCGGCGCAACGCGGCGGCCTCGAACTCGTAGCGAACGCGCTCCTTCAGTTCATCGAGCTTGTACGGCTTCGACATGAAATGCACGGCGCCGTGGCGGTAGGCCGTGAACGCGTGCTCGGGCGTGCCGTGCGCCGTGAGCATGATCACGGGCAGGCCGGGCGCCTCGGCGCGCAGCTTCTTCAGGATCTCGAGCCCGTCCTCGCGCCCGAGCCTGAGGTCGAGGAAGACCAGGTCGACCGAGTTCTCGCTGACGTGCGCCAGCGCCTCGGCGCCGTTGCCCGCCTCGAGCATCGTGTATTCCTCGCCGAGGAACGCGCACAGCGTCTCGCGCTGCGACTGTTCATCCTCGACGACGAGGATGGTGCCCGTCGTGCTAGCGAGCGTCTTCTCGTCTCTGGACATGTCGTTTCTCCAGCGGGAACTCGATGATGACGGTGGTGCCGCGTCCCTCGCGGCTGGCGATCGAGATCGCTCCCCCGTGTTCCTGGATGATGGACTGCGAAATCGAAAGCCCGAGGCCGGTGCCCGAGGCCTTGGTGGTGAAGAACGGATCGAACAGGCGGGGCAGCACTTCCTTCGGCACGCCCTGACCGGTGTCAAGCAGGCGCAGACGCACGACCGGAATCTCGTCGGGCCCGCCGGCTCGCGCCGCCTCGCCCGCCGCCGGCGTGGCATCGAGGCTGCGCCGGCCGCGCGAGCGCTCGGCGCCGCGCGTGCGCCGCGTGGCGAGGCCCAGTTCGAGCGTGAGCGACCCGCCGCCGGGCATGGCCTGCACCGCGTTTTGTACCAGGTTGAGCAACACCTGCTCGATCAGGCCCGGGTCGAGATACAGCGTCGGCACGCGGGCGGCGTAGCGGCGCTCGATTGCGACCTTTCCCTCGGCCAGGCGCTCGGCCTCGAGCGTGAGCACGCGCTCGATCACGTCGGGCAGCACCGTCGGCCGCAGCTGCGGCTCGGGCGGCCGCGCGAACTTGAGCAGGCTGGTCACCGTGTGATCGAGCCGGTCGACCTGCTCGATGATCACGCGGCAGAACTTCTGGCGATCATCGCGCGGCTCGAAACGCGTCAGCAGCACCTGTGCCGCCGAGGAGATCCCGGCCAGCGGGTTGCGGATCTCGTGGGCGACCCCGGCGGCCAGTTCGCCGACGGTGGCGAGGCGCTCGCGCAGGCGCAGCTCGCGCTGCAACCGCTGGTCCTGCGTCAGGTCGCGCAGCGCCGCGCAGGCTCCGCCCGAGGCGAGCCGGCGCAACGTGATGCGCGCGGGCACCTCGTTGCCGGCGCGGGTGAGCAACAGCGTCTCCTCGACCTGCGGCTCCCCCGCCTTCGCGTCGGAGAGCGGGTCGGCGCCAGGCACCGCGGTGCACAGCACCTCGCCCGAGGGGCGGCCGCGCACCCACGAGGCCGTGGCGCCGAGCATGCGCAACGCCTCGGGATTGGCGTAGCGGACCTTGCCCTCGGCATCAGACACGACGAGACCGTCGGAGAGCAGGTCCCCGAGGCCGGCAAGCGCGTTGCACTCGGCGTCGAACGCGGCCTCTGGCCCATTCGCGTCGGCGGTTCGTGGAGAGTGGGTGGAATTCCTGGCGGGTGCGCCCATGGCGCGCGCAGTCTAGCAGAAAGGTGCGGCGGACCGGGCGGCGGGTGCGGTGGGTGCTAGGACGATGCGACCAGCTGGTCGAGCAGGGCGGCGACCAGCGCGCGGCGGACGTCGGCGCGATCGTAGTAGCCCCCCTCGACGCGGGTTCGCGCCTCGCGCACGCGGTCCGGACGGACGGCTGCAGCGGGCGTGGCGATCGCTTCGACGAGGGACAGCACGGGGAGTCGGGGCGAACGAGCGGAGTCCTGATTCATGGTCCGTTTTCCCGGGCCGCGAACCGGATCGCGGCGGTCAGGGTCGAGAAGGTCCTTTCGGCCCGCGCTCTTCGGCGGACCAGGGGAGATCCCGGGCGGCGTCGCGGAGAGCCTCCGGCGACGTCGCTGCGGCCCGGCGGTTTTCAGCCTGGATGCGCGCATAGATCTCCTCACGATGCACCTTCACTTCCGGCGGCGCGTCGATGCCGAGCTTCACCTGGCCCGAGCGCACTTCGAGAACCGTGATCTTGATCACGTCCCCGATGCGGATGTTCTCGCCCAACTTCCGTGTCAGGACCAACATGGATGGACCTCCCTGGTCGGGGGCGGAATCGGGGTCCAGAGGCCCTTCCGCCCTTCGCCTCGGTGATCGGCAGGCCACCGGGCGGGCTTGAGGGGAAGTTCCCGCGTCCTTGACAGCCACGGCCGCAGGCGGCAGGGTGATCCCCGCCCCCGCACGGGCTCCTGTCAGGAGGAACGATGACGCGTTCCCTCCGGGCCCCCGTGTGGGGGTACGGCATTGTGGCGGGCCTGATCGTGCTCGCCGTTGCGCTCGAGTTGCCGTCGCGCGGCAGCTGGGGGGTGCGCCTGCGCGGCGATCGCGTCATGGCCGTGACCCCGGGCGGACCGGCCGATCGCGCCGGCATCGCCGTGGGTGACCGGCTCGCCGCCCCGCCCCCGGCCGTTCCAGGTGCGACCTACCTCGCGCGCATCGGTGACCGCGACATCCCGCTCACCGCCGCCCCGCCCTCCGCCAGTGAACGCGCCCGTTCGATCGTCACCCTCGTGCTTGCCGCCGCATTCGCGCTGGTCGGCGCGGTCGCACTGGCGGCGCGCGGCGATCGGCTGGTCCTCGCCTTCGCGCTGTTCGCGTTCTCGGCCGCGCTCGCTCTGGCGCCCCATCCGGTCGCACCGGCGTGGCTCGCCGGTCCGCCGGGCGGCCCTGCGCTCGAGGCCCTGCGCGGGCTCGCCACCCTGCTGTTACCCGCGGCGCTCGTCGACTTCTTCGCCCGCTTTCCCGAAGGACAACCCGGACGCCTGGGCCGCGGCCTCGCCGCGATCGGCTACGGCGGCGCCGTCGTGCTGTTCGGCCTCGCCGTCGGCCTCGACCTGTCGTCGCGCTCCGGGATGGCGCCGGCGCCGGCCGCGCGCTTCCTCGCCGGCGGCGCGTACGAGGCACTCGCCGCGCTGTTCCTCTGCGGCGCCGTGCTCGCCGCCGTCGTCACGTTCGTCGGCGGGTACCGGCGCGCCGCGGCGCAGCATCGTCCGCGTCTCACCGCCCTCGTGTGGAGCGTGACGCTCGGGCTCGTGCCGCTCGCACTCCTCACGCTGGCCAAGAACGTCGCGCCCACCATCGCGTGGCCGGGCGAGGACTTCGCGGGGCTGTGGCTCCTGCTCGTGCCCGCGGGCTTCGGCTACGCGACCGTCGTCCATCGCGTGTTCGACGGCGGCGTGCTGCTGCCGCGCGGGCGTCCGCGCGCCGGTGCGGGATACGAACGCGCGCGGCAGCCCGGCGCACCCGGGGCGGTGAGTGCCGCGGCCACGTTCGCGCCGCTGGCGCAGGTGCTTGACGACGCGGCCGGCGAACTGGTGCACGCGCTCGGGCTCGAACACTGTGCCGTGTTCGCCGTCTCCCCCGCCGGTGCGGCGCGCTTCGCGACGCTGCACGGCGAGGCCTCGCGGCGCCACGGTCGCCTCGCCGATCCGCCCCCCGCGGCGGCGATCGTGCGGCTGTCGCTGGCGCGCGCCCCGCTCACGCCCGGCGAACTCGCACTCGGCGAGGACGGCGCGTCGCTGCTGGTGCCGCTGTTCGCCGAGGCTCGCTGCCGCGCCGTGCTCGCGCTCGGGCCCCGCCTCTCTGGTCCATGGTTCGACGCCGGCGAGCGCGAACAGGTGGCCGCGTTCGCGCGCGAGGCGTCGGCCCGCGTCGAGAACGCAGTGCTCCATGATCGCCTGGTCGAGCGCGCCGGCCACGAGCGCGACGTGCAACTGGCACGCCGCATCCAGGAGCGCCTGCTGCCGCATGCCGCCCCGGTTCTCCCCACCGTCGACCTGGCCGGCGCGACCGTGCCGGCCGGCGAGATCGGCGGCGACTATTACGACTTCCTCCCGCTCGGCCCGCGCACGCTCGGCGTGGCGATCGCCGACGTCTGCGGCAAGGGGCTGCCGGCGGCCTTGCTGCTCGCCGGCGTCCAGGCGGGACTGCGCAGCCGCGTCGACGACGACCTCGCCCCCGGCGCGGCACTCGTCCGGGTGAACGAGGAACTGGTGCAGTTGCACCAGCCCGAGAAGTTCGTCTGCCTCGCCTTCGCGCGGCTCGACGCGCGGCGGCGCACGCTGACGTGGGCGAACGCGGGCCTCAACCCGCCGATCGTCGTCCATCCCGACGGCCGCCACGAGGAGGTCGAGCACGGTGGGCTGATCCTGGGTGTCTCCTCGGGCGAGACCTACGAGGAGATCGAGTGGACGTTCGAGCGCGGCAGCCTGATCGCGTTCTACACCGACGGCCTGACCGACGCCCTACGGGACGACACGCCGTTCGATCCCGAACGCCTGGGCCAGGTCCTCGCCCGCGACCGCGGCCTCCGGGCCGATCGGATTGCCGCCCGGGCACTGGCCGCCGCGGCCGACTGGCACCGCGACGGACCGGCCGACGACCGCACGATCGTGATTCTCAAGTTCCTCTGAGACAATGCGTTCGGGGACAGGCTTCGAATCTTTTCGAGGCGAATCGCGGATTGCACTCAAGTCCGCCGGCGCCCGGTCGATGACGAGGGTGGAGCGGGAGAAACGCTTCCGCTCGATTCCGTCTCACGGAGGGCGACGATGTTCGACGAACTCGATCATCTCGCGTGGACCTGGCCCGACCTGTTCTGGTGGTTGCGCTAGGCCGACGGAAACGACGGCGCCTGGAAGGATCCGGGTGGCAAGGGTCACACTGAACAGGGGAGCCGCGCGGTTGTCGCGGCTCCCCTCTTTTGTCCCCAGCCCGGTCTGCAATCTCCTCGCGACCGCGCGGGTGCTAGGCCCGGGCTTCCGCCACCGCCGCGACCAGCTCGCCGACGAACGCCTCGACCGCGGCGACGACCGCATCGCCCCCCACCGACCGCGCCTGAGCGATCCGCCGCGCCACCGCCGCCCCCACGATCACCGCCTCGGCCCGCTGCGCGACGAAGTGCGCCTTGGCCGCGTCGTCGACGCCGAAACCGATTCCGATCGGCACGTCGGTGTGGGCACGGACGGCGCGCACGAGGTCATCCAGCTCGCCGGCGAACGCGCGCGCATCGCCGGTCACGCCCGTGCGCGACAGGCAGTAGACGAAGCCCGAGGCGCGCGCCGCAATCCCGGGCACGCGCGCCGCCGCCGTCGTCGGCGCGACGAGGGGGATCGTGTCGAGTCCCGCCGCGGCGAAGGCGGCCCACACGTCAGCGCGCTCCTCGAGCGGCAGGTCCGAAACGATCACGCCGTTGACGCCGGCGGCGGCTGCGTCGCGGGCGAAGCGCTCGACCCCGTAGGCAAGCACCGGGTTCGCGTAGGTCATGATCACGATGGGTACGGACGCACCCTCGGGCGTCGCGGCGAAGTCGCGCACCAGCGCCAGCGCGTGCGCCACGGTGGTGCCACCGTCGAGCGCGACCTGCGCGGCCTCCTGCAGCGCAGGGCCATCGGCGAGAGGATCGGAGAACGGCAGCCCCAGTTCGATGGCGGTCGCCCCCACGCGCGCGCAGGCGACGAGCAGGCGCGCGCTGATCGCGCGGTCGGGATAGCCGGCGGTGAGAAACGGCACGAGGCCCGCGCGCCCCTCGGCGCGCAGGCCCCGCAGTCGGGATTCGAGGAGGGAGTGCGGTCGCGTCGTCACGCGCTCAGTTGCGCAGCGGATCGCCCGGCGGGCCGCTGCCGAGCGGAGCTCCTGCGCCGAGGTTGGCGCCGTACGGCGCGCCCCAGCCGCCGGTCCCGTAGCCGTTGCCATATCCGTGCGCGTTGCCGTACCCGTAGCCGGCCTGCAGCGGCGAGCGCATGTCGCGGTATTCGACGCGAAGCAGCGAGTTGCGCGTCGGTCGCCAGTCGAAGGCCGCGCCCTGGAGGAAGATCCCCTTCTCCGTTCCACCGCCGCCAAACGCGGGGTTCATGTGCGCGCCGACGTCGACGTGCAGGGCGGCGTTGTTCGCCATGCGGTAACCGAGACTCGAGGTGAACAGCCCGGCCGAGCCGGGGCTGAAGCCGGATCCCCCCGAGCTGTACCCGAAGACCATCGAGTTCGAGATCGTCAGCCGCGATGGATCGAAGATCGAGCGCGGCAGGAGGTTCGACTGCCGGGGCGTCGAGTACGACCCGCTCGGCGGGATCGCCGTCGACGAATAGCTCGCCCCGCCCTGTGCACGCACGGGCGCGGCGACGAGGAGAAGCACGAGCAGGGTGGCGGCGCAGGACGAACGCATCGCTCCTCCGAAAGCACTCAGGGCGCACCGGGAAGATCCCGGCACGCCCTGCGAGTCTGGCCCCCGGTACGGCAGGGTGTCAAGCAGCGCGGTCGACGCGCTCCTTCTGCTCGATGACGATGCGCAGAACGATCTCCCGCACCGAGCCGTCGAGCGTGATGGGCACCACCAGCGGCTCGCCCGCGGCCGCCGGACGGGCCAGGCGCTCCTCGGCGGGCAACTGGATGTTGCGCTGGAAGTTCGTCCCGAGGTCCATGACCGGCCCGGGACCCTCCTTCTGCATGCTGCGCAGCGGCGGTGGGGCGGGCGCGTTGCGGTCGGCGCGGTCGGCGGCGGGGTGCGTCCCGATCTCGCCCCGACTGGACGGAGCGAAGGGCGACGATCCGGTCACCAGGCCGGGGACCTGCGGCACGGAGATGGGCGGCAGCGGCGACAGCGGACCCGCAGCGGCCGGTGAAGCCGGCGCGAACGGGCTGGGCGCCGGGGCAGCGGGCGCCGCGAACGGGCTCGATGCCGGAGCCGCGGGTGCAGCCGGCGCGCGAAACGTCGGCGGCGGCGGCGAAGACGGCATCGCGACCGGGCCAGCCGAGGCCGCCTGAGGCGCGCTCGGCGACTGGGCCGGCGCAGGACGCGGCACCTCGCGCGCGCCCGACGTCGAGGGCGACCGTCGCAGGTCCTTGGTCACCCGCTCGAGCAGCATCTGGCTCACCAGGCGGAAGGTCTCGAGGACACCCGTGCCCTTGGTGGCCACGCCTTCGACCCAGGGGACGTTGCTCGGGTTGAGCTCGCGATTCAGTTCCTCGACCGTGTAGACGTCGGGGAGGTCGCGCTTGTTGTACTGCAGCACCCACGGCAGGTCGTCGAGGTTGACCTTGTACTCCGCGAGGTTGGCGCGGAGGTTCGACAGCGACTCCTTGTTCTCGTCCATCTTGCCGCGTTCGGAGTCGGCGACGAACACGATCGCGTCGGCGCCCTTGAGCACCAGCTTGCGCGTGGCGTTGTAGAAGACCTGGCCCGGGACCGTGTAGAGCAGGAAACGGGTCTTGAAGCCCATGACCTCGCCCAGGTCGAGCGGCAGCAGGTCGAAGAACAGGGTGCGGTCGGACTGCGTCTTCATCGACACCATCTTCCCGCGACTGTTGTCGGGGACGGCTTCGTAGATGGCCTCGAGGTTCGTCGTCTTGCCCGAAAGCCCGGTGCCGTAATAAACCAGCTTGGCGTTGATTTCCTTGCCCGAGTAGCTGACGACGACCACGGCGGTTTCCTCCCTGAATCGCAACCGTTTTCGGGGGCGCATTCCCCCGACGCACCCGTCATCGGCACGTTGCAATGGACCTTGAGGCGAAACCGGACAGCCGGGGCCGGACGGAGTCACAATGCCCACTGCCCGCTCGTACCTTCGGCAGGTTGCAGGATCAACCGTAGG
>JANOEH010000128.1:0-15437 GCA_031413115.1 Candidatus Eiseniibacteriota bacterium | reverse complement strand
TCGCATCGACCGCACCCTCGTCCACGGCACCGTCGCAGTCGTCGTCGACGCCGTTGCAGACCTCGGTTGCGCCGGGATGGATTCCCGGGTTGACGTCGTTGCAGTCCAGCGAGTTGGACACGTACCCCGGTGGCTGGCTGGGAGCATCCACCCAGATCGCCGCATTTCCCCAGGTGTCGCTGTCGAGGTCCTGATACCAGATCGCGGCGAGGGCTGGCGAAGCCAGGCCGAGGAGCCCGAGCGCGAGCAGCGCAAGCGAAACGAGGCGCCGGATGATCATGAGGTGTCTCCTGCGGGATGGCCCGCTGGGGGAGGAGGGGACGGGACGGCAAGTCCGATGGAGGGGGGACCATCGAGTATCGCTCTCCGGTGGTTCGACCCGCAACGGGAACTTGAAGCGGCGTGGGGTTTTCCATGCTCCGGCGAACCGTTCCCGTGCGGCTCATGCAAGGTGCGCAGTAGCGTTCGATTCGGATGGTCGCGTGGGCCCGGCGGGGCTGAGGGGCGGCCAAAGGAGGAGTCGGGACACTGGGGTGAGCAGCTGACCCCGTGTGGGTCTGGAGCTCTGGAAGGATCGAGCAGCGGTTTCCCAACCCGCTGCCATGACAGCAGTTCCCCGCGGCTCCCCGCTGCGGGCCCCGCGCCGAAACCGTGCATTCCGCAACGCCCCCGCATTGCATTCCTCAAGTCTCGTTGCGTTTTGCCGATACCCCCGGCGGGTAGGACCGAAGGCGTTCCCTCATGAGGAGGGGGCGCTCGGATGAGCCCGCACACCAACCACCAGGGAGGATCTGGCAATGCACCGAACGCTGCGCAGTTTGATCGCGCTTGCCGTGACGGTGGCCGGACTGGGGAGCTGCGCGCTGGCCTTCGCGGAGGGCGACGTCACCGTCGCCCTGACCGCGCACCGCATCATGGTGAGCCAGGGCAAGGAAGCCCGTCTGCCTGCCGAACAGGCCAAGCCCGGCGACGTCATCGAATACCGCGCCACCTACACGAATCACGGCGGCTCCGCCGTTCGTGATCTCGAGGCGACGCTCCCCGTTCCGGCCGGTCTCGAGTATCTGCCCAAGACCGCGAACCCGGTCCGTCTCTCCGCCAGCCTCGACGGCAAGTCCTTCGCACCGACGCCGCTCATGCGTCGCGTGAAGCTCGCCGGCGGCAAGACCGAGTTGCGTGAAGTCCCCGCTGCCGAGTACCGCGCTCTGCGCTGGTCCGTCGGCGCGCTGGGGGCCAACGCCGCCCGCACGGTCGTCGCGCGCATGCGCGTCGCGCCGCTCGAAACTGTCGCCACCGTCGTTCCCGCGCGCTGAGTCGCGCCGTCCGTAGAACGCCAATCGGGAGTACCGACATGACGCTTCAGCCGACGGTCCGCGCCACGCGCGCGGTCCGAACCGCCCTTGCGTGCGCCGCGGGCATCCTTGCCGCCGCCACGATCCTTGCCTTCGCCGCCGACCGGGCTTACGCCCAGCCGCCGGCGGGCACGTCGATCGGGAACCAGGCCACGGCCTCGTACCTCGACGCATCGTCCACGTCGCGCACGGTGACGTCGAACCTCGTGACGACCATCGTCCAGCAGGTGGCCAGCTTCTCGCTGACCGCCGACGGAGCGGCCCTGGCCGCCCCGGGCGCGCAGGCCGTCTTCCCGCACGTTCTCACGAACACCGGCAACGGTGCGGACTCGTTCCCCCTCACGCTCGTCAACCTGGCGGGCGACGACTTCGACCTCGCCGGTCTCGCGATCTACGCGGATGCCGACGGCAATGGCGTGCCGGACAACTTCATCCCGGTCGTCACCACCGGGCCCCTCGCCGCCGGAGCGTCGTTCCGCTTCGTCGTCGCCGGCAACGTGCCGGGCGCGCAGCTCGCGGCCGACGTGTCGCAGGTGCGGGTCAGCGCCGTCAGCGTGTTCGACGCGGGCCAGACGGCGTTCAACACCGACACCGTCACGGTCACGGGCAATGCCGTGCTCAACGTGACGAAGGCGATCGACGTGACCAACGGCGCGTCGCCCTCGGGCCCGCGCACGTACACGATCTCGTACACCAACGCCGGCAATTCGACGGCGACCGGCTTCGTGATCTCGGACATCGTTCCCCCGGGCATGACGTACGTGCCGGGTAGCGGCCGATGGAGCACGACGGGCGCGGCGGTCCTCACCGACCTCAACCTCGCCGACGCGCAGGGCACCGCGCCGAACACGATCATCTACGACTATGGCGTCACCGGCGGTTCGACCGTGACCGCGGTGATCAATCGCGTGGCGGCCGGCGCCAGCGGAACGCTGACCTTCCAGGTCAACGTCGACGCGGGCCTGTCGCCGCAGACGCTCAACAACATCGCGACGTTCGCCTACAACGACGGAGTCGGGGTGGTGGGACCGTTCACCACCAACGCCGCGCCGTTCACGATCGACGCGAGCGCCTCCCTCACGTTCGTCGGCCAGGTCGTCCCGTCGGCGACGCAGGGTGCGACCATCGCGTTCTCGAACGTCCTGACCAACACGGGCAACGCCACGGACGTGTTCGACATCACGATCGGCGCGGCCACGTTCCCGGTCGGCTCGTCGTACTCGCTGTTCCAGGCCGACGGCGTCACCCCGCTCACCGACTCGAACGGCAACTTCGTCGCCGATTCGGGCCCGGTCCTCGCGGGTGCGTCGCTCACCATCGTCCTGCGCGTCACGCTGCCGCCGGCGGCAACGGGCGGTCCGTACCAGGTGCAGAAGATCGCCACCTCGGTCAGCGACCCCGTACAGTCCGCCACCGCGACCGATGTGCTCACCAGCATCACGGCGAGCACCGTCGACGTGACGAACAACGCTCCGCTGCCGGCCGGTCTCGGCTTCGGCGGCGGCCCCGAGGGTTCGGCCGTCGTCACGCTGAACGCCAACCCCGGCAACACCGTGCGCTTCACGCTGCACGTCAACAACACCAGCACGGTGACGGACAACTACGACATGGCCGCCAGCACGGACGGTTCGTTCGGCGCGCTCACGCTTCCGGCGGGCTGGACGGTGGTGTTCCGTAACGGTGCGAACGCGATCCTCACGAACACCGGGTCGATCGCCCCGGGCGCCGCTGCGCTCGTCTACGCCGACGTCGCGGTGCCTGCGGGCTATGCGGCCGGCACGGTGAGCGTCTACTTCCGTGCCGCCTCGTCGGTGTCGGGGGCGGAAGACGTGATCCACGACGCGGTCGACGTCCAGATCGTGCGCAGCCTGCAGCTCATCCCGAACAACTCGGCGCAGGTGATTCCGGGCGGGATCGTCGTGTATACGCACCTGCTGACCAACGCGGGCAACGTGCTCGAAGGCGATGGCGCGGGCTCGTTCACGGCCGTCGCTGCGGGCAACGACCAGGCGGGCTGGGGCACGGCGCTGTACTACGACGCGAACGGCAGCGGCGTCTTCGATGCCGGTGACGGTCCGTTCACCGACCTGACGTTCGTCGGCGGCCTGGCTCCGGGTGCAAGCGTGCGCATCTTCGCGCAGGTCTTCGCCCCGGCCGGTGCGGCGCTCGGCCAGGTCAATACCACCACCGTGACCGCGACGACGAGCAACGTGGCGTACGTCTCGGTGGTTCCGGCGCCGACCTCGGCGTTCGACGTGACCACGGTAATCAACGGGCAGCTCCAGCTCGTCAAGCGCCAGGCGCTCGACGCGGACTGCAACGGAGGCGCCGACACGCCGTTCGACGTGATCGACATCACCACCGGTGCGATCCCGGGCGCCTGTCTGCGCTACGAGATCGTCGTCACCAACGTCGGCACCTCGACGGTCACGAACGTGGTCGTCAGCGATGCGACGCCCGCGAACACGACCTACTCGGGGGTCATCGCGGCGACGACCACGCAGGGATTGATCGTCACGCCGGCCAACGGCGCGGCGGGCATGATCACGGCGACGGTCGGCACGCTTGCGCCGGGTCAGTCGGCGACCATCACGGTCGGCCTCCGCATCGATCCGTAGTCCTGGCGGCGGGGGGCGCGGCTTGCGCGCCTCCCGTCCGCAGTCTTCCACCAACGCTCCGCCGCCGGAGGCCTCCTTCGGCGAGCGGGGCCTCGGGATTTGTCCATGATCGGACGCGCGCATCGTTCCCTCGGGAAAGGAGACGTTTCGGCCCCGCGTTCGCGCGGTCGCCGGGGCGTCGCCGCACGCGTTTGGGGCTCTCCGCGACGGCTTTTCGCGTACGCGCTCGCGGGCGCGCTCGCGTACGCGTACGTGTACGCGCGCGACACCGCGTGCGCCGCGCCCCCGATCGGCAGCGCGATCGACAACACCGCGACAGGAACCGGCCGCTTCGTTGCCGGCAGTGTTCCCTTCACCCAGTTTTCCAATACCGTGCGCGCGCGCGTGTCGGCGCCGCCGCCGCCGCCCGCCCTCGCGTTCTACTCGGGCGCGGATTTCGCGACGCCGGTGCGATTCGGCGCGCCCGGCGCCCCGCTCCACGTGCAGGCCGTGGCGCCCGGCTGCGACGTGCGCGCCGCCGCGCGCGACACCCTCACGCTCACGATCGCCTCGGGTCGCGCGCTCGACATGGAGACCGTGATCGCCATCGAAACCGGGCCCGCCACGGGTGTCTTCCGCGTCACGCCCGACCTGCCGACGACGGGCGGGTCGTTCGGCACGTCGTCCTCGGGCGACCAGGTCCTCGCCACCATGCGTGGTGACATCGTCACCGCGACGCTGTTCGGCTGCGGGGCCCCGCGCACCGATGCAAACCTGTGGATCGAGCCCAGCGGTGTGGTCTTCGCCGCGGTCGGCGGCGCCATCGTGCCGGGCGCGCGGGTGCTGCTCGTCGACCTCACCGGCCAGGGCAACGGCGGGGATGCCGGCGGCCCGGCCACCGTGTACGAACTCGACGGCGCGACGCTCGCGGCGAACCCGGCCGTGAGCGACGCGACCGGCCGCTTCTCGTTCCCGCTGGTGGCGGCAAGCACGTATCGCCTCGACGTCACGCCCCCCGGCGGCTGGATCTACCCGTCGAGTGTCGCGGCGACGGCGCTGCCCCCCGGCATGCTGGTCGATCCGCAGGGCAGCTACGGCGCATCGTTCACGACCACCGACGCGCTCGGCCCCGTCGTGCTCGACCTGCCGCTCGATCGCCTCGCCGGCGACGCGCTGTTCGTCGAGACCGACGCGCTGCGTCCGCTCGCCGAGCTCGGCGACGCCGTCGACTTCGCGGTGCGCGTCGCCAATCGCACCGACGGGCCGATCGATTCGATCACCGTCGAGGATCGCACTCCGATCGGCTTCGGTTTCGTCTCGGGCACGCTGCGCCGGGTAGGGTCGAGGACGACGGCGGGCGCATCATCGGCGGCGGTGCGCAGCGGTGGTGGCGGGCTCGCAACCTCCGGCGCTTCGCGCTTCGCGCGCTCGCGGCCGAAGCTCTTGTGCCGCTCCCCGGCAACGACGCGCGCACGCTGCGTTTCTCGATCGGCTCCCTCGCCTCCGGCGAGGTTGTCGAGCTGCGCTTCCGCACGCGCGTGGGTGCCGGCGCGGTCGACGGTGCGGCCGTGAACCGGGCGTGGGCGTGGGCCACGGGCATCACCTCGAACACGGCGACCGCGACCGTCGAACTCACGGCCGGGCCGTTCGCGATCGAGGGCACGATCCTCGGCACCGTGTTCGTCGACGCCGACGGCGATGGCCGGCCCGGCCGCGGCGAGCCCGCACTGCCCGGCGTGCGGCTGTACCTCGACGATGGCACGTACGCCGTGACCGATGCGGATGGGCGCTACAGCCTGTACGGCATCGCGCCGCGCACGCGCGCGCTCAAGCTCGACCCGACGACGCTGCCGCCTGGGGCGCGCCCCGTCTCGACCGACGCGCGTGATGCAAGGACGCCCGGGCTGCGCTTCGTCGACCTCACCCTCGGCGATTTCCAGCGCGCAGATTTCGCGATCGCGGCCGACAGCGCGCTGATCGCTGTGGCGATGGCGCGCCGCGAGGCGCTCGCGAAGGCCGGTCGCGGCGAACTCGATCGCGCGCTGGTCCGGGGCGGCGACCCGCTGGCCCCGGTGCGCCCGACGCCCGATCCGCGCACGCTGCCGGCGGCGCGCATCACGACCGGCGAGGCGCGCCTGCCGCTGTTCGAGGGAGCGCCGTCGTCGCTCGCCACCGCGCGACGCAAGGATGCGGACGAGGGCAATGGCGCGCTCGAGGAGCGCGTCGTCGGTCTCGGTTCCGCTCCCGCATTCGTCGACTTCGCGGCGACCGACACCGTCGGCTCGACGCAGGTCGACGTGCGGGTGAAGGGCCCGTTCGGCGCGATGTTCGGCCTCTCCGTGAACGGAGTCGCCGTACCGGGGTCGCGGATCGGCCGCAAGGTCGCCTCCCTCGAGGCCAATGTCGAGGCGTGGGAGTTCGTCGGCGTGAACCTGGCGGCAGGTGCGAACGAGCTCGTCCTCACCAGCTCGGGAGGGCGCGAGGCGGCGCCCATGGCGACCGTGCACGCCCGAGTCATCGCGCCGGATCGCCCGATGCGTCTCATGATCGACGCGCCGGCCGCCGTGGCCGCGGATGGATTTGCGCCTGCGGCGCTCACGTTGTCGCTCACCGACGCCGCCGGCGTGCCGGTCGCCGCGCGTACTCTCGTCACCCTCGAGGCCACGCTTGGTCGCCTGCTCGTCGAGGATCTCGATCCGACGACCGCCGGCACGCAGCTCGCGCTCGAGGGTGGCTTCGCGACCCTCGACCTGGCGGGCCAGGGAACTCCGGGCGTGACCGAGGTCACCGCGCGCACCGCGGCCGGGCTCGAGGCGACGGCGCGGATCTCGTTCGTGGCAGACCTGCGGCCGACGATTGCGGTCGGCTCGGTCGAGGGCGTCGTGGCGCTCAACGGATTCCCCGGCGGGCGTGCGCCGGACGAGGTCCTGCCCCGACCGCTGTTCGAGGCGCCGCCGGTCGCGTTCGTCAGCCAGAGCGCCGACGGCGATGCACTGGCGGCGATCCGCGGCTCGGCCTTCTATAAAGGACGGCTCAAGAACGACATCCTGCTGACCATGGGCTACGACTCGGAGCGGGCGCCGCACGTTCGCGCGTTCCGCGACCTGCAGCCCGACGCCTACTACCCGCTCTACGGCGACGCATCGGTTCGCGGGTTCGAAGCGCAGTCGACGCGCCCGCTGTATGCGCGCCTTGATCGCCGCGGCGCGTCGGTGATGTACGGCGACTTCATCACGCCGGGCACCGGCGACGGGCGCACGCTGGGCGCCTACAGCCGCAGCCTCAACGGCGTCGTCGGCACGTACGAGGACGCGCGCACCCGTTTCGCCGGCTGGTCGAGCCGCGAGCGCTCGCGCCGCCAGGTCGACGAGATCCGCGGTCGCGGCGTCTCGGGACCGTACGCGCTGACCATCGCGCCGCTGGTGGATGGCAGCGAGCACGTCGAGGTGGTCGTGCGCGATCGGAGCCGGACCGCGGTCGTCCTCTCGGCCGAGAGTCGACAGCGCTTCGTCGACTATACGATCGACGCCCTGTCGGGCGAGATCCTGCTCAAGGCGCCGCTGCCCAGCGTCGACGCGGACCTCAATCCCGTCTCCCTTCGCGTCACCTACGAGGTCGAGGACGGCGGCGCCGCGTACTGGACGACCGGCTTCGAGGGGCGCCTGCGCCGGGGCAAGGTGGAGGTCGGCGGCTCCTACGTGGACGACCACGATCCGACGGCCGCCGGCTCGATCCGCAGCGTGTTTGCCGGCGCGAAGACCGGGCCGCGCTCGACGCTCGAAGCCGAGTTCGCGACCACGCGCGAGAACGCGACCGGCCAGAGCGACCTGGGCGGTCGCGTCGAGTGGCGCCATGCCGCCACCGGCGTCGAGGCGCGCGCCTTTGCCGGCGCAACGGGCGAGGACTTCTTCAACCCGACGTCGGGCTACGCGGCCGGGCGCGTCGAGGGCGGCGGCCGCATGACCGCGGTGCTGAGCCCGCGCACGCGGCTGTCGGGCGAGGCGCTGTTCACCGGCGACACCAAAGGCGGCGAACGCCGCGGCGGCCTGCTCGTCGCCGTCGAACGCAAGCTCAACGACCGCCTGCGCGGCGAGCTGGGCCTGCGTCTCGCCGACGGTCGCACCGCCGACAAGGAAGACGAGGCCTTCGCCGCGCTCGTGCGCGCCCGCCTGCTGGCGCGCGTGCCTTCGGCGCGCGACCTCGACGCCTACCTCGAACTCGAGCAGGACACCCAGGAAGCCCATCGTCGCCTCGCCGCGATCGGCGCCGAGATGCGCGTGATGTCGCGCGTGCGCGCCTACGGCCGCCACGAATTCGTCGGCGGGCGACTCGAGCCGTGGGCGCTCACGGGCGCGACGGCGAATCACACGACGGTCGTCGGCCTCGACGCCAACGTCTCGCCCGAGGCGCGCGTGTTCAGCGAGTACCGCGTCGACGGCGCGATCGGCGGGCGCGATGCCGAGGCGGTCGTGGGTCTGCGCAACGCCTGGCGACTGGGTGGCGGCGCACGCCTCACCGCTTCGCTCGAGCGTGTTCAGCCGGTCGGTTCGGTGCCGGACACCGTGGCGGATCCGGGTGCGACGTTCGCCGCCGCGTTCGGCATCGACTACGCCGGAAGCCCTTGGTGGAAGGGCTCGGCCCGCGCCGAGTACCGCACCGGGAAGACCAGCGACGCCCTACTCGGCACCTTTGCCGGCACGCTGCGCATCGACCGCGCGTGGAGCGCGCTGGCGCGCAATCATCTCTCCCTGATGCGCGAGAACAGCGGCAACCGCAGCGACCGCGAGCGGCTGCAGGTCGGCGTGGCCTACCGCCCCGGCGACGCGTGGGACGCGGTCGCCCGCTACGAGTTCCGCTGGGATCGCGACGGCGGGGCGGATCCCGTCGGCGACGAGCTGCCCGAGGCCGACCTGCGCCGCACCGCGCACGTGATCTCGGCGCACGGCACCGGCCCGCTGGCGCGCCGCACGACCGGGGCGCTGGCGTGGGCGGGCAAGTGGGTGAACGAGCGGACCGACGGCATCGCCACGTCGACGTCGGCGCAGTGGGTCCACGGCCGCGCGTCGTGGTCGCTGGGCACGCGCTACGACGCGAGCCTGCTCGCCAGCGTCCTGACCGCCACGCACAGCCGCCGCGGCGGGGTGGGCATGGAACTGGGCCGCCGCCTGGCGCCGGGAGTGTGGCTGTCCGCGGGCTACAACCGCTTCGGCTACTCCGACGACGAGCTCACGGGCGAGGAGTACACGCGCCAGGGCGTGCACCTGCGGGTGCGGGCGAAGTTCGACGAGTCGGTGCTGCGGTTGGGCGGGGGGGCGAAGTGATGCAACGAATCAAGTTCGTGGTCGCGCTCGTTGCACTCGCGCTCCTCGTGCCGGGCTTCGCCCGTGCACAAGTCGTGCGCGGCTACACCGCGCGCTTCACGACGAACACGAACGGCGACATCACGCTGATCGGCAACACTCTCATGTCCTGTACCGGCGGCGGCAGCGGCGCGAACAGTTGTGCCCGTGCGCGCGACGGCACCGGCAACAACCTGAACAACAACGACTGGAACATGGCCTACGTCGACGTCGATGGCGATGGCTCGACGATCAACTCGAGCACGGCGAACCTCACGGTTCCGGCGGGCGCGACCGTGGTGTGGGCCGGTCTCTACTGGGGCGGCTATTCCGCTACCGGCAGTCGCAACCAGTGTCGCTTCGGCACGCCGGCCGCGGGGTATGCGACGTTGACGGCCACGCAGCTCGACGCCGGTGGCTCGGCCTACAGCGCCTACGTCGAGGTGACGAACCGAGTCGTCACCGGCGGCACCGGCACCTATCGCGTCGGCAACGTGCAGTCGACGACAGGCACGAACCAGTACGCGGGCTGGTCGCTGGTCGTCGTCTACCGCCTCGGCTCGCTGCCGCCGCGCAACCTCACGGTCATCGACGGGTACGGCGAAGTGACGCCCACCTCGCCGCCGATCGACGTGCCGGTGAGCGGCTTCCTGACTCCGCCGGCAGGGCCCGTCCAGTCGCGCGTCGGCGTGGTCACCTACGAAGGCGATCGCAACTACACCGGGGACGGATTCGCCCTCAACGGCGTGACCCTGAGCGATGCGCCGAATCCAGCGACGAATTTCTTCAACAGCACGGTGAGCCAGCTCGGGGCGGATTTCACGGCCAAGAACCCGAACTACGTGAACCAGCTCGGCTACGACTCGGATCTCCTGGTCGCCAATGGAGTGCTCCCCAACGGCGCCACCGCGACGACGATGCGCCTGTCGACCAACGGCGACCGCTACTTCCCGGCGGTGCTCACGTTCGCGACCGACCTGTACGCGCCCGTGCTCGAGGGCAACGCGTTCGCCAAGACGGTCGTCGACGTCGACGGCGGTGCGACCCTGCCGGGCGACCAGCTCGAGTACACGCTGACGCTGCGCAACACGGGCAACGACTCAGCGATGCAGACGGTCGTGCGCGACACGCTGCCGGCGAGCCTGACCTATGTCGCGGGAACGATGTCCGTGCTGAACGGTCCCAATGCGGGGGCAAAGACCGACGCCGCCGCCGACGACCAGGCCGAGTACGTGGCGGCCACCCGCACCATCGTGGCGCGGCTGGGCACCGGTGCGACGTCGGCGGCGGGCGGCACGCTGTCGCCCGGGGTGCAGACGCGCGTGCGCTTCCGCGTGCGTGTCGCGGCGCCCGCGCCGACGGGCACGGTGCTGGCGAACCAGGCGTCGGCGGCGTTCATTGCTGCGCAGCTCGGCACGGCACTGAATACGCGCAGCGACGGCGACACCCTGGCCTCGGGCTACCAGCCGACGACGACCACCGTGACCGCGTCACGCATCCTCGGCTCCGTCTTCGAGGACGTGAACTACGGCGGGGGATCGGGCCGCTCGCTCGTCGCCTCCGCCGGCGTCGGGCGCCCAGGCGTGCGCGTCGAGCTGTACGACGGCACGGGGGCGTATCTCAGCGCGGTGACGACCAGCGCTGCGGGCCTGTACACGTTCGACGGCTGGGCGCCGGGCACGTTCACGGTGCGGGACGTCAGCACCAGCGTGCTGTCGTCGCGCACCGGAGCCGTGGCGACGTTGGTGCCGGTGCAGACCTGGAGGACCAACGCGCCGGCGGGCACGGCGGTCGGCGATGCCGAGCGCGTCGGCGGCGAGGACCCGTTCCGGCCCGACGCGGCCGCGAACACCACGTCGCTCACGCTGGCCGCGCTCACCACGGTGGGAGCCACGCCCCATTCCGTCGGAAGCGTGGTGCTGGGCGCGAGCGACGTGACGGGAGTCGACTTCGGCTACAACTTCGACGTGGTGACCAACGTACAGGCCTCGGGCCAGGGGTCGGTGCGCCAGTTCCTCGTCAACGCCAACGCGCTGGGCAACACGGGTCTCGCGCAGGTGGGGAAGCCCGCCGGCGTGGAGGCGTCGATCTTCATGGTGCCCGGCGCGGCGGCGCGACCCGGACTGCGCGCGGGGCTCGCCAACTGGATGCAGGCCGGCGTGGTGCGCATCGGCGTGCCCCTGGCTTTGCCGGCGATCACCGGCGCGGCGACGTGGCTCGACGGCACGACCCAGACTGCCAACGGCGGTGACACCAACGCGGGGACGCGCGGCACGGTGGGCACGGTCGGCGCGGCCGGGCTCACGCTGGCCGGCGTGGCCGCGCCCGAGGTCGAGCTGATCGACGCGGCCGGCCTGGCCCTCGGCGTCGACGTGCAGGCCGCCGACTGCGCGGTGCGCGGCGTGGCGATTCTCTCGTTCGGCAACACGATCGGCTCGGACGCGCACGCTGACGTTCGCGTCGGCGCGACCGCGGCGCGCTTCACGCTCGAGGGCTGCGTTCTTGGTTCGCGCGCTCTGGCGTTCGCCGACCCGGGCGCGGCGGAGCGCAGCGGCGGCGATCACCTGCGCGTCGTCGGCGCGGCGACGGGCACGGTGCGCGGTGCGCTCATCGGCTTCGGCCTGGGCAACGGCATCGCGCTCACCGGCGGGGCGACCGGCTGGACGGTCGAGGGGAGCGAGATCGTCACCAACGCGTTCGGCTCGCCGTCGCTCGAGGGCGTGTCGCTGCAGGCCGGCGGCGGCCACATGGTGCGCGGCAATCGCATCTCCGGGAACGACGGACCCGGTGTCGATTGCACCGCCGCCACGGGCGCCTGCACGCTGGAGAACAACACGATCGCCGGCAACGGCATCGGCAGCGTGGGCACGGCCGAGACCGCGGGCGTGCGCATCGGCGGCAGCGGGCACCGGCTCGATCGCAACATCCTGCAGGGCAACTACGGCGCGGGTGTGCTGTTGCTCACCACCGCGACCAACGTCGTGCTGACACGCAACCTGGCGTTCGGCAACGGCACGATCGCGAACCGCTTCGGCAGCCCGGCGACGAACCAGCT
Organism: Candidatus Eiseniibacteriota bacterium; assembly: GCA_031413115.1. Lineage (GTDB taxonomy): Bacteria > Eisenbacteria > RBG-16-71-46 > RBG-16-71-46 > DASYSL01 > JANPEF01. The sequence continues at coordinate 3,094 of JANOEH010000128.1, read as the reverse complement.
GGGGATCGACCTGCTGCGGGCCGGCGACGATCCGGCGAAGGGCACATCCCCGTTCGTGACCAGGAACGACACGGGCGACGGCGACACCGGCGCCAACGCACTGCTCAACTTCCCGGTGATCGAGTCGGCGGTCGCCGGTGCGACGACGCTGACGGTTGCGGGCTGGGCGCGCCCGGGCTCGACGATCGAGTTGTTCCTCACCGACGCCGATCCCTCGGGCTTCGGCGAGGGACAGACCTACGCCACGACCGTGGTCGAGGGCTCCGGCAGCGATCTCGACGGCTCGACCTCGGCCTACGCGCCGTCGATCAACGGGCTCGACCAGGGCAGCGACAACACGAGCCGCTTCCGCTTCGTCGTGCCGCTGCCACCGGGCGTGACGCCGGGCCGCTCGCTCAGCGCCACCGCGACGATCCCCGGCACCGGCACGTCCGAGTTCGGCGGCCGCGTGCTCGTGGGCGGCGGCGTGCCCGTCAGCGGCGCGGTCTACGCCGACCTTGACCACGATGCGTCGCGCGGCACCGGCGAGAACGGCACCGGCGTGGCCACCTGGGTGAAGCTCGTCGCGGTGACCGCACCGGCGACCGCGCAGCAGGTTGCGGCGGCGGACCTGGTCACCGGCGCGTACGGCTTCACGTCGGTGGCCGAGGGCGACTACACGATGGTGCTCGACGACAACGCGAGCACCGCCGACGTGACGCCGACGTATCCGGCCGCGCGCATCGGCACCGAGGCCGCACCGGGCCTGCGCCCGGCGACGGTGCCCGGACTCGGCGGTCTCGCCAACCAGAACTTCGGGCTGTGGCACGGCGGTCGCGTCGAGGGCCGGGTGTTCCGCGACGACGGCGCCGGCGCCCCCGCCGGCGTGGGTGCCAACGACGGCGTCGTTCAGGCCGGCGAGCCCGGCGTGCCCGGTGTTGCGGTCGAGCTCCGCTCGGTGGTGCCGGCCTGCGTCGGCGGCGTCTGCGACTCGACGCTCACCGATGGTGGCGGAGCGTTCGCATTGTGGTTCCCGGGCGCGGCCGGTGGCGCCGTGGCGCAGGTGGTCGAGCGCAATCCGGCGAATTGGCTGTCGGTTGCGGGTGCAGCGGGCGCGACCGGTGGCGCCTACGTGCGCGCCACCGATCAGGTGACGTTCACTGCGGCGAACGGCACGATCGCGAGCGGACTCCTGTTCGGCGACGTGCCGCCCAACGCATTCGCCGCCGCGGGTGCCGCGAGCGTTGCGCCCGGCGGCGTCGCGCTGTACCCGCACACCTATACGGCGCGGAGCGCCGGCGCAGTCACGTTCGCCGACACACAGGCTCCTTCGCCGTCCATCTCGGGCTGGGGCTACGAGGTCGTGCGTGATCTCGACTGCGACGGCGTCGTCGACGCCGGCGAGACCGCGATCGGCGCCGCGCCGATCGCGCTCGTCGCCGGCGAGCGCGTGTGCCTCGTCGCACGCCACACGGCGCCGGCGGGGCGCGGCCGTCGGTTCGACGGAGCTGGCCACGCTCACCGCCGCGTTCGCCTATGCGAACGTCGCGCCCGCGCTCGGGGCGGCATCGTTGCTGACCGATCTCACCACGGTGCTTGCCGCGGGCGGGGGGCTGGCGCTGAGCAAGTCCGTCGATCGCGTCAACGCGCTGCCGGGCGACCTGCTCACCTACACGGTCACCTACACGAACCTGTCGAACGCGTCGGTGAGCGCGATCGCGATCGCCGATGCCACGCCGGCGTACACGGTATTCGAGGATGCAACCTGCGGCACGCCGGGCACGGGGCTGAGCGCCTGCGGCGTGAGCGCGCAGCCGGCCGCCGGGGCGACCGGCCCGGTCACATGGACGATGACGGGCTCGCTCGCGCCGGGCGGCAGCGGGACCGTGACGTTCCGGGTGCGGGTGCAGTAACCGCGACTATTCCTTCACCACGTTCGCCGGCTCGAGCCGCGCCAGGTCACGCAGGTTGCGCCCCGCGCGCCAGCCCAGCAGGCCGAGCATGATCAGCGTGACGCCGATCCCGCCCAGGTCGAACACCGTCATGCCGATGCCGAACAGCGTGAACGGAAGCGGCGAGATGAACAGCGCGATCGTATTGAGCGTGATCAGCATGATCCGCGCCTCGGTCGGCCCCAGCACGCCGTAGCCGTAACGGAAGACGCCGAAGACGTACGTCTCGAGGTACACGTTGATTGACAGGATCAGGTACGCGACCACGCCCGCCAAACCGACCGACACGAGCATGAACGGCGAGAACCCGAGACCGAGTCCCAGCGCCGCGGTGGCGTAGGCGTCGGTCAGGTGATCGAGGTAGAACCCGTAACGCGGGCGCTGGATCTTCCGCACGCGCGCCAGCGTGCCGTCGAGACTGTCGCCGAACCAGTGCAGAACCAGGCCCAGGTTCGCACCCCACAGCCACAGGCGACTCTCGTTCGAGCGCCAGTAGCACAGCATGATGAGCGTCGCCGCGACGATGCCGAGCCCGGTCAGGTGATCGGGCATCACCCAGCGGGGCAGCCGTGCGGCGATCCGCGGCAGCGCCCACTGCTCGAAGCGGGCCACCAGGAACTTCGCCTGGCGCGGGGCGTCCTTCTGGTCGGGCGTGGCGGGTTGGTGCGACGTGGGGTCGGTCAACGGAACCTCCGGGGTCGGGTGCGTTGGGGGAGACTACGTCCGGGCCGGCGTCGCGGCAACTGCCCCCACGGAGGGGGGCGGTCGTCGCGAGCATGGTCTCGTGGAGCTGCGTACGATTCGTACGAAACGTACGATTGGTGCGGACCGTACGGCTGTTCGTCGGCCCTTGGGTTTACCGGGCATGCGCACTTCGATCGCCTGTACCGGTTCTGCTTCCTCGAAGGAGAATGCCGACCGCATTTCTCCTTCCAGGAAGGAGAAATCCGCACCGGCCAGCCCCAACTCCTCCCCAACCCCGATCCCAACCCCGACCGCCGTCGCCTGCGATGACCCGACACCGGCGATGACCGCGGTTCCGTTCTACACGCCGAACTCGCCGCTGCGCACGTCGCTGCTCGAGAAGGGCGGGCGTGTGCTCACGACGCAGCTCTACTTTCCGGACGAGCCGCGGAACGCGCGCGAGGGTCGCTTCCACTTCG
>JANOEH010000127.1:0-2103 GCA_031413115.1 Candidatus Eiseniibacteriota bacterium | reverse complement strand
CCGTCGTCGACGAGCACGAGTTCGTAGTTGTCGTAGCGTTGCTTGAGGATCGCGACGACTTCCCCGACGAACGCGGCCACGATATCGGCATCGTCGTGCAGCGGCGCGACCACCGAGACGAAGCAGTCGGTCGAGACCGTGGGAGCGCTCACGCGACGGCCTGGCCCAGGCCGCCCGAGGCGACCTCCATGATGTCGTAGACATTGTCGATCTTCGCGCCGAGCACGGCCGTGAGGCCGGGCAGGCCACAATCCGCCTTGTACAGCACGGGGCGACTATCGTCGACTTCGCTTCGCGGCAACACCGTCTTCACCTCCCACAGGGAGTCCACGTAACGGCAATCGGCGATCGCCGGCACGTAGCGCGCCGCGTCCCGGATCATGTGCGGGAAGTGGGAGCGTCGCGGCCGCTCGCGCAGGACGGCTTCGGGATCCATCCAGTCCCCCTGCGCCCCGTCGCTCCACTCGCAATGGGGGGTGTAGCGGACGTGCGAGAGAGTGTGCAGCCCACGCGCCGGAAACGGCATGAGCGAAAAGTACGGACCGCACATGACGGTCACGCCGCGACGTTTCAGTTCCACGGGAACCTCGACCAGCGGCATCTCGGTCAACTCGTGCTTGAGGTGCAGCGGAGGAAGGCCCGAGCCGACGAGCAACTGGTTGAGGCGTGAGTAGGTGCAGTTGAAGACGGCGGCCCCGGCCGTCCGGTGTTCCGCGCCTCCCCGATTCCACGTGACCTCGAGTTCGCGCGGCGCCCGCTCACGCACCCGCAGGACTTCGGCGCCCAGCTCGACGACGACCTGCGACGCGGCGAGGCGGTCGATCATGCGGGCGCGCAGGCGATCCGCGTCGAAGCAGATCTCACGGGCGCTGAAAACGTCCTCGATGCGGTCTGCGTCGAACAGGCGTCGGACGGCAGGTGGCGCCGGCGTCAGCGGCGCGCCGATGCGCTGGCAGAACGTGCGAAACTGCTCCGCGGTCACCTTGGAGAAGGTGCGAGCGATGGCGTAAGTCTTCTCGAAGTCGTCGAAGATGCAGTCGGCGTACTCGTCGACGAAGCGCGGGAAGTTGATCCGGCAGCGCAGCGCAGTCAGGAGCGAGCGTGGGTAATGGTACCCATTGTGCACGCGCGCCTGGTTGGCGTAGCTGGCGCGCCCGAGGAGCGCGTCCGCCTGCTCGAAGAGGACGACACGAAGCCCCCGTTCCTCCGACAGATGGCAGGCCAGGCTCGCGCCGAAGAAGCCCCCGCCCACGACGATTGCGTCGTACTCGGCGCTGTTGTGCACGATGGGAACTCCTGCGACGGGCGGAGGGACGGGTGGGACCTGGGAGCTGCGCCGGCAGCCCGTCGAGTTTATCAGAGTCGCCGGGTGCTCCGGAAGCCCCGGGTCAGTTCAGGGTGTCAGCCCTGCCGGCAATCCCTGCGGGAACTCGGCGGCGATCGCCTCCTCGATCCGCTGGGCGCGGTTGCCGGGATCGGGGTGCGTGCTCATGAACTCGGGTGAACCGCCGCCGCCCGCCTCGCTCAGCACCTTCATGACGGCGATCAGCGCGCGCGGGTCGTACCCGGCATCGGCCATGAGGCGCACGCCCAGGCGGTCGGCCTCGAGCTCGTCGTCGCGCCCGTACTTGAGCGTGACCAGGTTCGCCACCAGCATGCCCATCTGCGCCGCACCCTGGCTCGACGGGTCCGACGGATCGTAGGTCGAGAGCACCAGCGCGCCGGTCAGCCCCTGCGTCAGTTGCTGCTTCGAGATCTGCTCGGCGCTGTGGCGGGCGATCACGTGCCCCACCTCGTGCCCCAGCACCCCGGCGAGTTGCCCCTCGGTCGACAGTCGCGCCAGCAGGGCCTCGGTGATGAAGACCGGCCCGCCTGGCAGCGCGAACGCGTTGACCGTCCTCGGATCCGCCAGGAGCGTGAAGGTGAACTCGTACTCGGAGCGGGCCGCCGCGGTGCGCTCGACGATACGGTTGCCGACCGCCTGCACGGCGCGCAGGGCGTCGATGTTCCGGCTCACGCCGCCGTAGGTCGCCATCATCTCGGGCGCGGCCTGCAGGCCGAGGGCCACCTCCTGCTCGGCGGTGATCGCGATGTGCTGTTCCT
>JANOEH010000126.1:0-2341 GCA_031413115.1 Candidatus Eiseniibacteriota bacterium | reverse complement strand
CCGAGACCGTCCCCATGCGCACCATGGCGTCGGGGATCCCGGGCTCGCCCACGTCCTTGTCGCCGCTGCGGTTGAGGTCGTTGAAGATCCAGCCCTCGACCGAGTACAGCGTCGAGCCGGCGTTGGGAACGTTGCGGATCGAGTTGATCTCGTTGGTCAGCGTGGTGCGCGTGTACTCACCGTCGGGGTCGGGGCGGCGCGCCTCGGTCGTGACCTGGAGCTCGACGCGTGAAATCTCCTCGAGCCGATCCAGCGGCACCGGTCCGTCGGACCAGTCCCAGGGGGTGTCGCTCGAGCCCATGTACACGGTGAACAGGTGCGGAATCCCGGCGCCAGGGCCGCGGACGAGCCCGACCTTTTCCTTGGAGCCGCCGTTGTTCCCCGCCACGTTGCCCGAGCTGTCGCCGTAGACGGCGCGCGCCAGGACGAAGTCGTTGGGGTTGGCCGTGCGCTCGGCCTCTTCGGCCAGCGCGTCGGCCTGGTCGCTCGCGTCGATCGCACCGTCGTCGTTGAGGTCGAGCGTGTACCGGATTGTCTCCGCACCGGTGGCATAGCGCACCGTCGGCTCGTAGGCCGTCCCGTCGAGGACCGGCGGAAGCGGTGCGCCCGTGGGGCTGAGCGCCAGCGGCGAGAGCAGCGTGTCCGCCATCGGCAGCAGGTTCGCGTTGATCACGAGCTCGACCGAGTCGACGTAGGCGAACGCCAGCTGGGCGGGAGAGGCGTTCGTGTCGGTCTTGTAGCCGGCCGAGCGGATGTCGTTGGCCAGGATGTCCGAGATCGTGCGCGCGTTCTGCTGCGCCTCGAGGCGGGCTTCCGTGACGGACTTGGAACGCTGGCTTCCGATCATCACGGTCGCGAGGACGGCGACCACGATCGCGAGCAGCACGAGCGTGACCATCATCTCGACCAGGGAGAAGCCGGCGCGGGGCGGTCGCGTCGGAAGGATTCGGCTCGAGTCGGTGCACATGGCGATCACCTGCGGAAGTACGTGACGAGGTCGATGGTGTCGGGCGTCTGGTACGTCCAGACGACCCGGGTGGTCACCTTCTTCATGTCCGCGAAGGAGCCGCTCTGCGCCTCGACGACCCAGTAGCGAATGAACGTTCCTTCGTCGACGAGCGACAGCGTGTCGCCGTCCGCGTCGGGGTGCGTCCCGACGTCGAGGTCCGCGGCGGACCAGGTCTGCAGGCGCAACTGCTCCATCTTCTGCTGGGCCAGGTCCGCAGCCGAGGTCCGCATCCGATCCCTCATCTGCGTGCGCGAGCCGAGCGGGAACATGTTCGCGATCGTCATGATGCCGATCCCCAGCAGGACGAGCGCGACCATGAGCTCGATGAGGCTGAAGCCGGCCTGCGCGGGACTCCGCGCCGGAGCGACGGGGCGACGCGGCGGCGACGGGCGCGGCGTGCGCACGAACGGGCGCGGGCTCACTGCCACACCGATCCGGAGAGGTCGACGTTGATCTGGATCGTGTCGGGGTTCGCGGTCGTCGAGATCAGCGACATCGTGCCCGAGGCACTGGGCCTGCCGTCGGGGCTGTAGATGAAGTAGTTGATCCCGCCGAAATTCGGGTTCTTCACCAGGACCGTCGACGGCAGGTAGATCGGCCCCCGCCAGGTGGTCCCGCCCCAGCCCGAGGCGCCCTGCCAGCGCTGCTCCCCGATCCAGTAGTAGTTGACGTCGCCCCAGGTCCAGAACCACATCTTGCTGTTGTTCGACACGGCCTTCTGGCGGGCCAGGCGCATCTCGCCTGCGATCTGGCTCGCCGAGCTCCGCAGGCGCGCCTCGACCAGGTAGCGATTGAGGGACGGCGTCGAGAACGCGAGGATCAGCCCGGCGAGCAGGACGACGACCGACAGTTCGACGAGCGAGAAGCCATTTTGATTCCGCAACGACATCGGGTTCCTCCCGGGTGGAGATTCTCCAAGAGGCGGATGAAGCATGTCGTGTGCCACCGGACGTGGATCGGGGGCCCGCGGGGCCAACTGCTTGCGGTTGCGCATGCAAGTGGGGGGTGGAACGGGCGGATCGCGGGCAGAGAGCGGGGAATCGGGCTGTTTTCATTGCATCGCGCACGATGCGGGCACGTCGGGACGCACGGCGGGATCCCGCAGCGAAGCGACCGGCAAGGTGCGGCGGGGCAAGGTGCGGGTGGGCGGCCGGACCGGGATTGGCCGGGCGGCCAGCCCTCGGCCGGAGCTGGCCTCAGCTCATCAGGGAACCGCCGCTCGGCGTGTGGGTCGTGACCCAGACGATGACGGCAGGGATGTCTCCGCGATTGTAGACGGTGTGTGGGAGATCGGAGCGCAGGTGAAACCCGTCGCCGGCGCGCACCTGGAAC
>JANOEH010000125.1:0-2568 GCA_031413115.1 Candidatus Eiseniibacteriota bacterium | reverse complement strand
CAATGCCCAACAGGTATAGCCAGCATGCGCCACTCGCACTGTAGCGCTGTCCGATCGAGCGCATGGCAAAGTACACGCTCCGTGCCGAGACGTGGCTGATGCCGAGGAATAATACCACAGTCTTCAACATGGTTCGTCGGACGTTGATGCGACGCCAGGCATGCCCATTTCGACCCGCTCCGCTACAGCGCAGTTCTACGCCGCGCGTGCTGCGGCAATCCTTGGGGAACCGCGGCGTGGTATCGAGCGATATTCTCGCGTCATCGAGCGAGCCGCGCGGGGTCGTTGGCGTGGGCTCGCGGACCGACCTCCTTGAACGTCAGGCCCTCGTCGTTGGCGCGGTTGATGATCTTGTCGTCGACGTCGGTGAAGTTGTAGACGTACGTCACCTCGTAGCCCAGGTGCGTGAGCCAGCGGCGCAGCGTGTCGCCGACCAACGACGAGCGGATGTGCCCGACGTGCGGCTTGTCCTGTACCGTCATCCCGCAGACGTACATGCCGACCCGGCCGGGGTGGACCGATTCGAACGGACGCTTCTCGCGGGTCATCGTGTCGTACAGGCGCAGGCTCATCGGGATCTCCGGGTCGACGGGTTCGACGGACGCATCGGGTTCAACGCGACGGGGTCGGGCGCGGGGCCGGCGCTCGCCGTTCCCGCTCGTGGTCTTCCATGGCGAGGCGCGCGATGCGCTCGCAGAGCTCCTCGAACGACATGCCGGCCGCCTTCGCCGCCATCGGGACGAGGCTGGTCGCGGTCATGCCGGGAATGGTGTTCACCTCGAGGCACGAGGGCGGACCGTCGGGCGGCAGGCGGAAATCGACGCGGGCCATGCCCGCGGTGTCGAGCACCTGGCAGGCGCGGACCGCCAGCGTCTGCACCACCGACGCGAGGTCGGCCGGCAGGTCGGCCGGACAGAAGTACTCGCTCATGCCCGCGGTGTACTTCGACTCGTAGTCGTAGAGGCCGCCCTTCGGCCGGATTTCGACGATCGGCAGCGGGCGGTCGCCGAGCACGGCGACGGTGAGTTCGCGGCCCGGGATGAACTCCTCGAGCAGCACGGTGTTGGTGTAGCGCAGGGCCTCGTCGAACGCGGCATCGAGGCCGGCCACGTCCTTCACCACCGACAGGCCGAACGTCGACCCCTCGTCATTGGGCTTGACGATCACCGGGTAGCCGCCGACGGCCTGCACGGCCGCATCGTCGGGGCGATCGCCGTCGCGGCGGCGGTACAGCCGCCACTTCGGCGTCGGCACGCCGACGTGCTCGAACAGTCGCTTCGACAGCGCCTTGTCCATCGCCACCGCCGAAGCCCTGAGGCCGGAGCCCGTGTACGGCTTGTCGGCCAGGTCGAGCAGCGCCTGGATCGTGCCGTCCTCCCCCGCCCCGCCGTGCAGCGCGAGGAACACGAGTTCGGCGTCGTGCACTGCGGGACGCTCGGCCAGGTCGGCGCGGTCGCGGGGCACCATCGCACCGTCCCCGTCGATCGGCAGCTCGCGCGCGCCCTCGCCACCCGGCGGCAGCACGGCGCCGTCGGCGGTGTCGACGGCGGTCACGTCGTGGCCGCGCGCGCGGAGCGCGTTGGCGATGCCCGCGCCGGTGCGCAGCGAGATCGGCCGCTCGGCCGAGGTGCCTCCCATCAGGACGACGATCTTCATGCGCTCTCCCCGGTCCCCTGCTGCACGAGGACGACGGCCATGGCGGCCAGCCCCTCGCCGCGCCCGAAGGCTCCAAGCTTTTCGTGCCGCGTCGCCTTCACGCTGACCTCGTCGACGGCGAGGCCCAGCGCGCCGGCCAGTCCTGCGCGCATTGCCGCGACGTGCGGCGCCAGCTTCGGTTCCTCGGTGACGATCGTCGCGTCGACATTGGCGACGTGATAGCCGCGCTCCCGCACGAGATCGCGCACGCGGGCAAGGAGCGCGAGACTCGACGCGCCCGCGTAGGCGGGATCGGTGTCGGGAAAGTGCGTGCCGAGGTCGCCCAGCGCCAGCGCGCCGAGCAGCGCGTCGGCGACGGCATGCGCCAGCGCGTCGGCATCGGAATGACCGGCGAGGCCGCGCGGCGAAGGCACGGCCGCACCGCCCAGCACCAGCGGGCGACCCGCGACGAACGGATGCACATCGTACCCGATTCCCACCCGCAGGTTCATCCCGCCCTCCCCGCGCCTTCGCGCGCGAGCCAGGCTTCGGCCCACGCCCGGTCGGCGGCGGTCGTGATCTTGAGGTTCGATTCCTCTCCCGGAACGATCTCGACGGCGTGACCCAGTCGCTCGATCAGCCCCACGTCGTCTGTGCCGATCGCGCCGTCTTCCTTCAGCGGGCCCGTGCCGGCGGCGCGCGCGGCGGCGGCGACGGCATGGGCGCGACGGAACAGCTGGGCGCGCGCGCCCTGCGGCGTCTGGGCGCGCCACAGGCCGGCGCGCGGGATCGTCTCGGCGACGCACCCGTCGACGGCGCGCTTGAGCGTGTCGGCCAGCGGTACCGCGGCGAGCGCCGCGCCCCGGGGGGGGGGGGGGGGGGCGCCGGCGGGGGAAAAACCGGCGCGGGGGGATGGGCGCGCGGGGGCGGGGG
>JANOEH010000124.1:0-15010 GCA_031413115.1 Candidatus Eiseniibacteriota bacterium | reverse complement strand
GCTGGCCTCGGAGGACTGCTCGTTTTCCACCGGGGCGGTGTTCGATCTGTCGGGTGGGCGCGCGACTTACTGAGTGCCCCTTCAGGTTGACGCCGCGCGGCTTCAGCGGAGCAAGGCGACCTCCAGGCGGCCGGGCGCTTGCTTGAGGCGCCGCCGCGTTGTCGCCCCGCAGTTGCATACGACACCGATACCGACCCGCGTGATCGTCGGATCTGGTCGAGGCCCCGTGCGACGAACACCGTGTCGACGTACACGCCCCGCGTGTGCACGTGGTCGGGGTCGATGCTCCCCACCGGCACGATCTCCTCCACCTCGGCGATGACGTGGGCGGCGGCGGTCGCCATCATCGGGTTGAAGTTGCGCGCGCTCATCCGGTAGACGAGGTTGCCCGTCGCGTCGGCACGCCATGCCTTGACGATGGCGAGCGCGCCGTGAATCGGCTTCTCGAGCACGTACATGCGGCCGTCGATCTCGCGCGTCTCCTTGCCCTCGGCGACGATCGTGCCGTAGCCCGTCGGCGTGTAGAAGCCGCCCAGGCCCGCACCCCCGGCGCGGATGCGCTCGGCGAGCGTGCCCTGCGGCACGAACTCGACCTCGAGCTGGCCGTCGAGGTACTGCCGCTCGAACGTCGCGTTCTCGCCCACGTACGACGAGACCATCTTCCGGATCTGCCGCGTGCGCAGCAGGCGGCCCAGGCCGAAGTCGTCGACGCCCGCGTTGTTGCTCACCACGGTGAGGTCCTTGACCCCGCTCGCCTCGATCGCGGCGATCAGGTTCTCGGGGATGCCGCACAGGCCGAAGCCGCCGGCGAGCACGATGGCCCCGTCGGTGAGCCCGGCGCGGGCCAGCGCCTCGGTTGCGTTCGCGACGACCTTGCTCATGGAGTTCCTCCGGAGATGTGCGTGCCGGTGATCGTGCCGGTCGCGCCGCCCGCAGGCGTCACGCCGGGATCGAGCGGCGGGCCGGCGAGCCGGGCGCCCAGGGCGCGGGCTTCGGCGAGCGCGGCAGGATCGCGCGCGACCGCGCCCAATTCCACGTCGCCGTGCCGCCAGACCATGGTCTCGAGCAGGCGACTGCCGATCCATGACAAGAACCCACGCGCCGTCAGGCGCGAGGGTTCTTCGGTGTCCGTCGGACCAAGCACAATGATCGCCGCTCCCCTACGAGTGCGCGCTCTTCGCCGCCGAAACACAGCAGCCCCATCCTCCCCGACAACGACCGGCGTGACACAGTTGCAGCGATCGATCACCGCCTTCAGTTGCGCCGAGACCCCGCTGAAGAACACGGGCGTGGCGACCAGCACGCCGGTGGCGCGAGCCAGGGCCGCGTACACGCGATCCATGTCGTCGTGGAAGATGCAGTCGCCGCCGTCCTCGACCGGGTCGGGCCCGCACGCCTGGCACATGCGGAACGAGAGGTCGCGCGCGGCCAGGTGCAGCGTGTCGGCGCCGGCCTCCTTCGCCCCCAGCAACGCGGCTTCGACCAGCAGGTCCACGTTCGAGCCCGCGCGCGGCGAGCCCGACAGGGCGACCACGAACGGGCGGGTTGCGCTCATGCGCGCGGATGCGCGGCGCACCACTCCTTGACGTAGGCGATCGCGTCGGTCGTGGGGCTGCCGGGACCGAACAGCTTGCCGATCCCCCGCTTCGACAGGACGTCGATGTCCTGCGCGGTCATGATCCCGCCGCCGGTCAGCAGCATGTGGGTCGCGCCCTTGGCGACGAGCAGGTCCTGGATCGCCGGGAACAGGGTCATGTGGGCGCCCGAGAGGATCGACAGCGCGACCACGTCGACGTCCTCCTGGATCGCTGCCTCGACGACCTGCTCGGGCGTCTGGTGCAGTCCGGTGTAGATCACCTCGAAGCCGGCGTCGCGGAACGCCGCGGCGACGACCTTGGCGCCACGGTCGTGGCCATCGAGGCCCGGCTTGCCAACGAGCACGCGGATCTTCTGGTCCATGGTGGGCTCGGTTCTCCGGGGCCTAGAACTCGGCCGGCTCGTGGTAGTCGCCGAAGTGGACGCGCATCGCGTTGCGAATCTCGCCTTCGGTCGCGTAGGCCGCGGCGGCGGCGATGATCGGGGGCATGAGATTCTTCGCCGTGTCGCCCGCGGCCTCGGTGAGCGCCGCGAGGCGGCGCTTCGTCAGGTCGTTGTCGCGCGACTCGCGCATCTGCTTGAGCGCCGCGACCTGGTCCTTCTCGACCTGCGGGTCGATCTGCAGGATCGGGATGTCGATCTGCTCGTCGCTCTCGACGAAGTCGTTGACGCCGACGATGATCCGCTCCTTGCGCTCGACCTCGAGCTGGTAGCGGTAGCTCGCCTGGTGGATCTCGCGCTGGAACCAGCCCTTCTCGATCGCCTCGATCGTGCCGCCCTGCGCGTCGATCTCCTTGAACAGCTCCTCGGCCTGCTGCTCGATGCGGTTGGTCAGGCTCTCGACGTAGTACGAGCCGGCGAGCGGGTCGACCGTGTTGGTCAGGCCCATCTCGTAGGCGAGAATCTGCTGCGTGCGCAGCGCGATCTTCACCGCCTTGTCCGACGGCAGCGCCAGCGTCTCGTCCATCGAGTTGGTGTGCAGCGACTGCGTGCCGCCGAGCACGCCGGCCAGCCCCTCGATCGCGGTGCGCACGATGTTGTTCTCGGGCTGCTGCGCGGTCAGCGAGCAGCCGGCGGTCTGCGTGTGGAAGCGCATCAGCCAGCTCTCGGGCTTCCTGGCCTTGTACACGTCGCGCATGTGGCGCGCCCAGATGCGGCGGGCCGCGCGGTACTTGGCGATCTCCTCGAAGAAGTCGAGGTGCGCATTGAAAAAGAAAGATAGCCGGGGCGCGAACGTGTCGACGTCCAGGCCGCGCTTGATGCATTCCTCGACGTAGGTGAAACCATCCTTGAGCGTGAACGCCAGTTCCTGCGCCGCGGTCGAGCCCGCCTCGCGGATGTGGTAGCCCGAGATCGAGATCGAGTTCCACTTCGGCATGTGCTGAGTCGCGAACTCGACCGAGTCGACGACCAGCCGCACCGCCGGGCGCGGCGGGAAGCACCAGCACTTCTGGGCGATGAACTCCTTGAAGGCGTCGTTCTGCAGCGTGCCGCCCAGCTTCTCGAGGGCCACGCCCTGCCGCTCGGCGTTGGCCAGGAACAGCCCCCAGACGATCGCGGCCGGCCCGTTGATCGTCATCGACGTGGTGACCTTGGTCAGGTCGATGCCCTTGAACAGGGTGTCCATGTCGACGATCGAGTCCATGGCCACGCCGCAGACGCCGACCTCGCCGAGCGAGCGCGGGTCGTCCGAATCGAAGCCCATCAGGGTCGGCACGTCGAACGCAGTCGACAGGCCGTCCTGCCCATGCGCCAGCAGGTAGTGGAAGCGCTGGTTGGTGTCCGCCGCGCTGCCGAAGCCGGCGAACTGGCGCATCGTCCACAGCCGACCGCGATACCCGGACTGGCGAATCCCGCGCGTGTACGGGTACTCGCCGGGGAAGCCGAGATCGCGCTCGTAGTCGAAGCCGGCGAGGTCGGTCGGCGTGTACAGCGCCTTCACCTTGTCGCCCGAGATCGTCTCGAAGAGGTCGTCGCGCTCCACCTTCGAGCGCGCCGGCGTGCGTGCGGCCCACTCGGCCTGCGCGCGGGCGATGCGCTCGAGTTCGGGCGACAGCGGGTTGCCCGCGCCGGCGGTCGGGCCGACAGGCGCGCCGGGGGCGGTCGCTGCGGCGGGGGTCGTGCGCTCGGTCATGGCGTGCTCCTCGTGGACGCGGCCTCGTCGGGCCAGGCTTCGTCGAACAGCGTACGGGCCGCGTCGGACGGCGTCATCCGCCGTTCCTCGACGCGGACCAGGATCTCGTCGCGCCGCGCCTGCGGCACGCGGGCGAGGGAACGCGACTTCAGCCGGGCCGCGATGTGCGCATCGATGCGCTCGGCCAGTCGGCGGCGACGGCGATTCACCAGCCCGCCGCGGGCGGCCAGGTGGTCGAGGTGCCGTGCCAGCGTCGCGTCGAGTTCCTCGACCCCCTGCCCGGTCTGCGCCACCGTAAGGCACACGGGCGGCTCCCACTCGTCGCGGCGCGTGCCCAGGTGGATCATCGAGCGGATCGCCTGCGCGGCGCGCTCGGCGCCCTCGCGATCGGCCTTGTTCATGGCGAAGACGTCGCCGATCTCCATCAGTCCGGCCTTCATCGCCTGCACCGCGTCGCCCGACTCGGGCACCAGCACGACCAGCGTCGTGTCGGCCGCCTCGGCCACCTCGAGCTCGCTCTGCCCCACGCCCACGGTCTCGATCAGGATGCGCTCGAAGCCGGCGGCCTCGAGCACGTCGCACACGTCGGACGTCGTGCCGGCGAGCCCGCCGAGCGAGCCGCGCGAGGCCATCGAGCGGATGAAGACGCCGTCGTCGCCGGCCAGCGCGAACATCCGCACACGATCGCCGAGCAATGCGCCACCCGAGAATGGGCTCGTCGGATCGACGGCCACGATCGCGACCGTGCGTCCCGCGGCGCGGTACACCTTCGCCAGCTGGGCGGTGAGCGTCGACTTCCCGGCGCCCGGGGGGCCCGTGATGCCGATGCGCACGGCCTGCCCGGTACGCGGAAACGCGGCCGCGAGGATCGCCTCGGCCGCGGACGCCTCATTCTCCACCAGCGAGATCGAGCGCGCCAGCGCGACCCGGTCGCCGGCGAAGGCGCGGGCCGCGAGTTCGACCGGGGTGGCAGCAGCGGGCACGGGCATGGAGGCGAGGCTCTCTCCGGGCCGGGGGTGAACGGCGAAGTCCTTGATGGGCTGAACTTTACCGCCCCCGGAGGCGAACGTCAATCGGCCGCGACGACCCCTGCCGGCGTGGCCTTGAGGCCGGTGGCCGGGCGCCCGACGAGCGCCGTCTCCCGGGTACGGGCCCCCGTGGCCCGATCCACCGTGAGGATCCCCTGGGATGTCCGGAATGAACGACGGGTTCCATCCTCGTGGATCTCGAGCACATCCGGGATGGGTTCGACCACCCTGTCGACGATCCGAAAGAGCTCGGCATCGGCCGGACCCAGCGACTTGACCAGCAATTCGTCGAGGCCCAGGCCGACTCGGACCGCGCGGCCCGTCCTCCGATCGATGCGTTCGACCGTGTCGGCCCGGGCGGCGAGCCGCAGCCGAAACGAGCGTGGTCGGGAGAGATTCGCGTTCATTACAAACAAGTAGTCGTCGCCCGTCTTCGCGTGCCGAAGCTGGGAGAACACGAGGTCGTCAGCCTGTCCTCCGCCCCCCGTGATCGGCTCGATCGTCGCCTGCGTCACCGGCCGCGAGAATCCGACCGCCCCCCAATCCGTGTCGACTTCGTAGCCGGCCCCTGACCCGGCCCGGCCGTGCCACACCTCGACCGGATCGAGTTGCGTGAGCGTCGGTCCCAGCGCATGGAGCTGCGCATTGAGCGCGCGGATGCCGTCGACGCGCGGGCCGGGGCGCCCCTGCTCGTCGAACAGCCCGACATCGTATCGCGGCCCCTCGGGCGCCCCGCTCGGGAACAGCGTCCAGTACGAGATTCCCTTCGCACCGTAGGCGACGGCGTACCAGGCTTGCCACCGCGTGTGGGCGACCGTCGGGGTGTCGGCGTACGGCTTTCCCTTGTCCTTGTACGGCGACAACTGCACGACGACCCAGAGGGGAACGCGCAGGCCGGGCCGACCATGGTGCAGTGCGCGCTCGCTTGCGATCGCCAGGTTCTCGGAGAAATCCCGCAGGGAGAGCCCGGGTCCGTGGAACGGGTAGTGATCGAAGGAGAGGACCGGGGCCGGCTCCTCCTCGTCGTCGAACTGGCCGAGCCACGCATCGCAATAGGCCGCGTAGGCGTTGCGGCGATCACGCCCGGTTCGGAATCCCGCCTGGTAGCACTCCGGTCCACCCGCATCGAGGATCGGATAGAGATTCACCATGGGGATCCGGGTCGCCGTCTCGGGGCGGGCGCGCAGGTACCGCGCCTCCACACCCAGGCGATCGAAGTCGGCTTTCGAGCAAGGCTCGTCGGCCAGGTTCCAACCGAGGATCGACTCGCTGTTGTAGCCGCCGCCGGGTCGCAGCGTGCGCGCGACGCGCGCGAGGGCCGCCGGGGAGACGTCGGCCAGCGTCGAGAACGCCTCGTGCGCGGGATCGGTCTGCGACAGACTGACGACCGCCTTGAGTCCGAAGCCGGGTCGAGCAACGCGCAGGGAATCGAGCAGGCGCACAGCTTCCAGACCGAACTTCGAGTCGAAGTGGTGATCGAGATTGTGGACATAGTCGAGCCCCGCATCGTCGAGGGCAACGAGCCAGGTCGGTTCACGGTAGGCCCAGGAGATGCAGTAGCCGCCGATCTGGAATGAAGAGAGCCGCGCGGCGGCTTCGACCAGAGGGGGCGCGAGCAGGAAGGGCAGCATGGCCGTGAGCAGGGCGAGGCGACGAGCCGGGCCCGTACCGCGCGAACGAGCAGGGAGTCGCGAGTGATGGCGCATGGTGCCGGACTCTACCCTGAAACGAAGCCCGGGCAAAGCGAAGGGGCGAGGCCTCGCGGCCCCGCCCCCGGCTCTGCTGCCTGGTGCATGATGCGGGTTCGGCCTAGCGCAGGAAGCCCGGCGCCGGGTTGACCTTGAACTGCGTCAGCGACGGCGGATACGACGAGCCGTCGCCCGAGAACTTGGCGATGACACGCTGGAATGCGCCAGCGACCGTGCCGACACCGTTGATATTTGCGGTCAGCAGGTTCGCCCCGTCGATGCCGGTGATCACATCGCTCTCCAGCGACGTGCCGACGACGAGGGAGCCGCGCTTGATCCCCACCCAGTCGCTGGCGAAGAGCGCGTTGACGTTGAGCTTCGCTCGCTGCTCCGTCTCGCCCTGGTAGCTGACCGTGTACGAATTGTCCAGATTGCGGATGACGATCAAGGTGCCGCGGTACAGGTTGGGACCGAGCTCCGGCAAGTCGCTCGGCAACGAACCCGGCGGCAGGGCCGCAGGAACGATGCCGACGCCGACGTTGGTATACGTGCCGGGGGTGTTGTCGTACTGCGCCGACGCGGCGCCGGCGAAGCCCGCCACGAGAACGAGAGTCAGGATCAAGGAACGCACTGCGCGCATGGTGCACCTCCTGCGGGTGATTGCATGGAACCGACGTCGCGATCGCCGATTCCGGTGAAGAAACCGGTTGCTGCCCTGCACTTCTGCCAACGACTGCGTACTCCCCACGAGACCCGCCCCTTGCGGGACGACTGCGTCCGCTGCCGCCTCAATCCTTTTCCAACGTCCTGTGCGACTAGAACACCGCCGACAGCCCGAAGACGGGCAGGAACGGCAGCATCTCCACCGGCTCGGCACGCGCATACCCATCCACGTACCGATAGTCGTACAGATTGCGGCGGCCGAGGACGTTCACTGCCTCGAGCGAGGCGCTCAGGCGCGCTCCGGAAATCCGGAACGCGCGCTCCGCGCGCACGTCGAGCCGCTGGTACCAGGGGAAGCGGCCGCTGTTGTATCCCCCCAGCACCGGCACCCAGGTCATCCCGTCCACGAGGTCGGACACGTTCTCGCGCCCGACCACGGGCGTGTAGGGACGACCGCTCTGCGCCCGCCACTTGACGCCGAGCGTCCAATCGCGGCCCGGGCGCACGCGCCCGACGGCCGAGATCGTGTGGCGGATGTCCTGCGCGGGCGCGTACTCCGCTGCGTCCGCGAAATCCCGATACCGCACCTCGCCCAGCGTGTAGGCGAACCACACATCCGACTTGCGGCGCGGGACATGGGCGAGGAACTCGACTCCGCGCGCCTTCCCCGTGCCCTCGTTCACGAACGGCGGCGCTTGATCGGGCGCATCCGCGTCGTAGACGATCAGGTTCGTCAGCCGCTTCCAGTACCCCTCGACCGACAGGCGCCCGCCGCGCGCGAACAGCCGCGAGGCTCCGAGCACCAGGTGATCCGCCCGCTCGGCAAGCAGGACCGGGTTGCCGATCGTCGGATCGGTCTCGAGCCGGTCGCCCGGGAACTGCCGATACTGTCCTGCCGCCGCCGTCACCGTCACGCCCGACAGCGGTGTCGACCAGGCGAGCCGCAGGCGCGGCGTCACCGCCGCCTCCTGGCTGCGCGAGCCGTGCTCGAGGCGCGCGCCGAAGGTGACCGTGACCGCCGAATCGGCAAGGGTGGTGAGACCCTGCGCGTAGGCGGCGCCGTACACGTTCCGGTACTCGTGGTGCGACACCACGCGCACCGTGTCGAACGGCGAGCGGGGGTTCGACCGACGGTCGGGTTCGAGGACCGACAGCCGATCGATGTCGAGGTCGTACTCGGTATGACCGTGCACGACCTGCGCCCCGCCCGTCCACATCACTCCGCCGGCCGGACGCGACGCGTCGAAGCGCGCATCGAACGTCCGGGTGGCGGCATCCGCGTGCTGCGGCAGGCCCGACAGGTAGTCGACCGCCTGCGTCTTCCAGCTGTACGCCGTCGTGCCCGACAGCGCCCACGCCCCGGGCTCGCTCGCGGGGCGGCGCCACTCGAGCGACGTCATCGTCAGCTGACGGTCCCATTCCAGCCCGCTCGATTCGGCGGGCGTGAACGTGAACGTGTCCGACAGTCGCGCCGACAAGGCATCGCCGGAGCGGATGAAGCCCAGGCGGAAGTCGTTCCGTCCCGCCTGTCGATACAGCCGCGCATCCACGTCCCAGAACGCCGGGAGAGCGGTGGGCCCGGTGGCGCGGCTCTTGAGCACCTGGTCGACGTACGAGCGTCGCGCCGCCACCAGGTACGAGGCCTTGCCGTCGTGGCCGATCGGCCCCTCGAACGTACCGTGTGCGGTGAGCAGGGAGATCCCGGCGCTCCCGCGCATCTCGACCGGGTTGCCCACCCGCCGCTTCACCGCGAGGATCGCCGACAGCGCGTCGCCGTACTCGGCCGTGTAGCCGCCGGGCGAGAACTCGATCTTCTCCATCACGTCGGCGTTGAGGACGCTGACCACCCCACCGAAGTGATACGCGTCGCTCACCGAGACCTGGTCGAGCAACACCTTGTTCTGCCCGCCCTCCCCGCCGCGCACGTAGAGGAGGCCGTCGAAATCCGAATCGTTCGACACTCCCGGCAACGCCTGCAGGAACCGCAACGGATCCTGGAAGCCGCCGGGCATTCGCTGCGCATCCGGTGCGGTCACCGCCATCGTGAACGTGCCGGGCTTCCCGAACGTGGGAACCCCGCCGCGCACGACCTCTTCGGGCAGCGAGGTCGCGATACGCCTGGGCTCCGCTCCGCGCGCGCGCTGGGGATCGGCGGCGACACCGGCGGAAGTCGTTTCGAGGCTGCGAGGCAGCGGCTGGGGTGCAGGCGGCGGCACCGCGGCGCGGACGATCTCCGCGCCCACGAGCAACCAACCCGCGAGTCCAAGCGCCCACGCATGACGCACCATTCCAACTCCCCGATCACGCGCGAACGCAATCGTGGTCCGTCGCCACGGGCGGGAGGCGACGGAGAGGCCAGGGTGTCCGAACTCTTCGGCTGTCTTGCTGTTCCGTCAGGGACCTGGTGTGACCCGATCGTCCGGTCGAAGCAACTCGACGACGGCGACTCCGGAATCTGGGGGCGTGCCGGGGGCATCCGTGCAATCCACTGCATTCAATCGGCGCCATCTGCCGGGGGTCGAAGGACCCCCATGCAGGCCACAAGCTTACGCGGGTCCGGGAATCCTGACAAGGGGTGGACATGGTTCGAGTGGGCCGGGACCCTGGGAGTGGGAACCCCGGGCCCGAGCGTCACCGCCACCGGCTTGCCAGAACGGAGGTTAGCTCCCGGGCTCCCCGCGGGGACGGACCGGGCCCGGTCGCGGAGGTCCCGAGGGCCCCGCGACCGCCAGCCCGAGCCCCACCCAGAAGAAGAACTGGTTCGCCACTTCGGCGTCGCCGAAGCTCCAGTCGAACAATCCATGGATCTGGAAGGCGAGCCAGACGGCGAGGGCGACGAGCACGCGCGGAGCGCCCCGCACACCGGTCGCCCGGAGTCTCCCCAGGAGCGCCAGGAGGACTCCGCTCATCCACGCGAGGTACCCCGCGAGTCCGACGAGGCCGGTGCTCGCCGCGATCTGAACGACATTGTTGTGAAAGTGCCCGGCATGAAACGTGGCGTCGGGTCGACGGTAGCTTTCGATGAGGGCGTAGTGATCGGCGAGCCCGACCCCGGTCCACGGGTGATCCTGCACCACCGCGAGCCCGGAACGCCAAAGCGAAATGCGTCCGGCGTTCGTCTCGTAGTGTGGATCGACGACGGTGTAGACGCGATCCCGCACCTCCGAGGGCCCGAGGGCGATGCCGAGGATGATCCCCACGAGGCCCGCGACCAGCAGACGTGGTCGGCGTGCACCGAGGATCACTCCGGTGCCGGCGACGAACGAGAGCCACGACGATCGGGTCTTGGTCGCGACCAGCGCCAGCGTGAACATCGCGAAGGCGGCGACTGCAAGCCGGGCCCCGCCCCGCCGTCGCAGGAAGCCCTCGCCGAGCGCGGCGATCGCGAGCGTCGCGAACACGTTCCCGGACGTCATGGCCGTCGAGAAGACGCCCTCGAGCCGAAAGTCCGGAATCACACTGGTGAGCCGGTGAATCACGAAGTCGACGATTCCGAACCCGGCGCTCACAGCCCCGCCCGCCAGGGCCGCGACGGCGAGCCGGCCGCCCGCCCGGAAGTCGCGGACCCGATCCATCAGGACGAGCACGAGCACGATCGAATAGAGCTTCCGCGCCCGGGCCAGACTGGCGACGGGATCCGCCGCGAGAACCGAGGCGAGAAGCCAGGTCGCGAGCAGAGCCACCGACGCGATGGCGATCCCGCGGAATCCCGGCGGCACCGGTCGCTTCCACGGCGCGGAAATCAGCCACGCGACGAGCGCCGTGACGAGCGCGATCTCGGATGCTGCGATCGAGAGCGGCAGCGCGACGGCGAATACGAGGAGCAGCGCGTCACAGACGCGTCCTGCACGTTCCTGGATCACGGAATCCGCTGCTCCACGACCGGGCGATCGGGCGTGGGGGCAGGCTCCTCCCCGCGAGGCGGCAGGCCGAGCACGCGTCGCGCGACGTCCTCGGCCGCGCGTGGGCGGGCCAGCGCGAGCGCGGCCTCGCGCATCGACGTGGCGAGCGCCGGATGCGCGAGGATCCGCTCCACCGCGGCGGTCACCTGCTCGAACGTGCGGGCGCGCACCGCGGCGCCGGCGACGGCGAGCGCGGTCGAGTTCTTCTCTTCCTGCCCGGGCGTGGGGCGGAAGACGACCATCGGCGTTCCCATGGCCAGGCTCTCGCTGCAGGTGAGCCCGCCCGCCTTGGTGACGATCACGTCCGCCGCCGAAAGGAGCGCAGGCACCTGGTCGGTGAAGCCGAGCGCGCGCACGCGCCCAGGTGCGAGTTCGGACACCGCGCGCATGCGCATCCGCAGGCGGGCGTTCCGACCGCAGACGACGAGGAGCTGCGGCGCGCTGGGCAGGCTCACCAGCCGCTCGGCGAGCGAGGCGAGCGGCCCCACTCCGTTGCCGCCGCCCATGAGCAGGATCGTGGGTCGGTCGGGAGCGAGCTGGAACTGGGCGCGCGCCTCGGCCCGCGGGTGCGAGCCGTTCGAGAAGCGCGGATCGATCGGGATGCCGCTGACCACGATCTTCTCCCACGCGACGCCCCACGAGGCGAGTTCCTCGCGCACCGCGGCGGAGGCGACGAACGTCGTGTCGATTCCCTCGATGGCCCAGAACGGGTGCGCGGTGAAGTCGGTGATCACGCAATGCAGAGGTGCGGGGAGCGCACCCCGGCGGCGGCGCGGCGCCAGCGCCTCGAGCGGAAGGAAGTGCGTGCAGACCACCGCGGTCGGCCGCTCCCGCTCGATGTGCGCGACCAGGCTGCGCACGTTGATCCGATCCAGCGCATGCCGCAGCGGGGTGGTCCCGCGGTGGATACGGGGCTGCTCGAGGCTCTTGTAGAGCAGGCCCCACACGCGTGGCGCACGCCCGACCAGTGTGTCGTACGTCGGGGTGTAGCCGCGACGGAACAGCCGTGAGCCGAAGTGCAGCGTGTCGAGCGTCCTCACGTGCGCCGTCGGCGAGAGGGAGAGGAACGCCGCCTCGAGCGCCTGGGCGGCCCTGCGATGACCGGAACCCGCGGTCGCGTGCAGAATGAGGACTCTGGGTTCGGGGACGGTGGCCAGGGTGAAGTCTCCTCGCGAGGGACACACCGGGATCGGGCTGTCCCGATCGATGAGCCCCAGTCTAGGCGAGCCACTCCCCCGGGACAACGACTCCCGGTCGCCTCACCACCAGGTGTTCGCAGGGCTCCACGCGCCGCGATGGTGCTCGAGTTGCAGCCCGTTCGCCCGCTCCTCGATCGTCACCAGGTCGAATCGCCATGGCCGCTCCTCACCGTGCGGGAACATCGCGCGCGCCGTGAGCCAGGCTTCGGCCGCGCGCGTGCGCTGCGCCGGGCGCCACGCCTGGCTCGCACCGCCGTGCGCGTCGCCGGCCCGGCGCCACTTGACCTCGATCGCGACTAGCAGGTGGCCGCGCTCGGCGACGAGGTCGAGCTCGCGCCGCTGCACGCGAACATTCCGGGCCAGGATCGTGTACCCGCGGGACTCCAGGAACAGGGCGGCGATCGCCTCGCCCGCCCTGCCGCGTGCGTGGGGATCCTCGTGGATGGGTTGCAAGTTCGACTCCGCACGGGGGCGGGCGCAGGGGGCTGCGGGGGACGAGGTCTGCGGGGAGCCGGAAGGCTCAGCCGACCGGCTCGACGTCGGCGAACGACGGCTGCCTGACGATCGGGGCGAAGGATCGCCGATGCCAGGGACACGGTCCGTGCCGCCGCAGCGCCGCGAGGTGATCCGGCGTGCCGTAACCCTTGTTGTGCTCGAAGCCATACTCGGGGTAGTCCAGGGCCAATCGCATCATGAACGCGTCGCGGATCGCCTTGGCGACGATCGAGGCCGCCGCGATCGACCGGCTCAGGCCGTCGCCGCCGACGAGCGCCAGCTGCGGTGCGTCGATCCCCGGCACGGTGTCGAGTCCATCGACGAGCACGAGCCGGGTCGTGGCCGGAGTTCCGCCCGGGCCGGGAGCGACGTCGACCGCGAGCGCGGTGGCCCGCCGGATGCAACGGCGCAGCGCGACGAGCGTCGCCTGGCGGATGTTGATGGCATCGATCCTCGCGGCCGAGACGAAGCTCCAGCCGCACGCGATGGCGCCGCTCCGGATCTCCCCCGCGAGGCGCACGCGCGTCGACGGCGACAACCGCTTCGAGTCGTTCACTCCGACGAGGGAGTCGTCGAGCGGGAGCTCCACCGCGGCGGCCACGAGGGGCCCGGCGAGGCACCCGCGCCCCACCTCGTCGGCGCCGAGCAGCCGGGCGGCGCGGGCGTCCGCGAGGTCGCGGTCGAAGCGAGCCAGGGGATCGACGTGGATCAAGCCGACTCCGGTTGATTGTGCGTGAGCCAGGCGAGGAAGTAGACGAGCAGCATCGTGTACACGTAGGCGTTCCATGTCGGCTCGGCCATCGAATTGACGACGACCGCCGTCGTGGTCGCGAGGCAGAGCGCGCGGATTGTCCGGTGGTCCACCTTCGAACTCGGCACCCGGACACGGGCCGCGACGCGGAAGATCGCTACGAGCAGGGCCACGTAGACGGCGACGCCGAACACGCCCTGCTCGCTCAGGTAGTCGAGGAACGTGTTGTGCGCATGATCGACGTCCATGATGTCCATCTGGTACTTGCCCTGGTTGAGTCCGACCCCCGTCCACGGGTGACGCTGAAATCTCTCGATCGCACTTTGCCAGATGTCGAACCGGACCTTCGCCGAGAGCAACTCGGTGGGATCCGTGAAGCGCGACAGGAGCACCGCGCCGAACGGCGTGACCGCGAAGAGGAGAGCCGAAACCAGGGCGGCCGTCCCGGCGGTGAGCGCGGTACGTCCGCCCCGCGCGAAGATCAGGAACAGGAAGAATACGAGCAGCGCCACGGTCGAGGTCCGCGAGTAGAGCATGACGAAGCTCCGCAGCATGAGCAGGCACGCCACGACGATCACGCCGCGGGCCCACGCGCGTTTCTCCAGCACCAGGAGCAGGGCGGAGAGAAACATGCAGAAGACCAGGATCGCGGCAATGTAGTTCGACTTCCCCCAACCGAGATTCGAGTGGAAGTTTCGCAGGGTGAGCCGCTGCAGGCTCACCGCGCCGACGCCCGCGGTGCGCACCAGCAGCTGGATGGAGGCCAACGCGCCGACGAGCGGACCGATCCACAGAAGGAGCTGCGCGTCCTTCCGAGGCACCAGCCGGCGCAATGCGAAGAACATGATCACGAACGCGACAGCGATCTTGTAGCCGCCGACGAAGGAGCGGAATGAGGCGACCACGATCGGAACCGCCAGGAGGGGGACGAGCAACGTCGCCGCGGCCAGGAGTCCGGCCGGCCCGAGATTCCAGGCCCGCTCGTCCGCGCGATCCCAGGTCCAGAGAATCGTCGCGACGAGGGCGACTCCGACCACGGCGTCGAACACGTAGATTGCCGGCCCGACCTGCGGGAAGAGGAGCAGGAGACCGCAGGCGGGCCAGAGCGCGGCCAGGGGGGGCCGAGGCAGGAGGAGGGCGCAACCGATGCCGGCGACGAGAATCGCCGCGATGCCCGTGGTGGCGACTGGCCCCGCGAGGGCGAAGCCGGCGATGAGCGCGAGGGCGACGACGGCAAGTCCGGCGCGAATGGCGCCCGGTCGTTCCAGGGTGCGCTCCAGCCCAGGGAATCGCAACGTCGTCCCTAGCCGAGCGCTTCCGAACCCCTGCGGAGGCGGGTCGCATCGGCCACCCCGGCAAGGAGCCCGACGAACGCCCCGAACGCCATGACCCAGGACTTGCGCGGCCAGCGGGGACGATCGGGCGCTTTCGCCGAGTCCAGGACGATGATCGTCGGCGTATCCATCGCTTCACGGAGCCGCGACTCCTCGAGCTGGGTGGTCAGGAAGGTGAGTAACTGCTGCTGGAGGAACACTTCGCGCAGCGCCGCCGAAC
>JANOEH010000123.1:0-18111 GCA_031413115.1 Candidatus Eiseniibacteriota bacterium | reverse complement strand
GACGAGTTTCAACCTGCGGGCGCTCGTCTTCACCCCGCTCGTCGCCCTCGCCTGCAGCGGGAATCCGGACCGTCAGACGCTGGCGGGCCTGCGTGCGCGACGAGCAGCGGCAGGTCCTCGCGCCGCTCGCGCAGCGTGGGTGCGGCGATCTCGATGACGTTGATGCGATGGTACAGGTCGCGGCGGAAGCGCCCCTCGCGCATGGCAACCTCGAGATCGGCGTTCGTCGCGGCCACCAGGCGCACGTCGATCGCGATGTCCTTCGTGCTGCCGAGGCGCTGCACCATCCCGTCCTGGAGCACGCGCAGCAGCTTCGCCTGCATCGCCGGCGCCAGCTCCCCGATCTCGTCGAGGAACAGCGTGCCGCCGTGCGCCAGCTCGAAGCGGCCGCGCTTCGTCGTGGCCGCTCCCGAGAACGCGCCGCGCTCGTAGCCGAACAGCTCGCTCTCGAGCAGGGTCTCGGGAATGGCGGCGCACGAGATCTTGACCAGGGGTGCCCCCCGCCGCGGCGACTGCGAGTGCAGAAGCTCGGCGATGATCTCCTTGCCCGTCCCGCTCTCGCCGGTGACGAGCACCGGAACATCCGTCGGCGCGATCTGGGCGATGGATCGCCGGAGCTCGGCGATCGCGGGGCCCGCCCCGACGAGGCGATCGAGCCCTTCGCGATCGGCCAGCCGCTCGCGCAGCAGGGCGTTCTCGCTGGTCAGGTTGCGGCGCTCGCAGGCGCGGTGCACCAGCAGGAGGAGACGATCGCGCTGGATCGGCTTCTCGACGAAGTCGAAGGCACCGAGGCGCATGGCCTCGACCGCCCGTTCGACCGACGCGTGCGCGGTCACCAGCAGGACCTCGGGCGGCACGGGGAGCGCCCGCGCCTCGCGCAGCAGGTCGATCCCGTCGAGGCCGGGCATCATCAGGTCGGAGACGACGACGGCCGGCGGCCGATCGCGCAGGATCGCCAGCGCCTCCTCGCCGCTCGCCGCGGTGGTCACTTCATAGCCCGCCTGCTGGAATGTTCGCTCGAGCGCGCGCAGGAGCGCTGCGTCGTCGTCGACGACGAGCAGCCTCACGCCGGCGCCAACGGGGTCACTCATGGTCTTCCCCCCCGCCGATCCCGCCGGTGGCGCGATCGTCCGGCGGCGAGACGGGTGGCAGTCCGATGGTGAACGTGGAGCCGCGGCCCGGCTCCGAGCGGCAGGCCAGCGACGCACCGTGCTCGGTGACGACCTGCCGGACGAACGGCATCCCGAGCCCGGTGCCGCCGCGCTTCGTGCTGTAGAAGGGGCGGAACATCTCGGCCTGCACCTCGGGTGGCATGCCCACCCCCGTGTCCGCGACCACGCAGGTGACGCGTTCCCCGTCACGGCGCGTGGTGATCGTGAGGCGCCCGCCGCCCGGCATCGCCTCCATGGCGTTGCGCACCAGGTTGAGGATCGCCTGCCACAGCTGGTCGCCGTCGGCGTCGACGACCGCGCCGTCGGCGCCCAGGTCGAGCACGAGCGCAACCTCGCGCTGGCCCAGCTCGGGGGCGAGCATGGCGAGGTGTCCGCGCAACAGGTCGTCGAGCACGACGGGACCGCGCGCGAGCTGGGGTTTGCGCCCGAACCTGAGGTAGTCGCGCACGACGTTCTGGATGCGATTCACCTCGGAGGCGATCGCGCCCACCGATTCCTCGTCCTCGACCCCGGCCCCGCGCGCGCGGATCGAGTCGCGCAGGAGATCGAGGTTGATGAGGATCGAGGTCAGCGGGTTGCGGATCTCGTGCGCGAAACGCGCCGACATCACGCCGACCAGAGCCAGGCGCTCGGCGTGGATGCGGTCGTCCAGAACGCGCCGCTGTTCCGTCACGTCGCGGAACAGGACCCAGACGCCGAGCGCGCGATCCGCGGTGTCGCGGACCAGTGTGTAGCTCGCGTCCACCCACACGGCCGCGCCGTCGCGCCGGGTCAGGCTGAGCTCGGGCGTGCGCACGTGCCCCTGCGACGTGAGCTCCGCGAGGAGCGCCTCCTGTGCCCCCTCCGTCCACCGTCCGCCCGGCCACAACCGGCCGATCGAGGCCCCGCGCATCTCCTCGGGGGTCCAGCCGAACATCTCCTCGGCACCGGGATTCCAGTGCTCGATGCGGCAGTCGAGGTCGCACAGGACGATCGCGTCCTGCGAGCTCTCGAGCACGCTCTCGAGGTGGCGCTCGACCCTGACCCGGTTCTCCTCCTGGCGGGCCTGGCACATCGTGCACGTCGTCTGGCCGTAGAGCGAGATCACCTGGTTGAACGCCGCGTCGAGGTCGCGTTGGAGCGCCGCCCACTCGTCGGGCTCGACGTGATCCGCCAGAACTTCGCGCATCGCCTCACGCCCGAGCAGGAGCGAGAGCACGGCGTCGGCCTGGTTGCGCTCGACGCCCGGGCGGCGCAGCTCGATGCGGGCCATGCCGATCGCGAACGGCAGCGCGGCGGCGCCGCCCTTGTGCTCGAGCGCGGCGAGCGCTCCCCGCAACGCCTCCTTGTGGCGACTGCGCCGCTGCTCGGGCGTGCCCGCGCGGCTCGCCAGGTCGGAATGGTCGAGCCGCTCCTCCCAGCGATCGAGGATCGCCGGCTCGTGCTCGCGCAGGAGCTGGTCGAGCGTGGTGGTCATTTCGCCGGCGCCTCGGTCGCCTGCAACAACGCGAGCAGGTAGAGCACGATGCCGAGCAGGATGAGCCCGACGCCCGCGCCGGCGAAGACGATGAACGACAGCGGATGGAGGATGTTCAGCGTCACGGCTTCGACGACGAGGCCGAGCAGGCAGAGGAACGCCGCGAAGCGGATGCGGCCCTCGACGGGGCGCCTTCCGGTCATGGCCGGGCCCCCTTCCACATCTCGTGTTGGTCGACGTTGTGCACGTCGTGGACGAAGTCGTGGCAGCCCGACGACAGACACGACAGCCGATTCGCCTTCATCGCCGCCATCGTCGTGTCGGTCTCGGCGTGGGCGTCGTTCCCCTCGAACGAGCGTGCGTCCGCGTGGCAGTGCAGGCACTCGCGGTTGTTGTAGGGCTCGTACAGCTTGATCGTGTCGGGCAGCGTGCCGAAGTAGTTGATCGCCATGTGCCTGAGGCCGCCGATCTTCGCCTTGACGTCCCCGTAGAGCGCGTACGTCGTGTGGCAGGTGAAGCACGCCTCGTCGACGTTCATACGATTGTTCTGCACGTGGCTGGCGGGGACGTACTCGGAGTCATCGATCTTCAGGCTCTTCCCGTAGGGCTCCATGATGTGGCACGAGAGGCAGAACTCGGTGCGCTTCGACTTCTCGACGTGGGCGCCGAAGCCGACGGCGAGCGCCAGTGACGGCAGCACGAACAGGGCCAAGAACGCCAGAATGCGGCCCCCGCGATCGCGGGTGATCCCCGGGCGCACGATGAACGCGAGCAACAGCACGGCCGCGACGGCGATCAGGCCGACGAGTTCGAAGCTCATGCGGGCTCCTTCCGGTGAGGGAACCGGGGACGGCTACTTCGTCGTCGTGGTCGTCGTCGTCTTGGTGTTGGTGGCCTTCGTCTTCTGCGCCTCGAGCCACGTCGCCAGCGTGGTCAGCTCGGCCTCGGTGCCGCGAAACTTGCGCGAGTGCTTCTCGCCCTTGATGGCCTCGGTCTTCATCAGGTACTTCGACATCCAGGGGGCCTTCCGCTCCAGCCCGACGGCCGACAGGTCCGGCGGCTTCTTCTCGGACTTCTCTTCCTTCGCGTCGGTGGCCTCGGCCTTCTTCTTGGCGATCGACTGCCCCTGCATCGTGTGGCAGGTGTTGCACTTGTGCTCGAGGAACAGGGCCTTCCCGTCCTTCGCGGCGGCTGCGGGCTTGTCCTGGGCGGCGGCGGCGGCCACCAGGACGGCGCAGGCGATCGCGGCGGCGGTGATGATGCGGGTCGTGGACATCGAGCGGCCTCCTCGGAGCGGGTGGGGACTTCACGATCGGCCGCGAACGCGGGCCTGTCGAGTCCTTCCTGCGACGGCTTCCGCAAGATCCGCACCGATCGCACACCGCAAGCGACGGCCGGGGGCTTTGCCATTTCCGCCGGCGGCCAAATGCCGTCTGGCCCGTTCGTTGCGTCACTCCACCGCAGGGGCCCGCGCATCCGGTCCGGACGGGACTTACGGCGTCCGCCTCGTGACAGATTGTCGGGTTTACAACCAACGCGGCCATTCTGGCAGGAGTTTCAATGGAAAGCCAGCGAGCGAGACAGACCCGGGAGCTGATCCGTCGCTACGACGTGCCCGGTCCCCGGTATACGTCCTATCCGACCGCGGTCTCGTTCCACACGGGTTTCGACGAGGCGGCCTACCGCGAGCGGCTGGCGCTAGCCGACGCCCGGGCGGACGATCCGCTCTCGCTCTACGCGCACCTCCCGTTCTGCGAGGCCCGTTGCCTCTACTGCGGCTGCAACGTGGTGATCAGTCCGCACCGGGAGGTCGCGCAGCCCTACCTCGAGCACCTGATCCGCGAGATTGACCTGCTCGCCGCCGCCCTGCCCCACCGTCGGCGCCTGTCGCAGCTGCAATGGGGCGGCGGGACGCCGACCTACTACGGGATCCCGGACCTGGCCCGCCTGTTCGCTGCGGTGAGCGAGCATTTCACCTTCACCCCGGACGCCGAGATCGGCATCGAGGTCGACCCGCGGGTCACCTCGGGCGAGCAGATCGATGCACTCGGGGGCCTCGGGTTCAACCGGATCTCGGCCGGCGTCCAGGACTTCGACCCCGCGGTGCAGCAGGCGATCGGACGAATCCAGAGCTTCGCGCAGACGAAGGAGCTGGTGGAGCGCGCCCGCGCGGCAGGCTTCCGCTCGGTGAATCTCGACCTCATCTACGGGCTGCCGCTGCAGTCGGCGGCGGGCTTCGGCCGCACGCTCGAGCACATGCTCGCCATCCGGCCGGAACGTGTCGCCGTGTACTCGTTCGCCTTCGTGCCGTGGCTCAAGGGCCACATGCGACGCATCGACGAGGCGAGCCTCCCGGGTCCGGAACTCAAGCTCGAGCTCCTCGCCCAGGCCTACGACGTGTTCACCGGCGCGGGCTATCGCGCGATCGGCATGGACCACTTCGCGCTGCCCGGGGACGACATGGCGAAAGCCGCCGACGCCGGCACGCTGGGCCGCAACTTCATGGGCTACACGGTGCAGAGCGCGCGCGACCTGGTGGGGATCGGCATCTCGGCGATCGGCGACGTGCAGGACGCGTTCGTCCAGAACGTGAAGAAGCTGCCCGCCTACTACGCCGCGCTCGATGCGGGCCGCTTCCCGGTCGAGCGCGGATTTGCACTCGACGCGGACGACCGGATCCGCCGCTTCGTGATCGGCGAGATCATGTGCAACGCACGCCTCGACTTCGCCGCCGTCGAGGCGCGTTTCGGCGGTGCGTTCGAGCGCGACTTCGCCGCCGAGCTTGGCGCGCTGGGCGCGCCCGGCGGGCCGCTCGCCGACGGGCTGCTCGAGCGCGTCCCGGGCGGGTTGCGCGTCACCGAGCGCGGACGCCCGTTCGTCCGCGTCGTCGCGATGGCGTTCGATCGCCACCTGCGCTCCGCCGCGGCAGGCGACCGCCCGGTGTTCAGCCGGACGGTGTGAGAACGCAGCCATGACCACGCCTCCCGGCTCGTCCCCGTCGCCGCGCGTTGCCGTGGTCGGCGGCGGGATCTGCGGCCTCGCGCTCGCCCACCGCCTGCTCGATCGCGCGGACGTCGCCGTGTTCGAAGCCGCAGCCCGCGCGGGTGGGCACGCCACGACGGTGCGCGAGGATGGATACCTCGTCGAAGCCGGTCCAAACGGCTTTCTCGATCGCAGTGCCGGGCCGCGCGCGCTCGCCGGCGAGCTCGATCTCGCCGCGGAGCTGGTCGAGGCCCGCCCGGAGGCGAAGCGACGCTACGTCGTGCGCGGCGGCCGACTGCACCGCGTGCCGGATTCACCACCCACCCTGCTCACCTCCGGCGTGCTCTCGCCGCAAGGAAAGCTGCGGCTGTTGCTCGAGCCGTGGGCGCGGCGGCGACCGGCCGACCGGGAGGAGACCGTGCATGAGTTCGCCCGTCGGCGCATCGGCGCCGAGGCCGCCGACGCGCTGGTCGACGCGGCGGTCGCCGGGATCTCGGCGGGCGACAGCCGCACGCTGTCACTACCCGCGGCGTTCCCCCTCATGGACACGATGGAGCGCGAGAACGGCAGCCTGATCCGTGCGTTCGCAGCGCGCCGGCGGGCCGGCGTCGGGGCGCCCCGCCTGCTCGCCTTCCGCGGCGGGATGGCGCAGCTGGTCGACGCGCTCGCGGCGCGCCTCGGCGACCGTCTCCGCACGGGTGTGCGTGTCGAATGCGTCACGGCGGGCGCGGCCGGTGCGGCCCGGTGGCGGCTCGAGTTCGTCGACGGCTCGACGCACGATGCGGACCACGTCGTCTTCGCCACACCGGCTCACGCCGCGTCGACCATGCTCGCCGGACTCGACCCCGGGCTCGGCGGCAGGCTCGCGGCCACGACGTACTCGGGCGTCGCGGTCGTCGCGCTCGCCTACCGGGAGGCGGACTTGCCGCGACCGCTCGACGGCTACGGCTACCTCGTGACGCGCGGCGAGGGGCTGGCCACGCTGGGCGTGGTCTGGGAGTCGACGCTATTCGCCGGGCGCGCGCCCGCGGGGCACGCGCTCCTGCGCGTGATCCTGGGAGGCGCGCGCGATCCGTCCATCGTGTCGCGACCCGAGCCCGAGCGCATCGCGCTCGCCCGCGCCGAGCTGGCGCGCGTCCTCCGCGTGACCGCCGAGCCCGTGCGGACGTGGGCATTCGCCTGGCCCGGCGCGATCGCGCAGTACGTGCGCGGCCATCGCGAGCGCGTGGCGGCGGCGCGCGCGGCCGTCGGGCGTCACGCGGGGCTCACGTTGTGCGGCACGGCGTACGACGGCGTCTCCTTCGGCGCCGCGATCGACGCCGGGCGCGCGCACGCCGACACGGTGCTCGCCGGCGCGACGGACGCATGACCCGCCACGTCGTCCTCCTCACCTACGGCGAACCGCCCGAGGCACGCTTCGGCCCCCAACTCGCGTACTCGTGGCGCATCCTGTGGGGGCTCACGCGCCGCGTCGCCCCGATTCCGCCGTTCGTCCTGCCGATCATCGCGCTGGCCCGGGCGCGCTTTCGCGTCGGCCTGTGGCGCCGGCACGCCTACACGTCGCCGATCGAGGCGATCACCGGCGCGCAGGCACTGGCGCTCGAGCGTGCGCTCACCACGGGCACGGACCGGCCATGGCGCGTGCACGTCGGCTACGAGTTCCGGAAACCCCTGCTCGCCGACGTGCTCGCCGTGATCCCGGCTGGTGAGCCGGTGTCGGTCGTCCCGATGTACGTCGCCGAGTCCGAGTTCACGCACGATATCGCCCGCGGCCAGCTCGCGGCGTGCGCCACGGCCCTCGACGCGCGGGTCGTACCCGGCCTCGACGCCGACGTGCTCGGTGAACTCTCCGCGCGCCACGTCCTGGCGCAGCTTGCCGCTCGCGGCGTGACGCCAGGCCCCGACTGGGGGCTCGTCCTCGCCGCCCACGGAACGCTGGTCGATCCGCCGCGGCCGATGAACACCGGACGCGTCGCCACCGAGGCGGTCGCCGCGGCGATCGAGCGCCGGCTCGCACCTTCGTTCGGGCGCGTGCAGCGCGGTTGGCTCAACCACACGGTGGGCGGGACGTGGACCTCACCCGCGGCGGACGTCGCGGTGCGGGATCTCATCACCGCGGGATTTCGTCGCCTGGTGTACTTTCCCTACGGCTTCCTCGCCGACAACGCCGAGAGCCAGCTCGAGGGCCGCCTGCTTCTCGCCGCGCAACCCGGGCTCATTGCCGTCGAGCACCTGCCCTGCCTCAACGAGAACGCCAACCTGGCCTCCGCGCTTGCAGACGCCGTCCGTCGCACGATCGACCGCCCGGCCAGAGGAGGGGCCTGACCGCCGTGGAGCCCTATCGTCTCCTGTTCCCGATCGGCGCGATCTTCGCCATCGTCGGCGTCGCCCTGTGGCCCGCGCTCGCGCTCGGCTTCGGGGTCTGGCCCGGCGAGCTGCACGCCCGCCTCATGGCGCAGGGATTCGAGCTCGCGTTCGTCGGCGGCTTCCTGCTCACCTTCCTGCCGCGCGTGACACGGACGCTCGAAGTGGTCCGTCCGCTCGACACGGGACTCGTCGTCGGCTGCGTCCTCGTGTTCGGCGCCGCGGCCTGGATGAACGCGCCCGTCGTCGCGCAGGCCGCATTCGTTCTCGGCCTCGGCGTGCTGGTCGCGATGTTCGTCGACCGTCTGCGCCGGCGGCAGAACGACCCGCCCGAGGAGGTGTTCTTCATCCCGCTCGGGATCGTCCTCGGACTCGCGGGCGGGCTGGTGCAGCTCGCGGCCGCGCTCGGCTGGATCGTCGAGCCCGCGCCGCGCTTCGGCCTGCGCCTGGTCTCGCTCGGGATGGTGCTGTCGATCGTGCTCGGGGTCGGCGCGATCCTCGTGCCCACGTTCATCGGGATCAAGGACCCGCTGGTGATCCCGAAGCTCGCGAGGCCGCACGAGCGGGCCGGACGCCGCTTCCTCTACGCCGTGCTGGCCCAGATGTTCGTCGGCGCGTTCGGGCTCGAGGCGCTGGGCCTGCCGCGCGCCGGCGCCCTGCTGCGCGCCTTCGTCGGCGCGACGATGCTCCTGTGGGTGTGGAAGCTGTGGCTGCTGCCGACGCGCGCCGGGACGACCGGCTGGCTCCTGTGGAGCGCCGGTGTCTGCGTCGGGCTGGGCCTCGTCGCCACCGCGCTGTGGCCGGCGCACGCGACGGGCCTGCAGCACCTCACCCTGCTCGGCGGCTACGGTTTTCTCACCGCCGGGATCGCCACGCGCGTCGTGGTCACGCACGGTGGCCATGGCATCGACGCCGAGCGGACGATCCTCGATCCTCCCCTGCTCGCGCTCCTCGCGCTCGCGCTGGCCGCGCGCCTCGGCGCGGAGTTCGCCGGTCCCGCCATGAACGGCTGGCTGCTGGTGAGCGGCACGGCGTGGTGCCTGGCTTGGCTCGTCTGGCTGGCGCGCATCCTCCCGCGGGTCCGCCGCGGCTGAGTCGCGGCGCTTCGACTCGCCGCATGTACCACCGCTCGGAGCGAAGCGGCACGCTTGATGCCTGAAGAACCAGGTGGAAGGATCGGGATCATCCGGGAGGACACGATGAAACTGCTCGTCGCCATCGACACATCCGAACACGCGAAGGCCGCGCTCGCCGAGGTGCAGCGCCTGTCCTGGCCGGCCGATACGTCGGTCACCCTGCTGTCCGTCATCCGCACGGACGTGTACTCGTTCGGGGACTTCCACGCGCCGGCCGCGCAAGAACTCGAGATCCTCGTGCGCGAGGAGAAGCAGCGCGCCGATGCCCTGCTCACGGAACTCGCAGGGAGCCTGGCGGGCTCGCGCCTCGGCGTGACGACCCGCGTCGAGCATGGCGATCCGCGCTTCGTGCTGTGCGACGTGGCGAAGGAACTGGCCGTCGACTGGCTGGTGGTCGGCTCGCACGGCCGGCGCGGCTTCAAGAAGCTGGTTCTGGGGAGCGTCGCCTCGCACGTGGTGACACATGCGACCTGCAGCGTGCTGGTGGTGAAGAAGTCGCCCGCCTAGGGGCGCCGCTCCACCTCGAGAACGCGCCGCACTTCGGCGACCTCCGCATCGGCCCAGCGCTCAACGTAGTCCTCGCCGTCCATGAAGGTGCGCGTCTCCATGCGATCGACGTAGACGATCCCGTCCAGGTGATCGATCTCGTGTTGCAGGATGCGCGCGTACCAGCCGTGGGCGTGGATCACGCGCGGCGTGCCCGTCTCGTCGAGGCAGTCGACCCGCACACCGAGCGCGCGGCCCACCACGCCGACGAAGCCGGTGAGACTCAGGCAACCCTCGAAGAAGTGCACGGGCGACGGATCCTCGACGGTGAGCACCGGGTTGACGATCACGTGGAACGGCACAGCGTCGCGGGCGCGCGCGGCGCGGACCTCGGGAGCGAGTCCCTCGACGTTCTCGGGCCGGTCCTCGATCACCGCGAGACGCAGCCCCAGGCCGATCTGCGGCGCCGCCAGGCCCACGCCCGGCGCGTCGCGCATGGTCTCGCGCATGGCGTCGACCAGTTCCCGGACCTGCTTGTCCTTGAGCGCAGCGGGCTCGAGCTCGCGCGCACGGGCACGCAGCACGGGATCGCCCAACTGGACGATCGGCAGAATGCGGGACACGGGACCTCCGGGGCTCAGTCGGTGCGGATGAACTTGCGCACGGCGACGGCACCACCGCTCCGCGCGCGGGCAAAGTAGACGCCGGGCGGCACGATCCGGCCCGCCGCGTCGCGCCCGTCCCAGACGAGAGTGTGCATGCCGGACTCGCGGCCGTCCACGCCGAAGCGCCGGACCAGGCGGCCCGCCACGTCGTGCAGCGACACTTCGAGCGCACCCGACGCGGCCGGGGCCGTGAGTGCCAGGCGCACGACTGCGTCGTCGCCGCGCGACGGATTCGGCGCGACCGCCGTCCACTGCAGGCGCGCGTCGACGCCTGCCGCCGGCGCGGGATCCACCGCGACGAGTTCGTCGCGCGCCACGAGCAGGAACGCCGCGTCGCCAGGTGCGATCGTCGCAATCGCGTCGAAACTGCCATCGTTGACCAGGGGATCGCGTGTCCCCGCGATGCGGCGGTACGACTTCTCGAGAACGACGTCGAGCTGCTGGGAGCCGACGTTCACCAGCACGGCGCCGTTCTCGAAGTCGCGCCGGTAGACGAACGGCGCGCCGCGTTGAAAGTGCACGTCGTCGAGCCACACGCTCCCCATCGCACCGCCGACGCGCAATTCCAGCCGGGCGTAGCCGAACGTGCCGTTGAGCAACACCTGGTGCCGCGTCCAGGTGGTCTTCAGCGACTCGACAGCCGCCGCCATGGTCTGGCCGTTGCCCACGTTGACGGCCGCGACTTCGATCGTCCGCGGAGCCGACGCCTTGGCCCAGAAGGTCGCCGCATACTTGTCGGCGATCCAGAAAACGTCGCCAACCGAGCGGTAGCGCACGGCCGGGAGGCCCCCGGTCGGGTTGGGCACCGCGATCTTCGCCGACACGAGGCCGTGCTTCGCGGTGAACACGTCGGGCGTGACGGTTGCGCCGTTGGTCTGCAGGAAGGTCCAGCCGGTCGTGACGGACGACTCGAAGCTCGAGTTCTGGTCGCACGCGTCCTCGACGCCGACCTGGGCCCACACCATGCGCGAGTACGGTCCCAGCGCGCGCGCCAGCCAGCCGGTGTGCGCGATCGAGGCGCTTGCGGCGCCGCTGATTCGATCGACGGCGTACTCGTCGAACCACCAGCTCATGTAGCCCGTCGTCGGATCGAGGTCCGGGGGATTGATCGTGCCGTAGCCTTCGCCGAGCGCGGCCGAAGCGAGTGTCATTCGCGCCCGCCGCAGGTTCTCGCGATCGTCCGCCGGCAAGCCGGGGGCAGGCCAGGCGGTCATCCAGCCGGCGTAGGGCGTGCGGAACTTCGCCTGGTCGGTGAGATAGCCGCCGTTGGCGGCGAGCAGGTTCGAGTCCCAGCTGCCGCCGCCCTGCTGCGGAAAGTTCTCGCGCATCCAGCCGTTGAACGCGGCGTACTTCGTCCCCTGCGCGCAGTTGCCGATCAGGATCGGGGCCGAGCCGGCGCGGCGGCGCAGGCGGTTCGCCAGCGTGTCGGTCCCCGCCGTCCACGCCGCGTCGAACGCGGCCGCGCTGGGATAGCCCGCCCGCACGAAATCCACGCTGTCGGCCGGCTCCTGGTCCCACAGGATCGAGTTGCAGAAGCGATCGAGGAACAGTCCGTCCCAGTCGCCGGGTCCGTAGATGTGGTCGACGAAGAAATCGGCCATCCCCTCGGCCACGACGAAGCGACCCTGCGCGTTGCGCTTCGCCAGGTTGATGTTCGCATTGCGGAACTCCTGGCCCTGGCGGTCATAGAGGAAGCCATTGAGGTTCCGCACGAGGATGCGGATGCGCGTCGGCAGGTTGACGTTGGAGTCGGCCTCGGAGGCGGGCCAGATGTACTGCGCCTGGACGTAGCCGATCAGCTTGACGTCGGGCCGGCGCGCGCGCAGCGCGGCGAGCGCGTCGGGCCGGTACTCGGTGAACGGCGACACGTCGAGCACGACCGTGTGTCGCCGGGCGATGGCATCGAGCAGCAACGGATCCAGCGATTCGTCGGCCCGCACGATGGGCGCGCCCGTCCCCACAACGTGACCGTACAGTCCCAGGCGCGGGAAGTCGGGGTCCGCCGCCTGTGCCGGGGGAACCGCGGCGAGGACAAGGGGGAAGAACAGGGCGAAGATCGCGGCCAGGGCCAAGGACGGCCCGGTGCGCGGGGGGCAGGGGAGTCGCACGGTTTCCGATCCGATGGATGGGCGGGTTCAATCGGGGGGACGACCCGTGCAGGATGTCGGAATGCGGGCCCGGGGTCAACTTCGCATCGAGCCGCCACGGGGCCGGACCCTAGCCCCCGCTGACCGCCGGAACGATGGTTATTTCGGAAAATTCGTCCAATTCCGTGTCGAGCCCGCCGGTCCAGCGGATGCTCGTCTCGCCGACGAACACGTTGACGTGCCGACGGACCCCTCCCACCTCGGTCAGGACGCGGTCGACCACGCCCGGATATTCGACCCGCAGGGCCTCGAGAGCAGCCCCGACGGTCTGTGGATGGGTCGGAAGCTCGATCTCTACCCGCCCCTTCGTGAACGGGCGGAGGTAGGCGGGCAACAGGACGCGCACGGCCACCGGGTCAGCGAGCCCGTCGGGTCGCGGCCTTCTTGCGCGGTGCGACCTTCTTGCGCGTTGCGGCCTTCTTGCGCGGTGCAGGCTTCTGCGCCGCCGGCTTCGGTACGCGCACCTTCTTCGGGTCGCCGACGACCGCGGCCTTCACGCACACGATCGGTGGCAATCCATCCGCGAGGAGGCGCCACGAGGGGCCACCGTCGGAGGATGCAAAGAGCTTGCCGCTGCGCGTCCCGAAATACACGCCCGCGGGATCGAGCTCGTCGGCCGCCATCCCGTCGCGCAACACCGTCTCGTACGCCTGCTTCTGCGGCAACCCGTTCGTCAGTGGCTCCCACGAACCACCGCCATCGCGTGTGCGGTACACGCGCAGCTTTCCCTCGGGCGTCGCGCGAAAACCATCGGACTCGAGCGGCACGATATACACCACGTCGGGATCGTGCGGGTGCATCACCATCGCGAAGCCGAAGTCCGACGGCACGCTGCCCGCGATGTCCTGCCACGAGTGGCCGTCGTCGTCGCTGCGGTACAGTCCCCAGTGGTTCTGCAGGAACATCGTGTGCGGCCGCCTGGGGTGCTGCACGATCTTGTGCACGCACTGGCCGAACTCGGGATGCTTTTCGGGCAGGAAGTCGGCGCGCACGCCGCGGTTGCTCGCGTTCCACGTGTGGCCACCGTCCTCGGTGCGATAGACGCCGCCGGTCGAGATGGCGACCACCATGCGGTGCCGATCGACCGGATCGGGCAGGATCGTGTGCAGGCACAGCCCGCCCCCGCCCGGTTCCCAGCGCGGCCGATGCGGGTGATCGTGCAGCCCGCGCACCAGTTCCCACGTTTCGCCCGCATCGCGCGACTCGAACAGGGACGCGGGCTCGACCCCGCACCACAGGACATTCGGCTGTTCGTTCGGGCCGACCCGGATCTGCCAGATGTTGGTCAGGGACAGCCCCGCCTCGGGCGGGAACTTCACGTTCGCCTGCGCCGGCGTGGTCCAGGTCTTCCCGAAGTCGTCGCTCGAGCGCAGGTCGCCGCCCCAGTGCATGCTCGTCGCGCTCGCCCACAGGCGGCGGCGGCCGGCGCGGCCGTCGTAGGCCATGGCGTAGACCGCGTGGCCCGGAAAGTACGGTCCGGCCACGTCCCAGTTCTTGCGCGCGCCGTTGGAGCGGAACAGGAACGCGCCCTTCATCGTGCCGACGAGGACGAGCACGTCCCCGTCCTTCACCGTGACGTGTCGGGTGGCGGGCATGGACGAGTCCTCCGGGAGGGGCACAAGCGAATGCGGCAGGGTCCGTGGGGGTCGGGCGCGGCGAGCCTAGCACCGCGCCGACGGGGCGTCACCCCGGAGGTCGAACGGGAGACCGGGGCATGTCCCCGCCGATGCACTCGCGCAGTTGCGCCGAGCCGACCATGCCCCCGACGAAGCCGCCGAGCAGCGCCGCCGGAATCGACAGCCCGAGGCCGAGGACGAGGGAGACCGCGGGTGTGAACGGATCTTCCGCCGTGCTGGTGCCGGTCCACAGGCCCACCGGTTGCGCACCGAAGAAGACGAAGCCCGTCGTGGCGAGCGCGGCCACGATCGCACCCGCGAACGCGCCGGGGAAGAACCCGAGACGCCCCGCGGGAAGCAGCAGGTAGCGCCAGCACCCCCAGGCAAGCATTCCGGTCACGAGCGCAGCGGACATCGACACCATGAAGGCGAACGCGAGGAGCCGCCCGTAGTCGAAGGCGGGCCGGGCGCCGGGGCTCGCCGACTGCTCGATCGAGTGGAGGAACTCCACCGGCGCCAGGCACGGGATCGCCGACGCGAGGAACGCCGTGATGGCCAGTGCAAGGGCGGCTTGCAGGGAAAATCGTTCGTTGCGTTCGGGGTCCACGGAACCTCCTCGGGCAGCGGATCATACGATCCGGAATCCCGTTGCGCAGTTCCTCGGCGCCGCTCGAAATGCCCGCAGCGCGTGCGATTCGCAATGCGTGCGGTCCTCGCCGCCCGCAAACTCCCGGGACTTGACCGGAGTCAACCGGAATGGACTGTGGCAGGGTTCGTGCTCGTCTCCTGCTCGAGTCGGCTGATCGGAAAGTTTCCGCTCGGAGATCGCCGAACCCGAATCTCAGGAGGAACGATGTCCCCGCGCAAAGCTTCGATACTCTCGACCCTTGCCCTCACCCTCGTCGCCACGGCCGCGCTCACCGGATGCGGGGGCGGCGACAGCACGGGCGGTAACGTCCTCGCGCCGCAGTTCCAACCAGAGATCGTCAACAGCATCGACGACTTCCAGTTCCAGACGACCGGCGTCACGGGCGTGACCCAGACCCTCAACTACAGTTGGCGGAACACGGGCCAGCAGGCGAACGTCAATCAGTCGTGCAGCCTCACGGGAGGAACCGCCACCCTCGTGCTCAACGACTCGACAGGTGCCCAGGTCTACTCCCGGAGCCTCAACGACAATGGGACGTTCCAGACGGTCGTCGGCTCTCCGAGCGCCTGGTCGATGCAGATCATCCTGACCAACGTCACGGGAACACTCAACTTCCGGTGCCAGAAGAAGACCTGAGCAACCCGGTTGACTGTGGCTCCCGATCGTCGCATCGATTAGACTGTACGATCTCCGTCCGTGGACGTCCCGCGAACCTCTCGCGGGGGCACGGACCGACATCCCTGGAAGGACCCCCCATGCGAACGATCACCCGACGACTGCTGGCCGCGACGCTGCTCACCTGCGGACTCGCCCTTGCGCCGGCGGCGCAGGCCGTGAACCTCGTGCCCAACCCGAGCTTCGAGTCGTACTTCAATTGTCCGACCAGCTTCAGCCAGTTCTTCGAGTGCGTGAGTTGGACGATGCCCAACACCGGCACCTCCGACCTGTTCAACGTCTGCTCGCCGACGGGCTTCCCGTCGGTCAACGTGCCGACGAACACCACGGGCGTGCAGGCACCGCAGGATGGCGTCGGCTACGCGGGGATCATCCCGTACAGCTCGGCGCCGGACTACCGCGAGTACCTGCAGGCGCAGCTCACCTCGCCGCTGGTGAACGGCAACACGTACACCGTGTCGTTCTGGGTCTCGCTCGCCGACACATCGCTTTACGCGATCGACCGGATCGGCGCCTACTTCTCGGTCGGGCAGGTCGGGCCGCTCGGCAACTACGCGCCGCTCGCGTTCACGCCGCAGATCGAGAGCCCGGTCAACGTGGCGCTGAACAACTCCACGGGCTGGACGCAGATCTCGGGCACGTTCGTCGCCGCCGGTGGCGAGAGCCACATCATCATCGGAAGCTTCCGCGACGACGCGATCACCAACGTGTCGCCGGGGCCGAGCGTGTGGCCCGGCTATTCCTACTACTACGTCGACGCGGCCAGCGTGGAAGTGGTGAACAACAACGTCGACCAGGCCTGCTGCCTGCCCAACGGACAGTGCGCCCTCCTCACGCCGGCAGAGTGTCAGCTGCTGGGTGGGACGCCGGCAGGCGTCGGCACGACGTGCGGCACCGGATCGGAGGATCCGTGCGGCGTGACGCCGGCGGAGCGCGCCTCGTGGGGCAAGGTGAAGTCGACGTATCACCGGTAGAGCACCGAACGCACGAAGGCTCGCGGTCCGCTGTCAGGATCGCGGGCCTTCGTGCGTTCGCGCAGGTCACTCCACCGTCGTCCAGCCACCCTTCGCGCCCCGGATGACGATCAGGCGCGGGGGAAACGCCTTCATCAGGGCGGCCCCCGCACAGATCTGCACCTCCTCGTCCGTGATCTTCGCCAGCACCGACATGTCGGCGGGGCGATAGAGCGGCATGTTGCCCTTCGCCCGCAGCACGATCTCGGCATGGCCGCTGGGCACGATCTCGAACTCCTCGGGCGACGCGGCGGCGATACGCAGGCCTGCGGCGTGCACCTGGTCGATGCACTTGAGACGCTGTACCTCGGCCACGTCGATCGTCGTCGCGCCCGGCGCCCCGGCGGCGGGGGCGAGCAGCGCGTACAGCCTCGCGAAGTCGGGGGTGAACGCGGCGACGCGCTCGTCGACAAGCGCACGCAGCGCCGTGCGATCGGCGGCCGTGAGCGTGGTCTCGGGCGCCGCGTGATGCCACGGCCGGTCCGCGGCAAACGGGGCAGCGAAGGCGTGCTCCATCACCAGGCGACCCGTCGCCTCGCGGGTCTCGACTCCTTCGCCCGCCTGGTTGGTCGTCGTCGTGGTGGCCGCGCCGTCCTCGCTCGTCGTCGCCTCGTCCATGACGGACACCCACCGCAACTGCGCCTTGTAGGCCGCCTTCGGATCGGCGGGCATGAACTCGATTCGCAGCGTGTTCGTGCCCTGTCGGAGGATGGATCCAAGCGACTCGACCGGCAGCCACACCGCCGGCGCGATCTCGCGTGCCTCGAACAACACCGGCACCGCCCCAGCCCCGACCTCCTGGCGGTTCAGCGGGATCCCATTGACGAAGACTTCGGCCATGCCGGCGACCGTGGTCACCTCGTCCTGCGAGGCGGGATCGCCGACGAACGGCGTGAACTTGAATTCGACGTTGAGCACGCGCGCCGCCGCCTGGGCGGGCGCCGCGGTGGCGGGCGCGAGCAGGACGACGGCGAGCAACAGGGGACGGATCTTCGATCGCATCGAACGATCTCCGGAAAGGGCGGACGCACACTGCACCGCGGGGGACAGCGCGGACATCGACTGCACGCGCACGGGCACGGGCCGCCGCTCCACGAATTGTAGACCGATGGCGAACGACGGGCAATTGACCTGTGCGTGACGGTCCGGACGCGCTGGCACGCAGCCTGCACACCGTCCTGTCGTCCCGCCGGCGGTCCCGACCGCCGCGCGATCCGCACCCGCCGGAAGCAACGGGGTTCGCCCCGCACAGGAGACGCCCATGCGCCGCACCGTTCTTCTCTCCGCCCTCGCCGTCGCTGCGCCGCTGTTCCTCGCCCCCACCGCCCATGCCCACCCGGGCGTCGAAGCCCGACGTTTCGCGCCGCATCTCGCGGTCCGTCCCGTCGTCGTTCGTTCGGTCACGCTGCCCGAAACCCGGCAACTCCGCCAGGCCCGGGCGCACGTCCGCAGGCTGGTGGCGCAGGCGCGCCGTGACGGCGTGATCACGCGTCCCGAGCGCCGTGCGATCGCCCGCGCCACGGCACGACGGGATGCGCTGATGGCGCAGGTCCGCCACCACGCGCGCCGGCGGAACATCGGCTAGTCGGCGGGCGCCTCGACCCCGAGCGCCGCAACGAACTCGTCCACCGTCGTCACCGGCGCGCGACAGGCGCGGTCCACCCAGACGTAGGCGGGGGCCGCGCCGGCGCGCGCGGCGAGCGGGCCGAGCCACCGCACGAGGGGGGGGATGGGAAGAGCCCACCGCAGA